>CAYPFC010000108.1:0-9674 GCA_964409815.1 uncultured Pseudobdellovibrionaceae bacterium
TCACTACATCGCGCAAGCGGGTAAGGACGTCGAGAAGAACAAGATCTCGCTCGATAACATCACGGCTCGCTTCAACGGCGAGTACGAGATGATCGAGAAAGACAAAGTCTCGCTCATGGACGTTTCGCCCTCGCAGCTCGTGTCGATCGCGGCGTCGCTGATTCCGTTCCTCGAGCATGACGACGCGAACCGCGCGCTCATGGGCTCGAACATGCAACGTCAGGCCGTTCCGCTGCTCAAATCGCGCGCGCCGCTCGTCGGTACGGGCGTTGAGCGCCTCGTCGCTCGCGACTCCGGAACCAGCGTCGTTTGCCAAAACGACGGTGTGGTTGAAGAAGTTGATGCGAGCCGCGTGGTCGTTCGCCGCTTCGCCAAAGGCGGAGAGCTCGGCGCGAACGTGGATATTTACAACCTCATTAAGTACCAACGCACCAACCAGAACACTTGCTTCAACCAGAAGCCGATCGTTCAAGTTGGCGACCGCGTGAAGAAGTCGGACGTCATCGCCGACGGACCGTCGACCGAGCTCGGTGAATTGGCTCTTGGCCAAAACATCCTCGTCGCGTTCACTCCGTGGCAAGGGTACAACTTCGAGGACTCGATCTTGATCAGCGAGCGCTTGATCCGCGAGGACGTCTACACTTCGGTTCACATCGAAGAGTTCGAGTGCGTCGCGCGTGACACCAAGCTCGGCAAGGAAGAGATTTCGCGCGATATCGCCAACGTCGGCGAAGAAGCGCTGAAAGACCTCGATAACTCCGGTATTATCCGTATCGGCGCGGAAGTTAAGCCCGGCGACATTCTCGTCGGTAAAGTGACTCCCAAAGGCGAGACTCAGCTCTCTCCCGAAGAAAAACTCCTCCGCGCGATCTTCGGTGAAAAGGCCGGCGACGTTCGCGATACCTCGCTCCGCGTGCCGTCTGGCGTTTACGGAACGGTTATTGACGCGCAAGTGTACTCACGTGAGGCGAGCGACCGCGACGAACGTCTGCAGTCGATCATCGATGCGAAACGCAAGAAGCTCGAAAAAGACTTCGGCGTAGAGCAAAACGTCATTAAGAACAACGCTCTCGATAAACTCAAAGATCTCTTGATCGGCAAAGTCACGACCGGCGTCCTGCTGAGCGAAGACGGCTCCGATAAGCTCTTGAGCAAAGGTCAAACCATCAAGGGTGAAGATCTCGAGACGATCCCGTTCGAGCTCTTGTCTTACGTTCCCCTCGATAGCGAGCTTGAGTTCCAAGTTCAGCGTATCGTCGATGGCGCACGTAACCAGTTGGATGCGGTGAAAATGGTCTTCAATGAGAAGATCGACCGCCTCACCAAAGGTGACGAGTTGCCTCCGGGCGTGATCAAGATGGTTAAAGTTTACGTCGCGATTAAGCGCAAGCTGCAAGTCGGTGACAAGTTCGCCGGTCGTCACGGTAACAAAGGTGTGATCTCGAAGGTTCTGCCGATCGAAGACATGCCGTACCTGGCTGACGGAACCGCGGTGGACATGGTCTTGAACCCGCTGGGCGTACCTTCGCGTATGAACATCGGTCAGATCCTGGAAGTCCACCTGGGTTGGGCGGCGCACGGACTTGGAAAGCAGCTCGAGAAATACATCGACGATTTCAAAGCCGAAGACGCGCGTAAGCAAATCATCGAAACGTTCAAAGAAGACACCGACGTCGTGAAGTCCGTAGAGGGCGCCGACGAAGACTCGCTGAAGAAGATGATCCGCCGTATGAAAGACGGCGTTCACGTGGCGACTCCGGTGTTCGACGGCGCGAAAGAGAAGGACGTTAAAGATCTTCTCAAGCGCGCGAAGCTCCCGCTCTCCGGTCAGACCGTCCTCTTCGACGGTCGTACGGGTGAGCCCTTCCAGACCGCGGTTACGGTCGGCGTGATGTACATGCTTAAACTTCACCACTTGGTGGAGGAGAAGATTCACGCGCGCTCGATCGGTCCGTACTCACTCGTTTCGCAACAGCCGCTGGGTGGTAAAGCTCAGTTCGGAGGTCAGCGTCTCGGGGAGATGGAAGTGTGGGCGATCGAAGCCTACGGTGCCGCGTACAGCTTACAGGAATTCCTCACGGTCAAGTCGGATGACGTGGCCGGAAGAACCCGCATGTACGAAAGCATCGTGAAGGGTGAGAACGTTCTCGAACCGGGTCTGCCGGAATCGTTCAACGTATTGGTGAAGGAGCTTCAGAGCTTGGCGCTGAACGTGGAACTGATGGAATCGGACATTCTGACGGAGCAACCCCACAACGTAGTGGAAGAGACTCCGGCAGCGGCTCCCGCAACCCCGGCGACTACATAGGGATCGCGTCGACGCGATCCCTCCATATTAATTAAGGATGAGGTGATACTTTGAAAGACTTATTGAACTTTTTTGATAAACCGAAAGATCCGCTATCATTCGATGCCGTCCGCATCTCGCTGGCGTCGCCGGAAATGATTCGCGAATGGTCGTTCGGCGAAGTGAAGAAACCCGAAACCATCAACTACCGTACGTTCAAGCCCGAGCGTGACGGCTTGTTCTGCGCGAAGATTTTCGGGCCGATCAAGGATTACGAATGCCTTTGCGGTAAGTACAAGCGCATGAAGTATCGCGGAGTGATCTGCGAGAAGTGCGGCGTTGAAGTCACTCAGACCAAGGTTCGCCGTGAGCGCCTGGGCCACATCGAGCTCGCGACTCCCGTTGCGCACATTTGGTTCCTGCGTAGCTTGCCGTCGCGTATCGGTAACTTGCTCGACATGTCCCTGAAGGACGTTGAGCGCGTACTGTACTGCGAAGCCTATATCGTGACCGATCCGATGGACACGACGCTCATCGAAGGCCAGATCCTCCCCGAAGAAGCGTACCAGAACGCTCTTGGCGAATTCGGCCCGAACTTCAAAGCCGCCATGGGCGGTGAAGCGGTTCGCGAGATCCTCCGCAAAGTCGACATCGAGTTCCTCTCGCGCAAGCTGCGCATGGAGCTCAAAGAGACGAAGTCGGAAGCTCAGATCAAGAAGCTTACGAAGCGCCTCAAAGTTGTCGAAGCCTTCAAAAACTCGGTGAACAAGCCCGAGTGGATGATGCTCGAAGTGGTTCCGGTGATTCCGCCGGATTTGCGCCCGCTCGTTCCGCTGGATGGCGGTCGTTTCGCGACTTCGGATCTGAACGATCTCTATCGTCGCGTAATCAACCGTAACAACCGTTTGAAGCGCCTCCAGGAGCTCAACGCTCCGGACATCATTATCCGCAACGAAAAACGCATGCTCCAGGAAGCGGTCGACGCCCTCCTCGATAACGGCCGTCGCGGCAAGACCTTCACGGGTCCGAACAAGCGTCCGCTTCGCTCGTTGTCCGACATGCTCAAAGGTAAACAAGGTCGCTTCCGGCAGAACTTGCTCGGTAAACGCGTGGACTACTCGGGTCGCTCGGTTATCGTCGTCGGTCCGAACCTGAAGTTGCACCAGTGCGGTTTGCCGAAGAAGATGGCTCTCGAGCTCTTCAAGCCCTTCGTTTACAACAAGCTCGAAGAAAAAGGTTTCGCGACCACCATCAAGCAAGCCAAGAAACTCGTCGAGACCGAGAGCGTAGAAGTTTGGGATATTCTCTCCGACGTCGTGAAGGAGCACCCGGTGATGCTGAACCGCGCGCCGACGCTCCACAGACTCGGTATCCAAGCGTTCGAACCGCTTCTTCACGAAGGTAAAGCGATTCAGTTGCACCCGCTCGTGTGTACCGCGTTCAACGCCGACTTCGACGGAGACCAAATGGCGGTTCACGTTCCGCTCTCCATCGAAGCTCAGGTCGAAGCGCGCGTTCTTATGATGTCGACGAACAACATCTTGAGCCCCGCGAACGGCAAGCCGATCATCAATCCCACTCAGGATATCGTCTTGGGTATTTACTGGATGACCCGCGTTCGCCCCGGCGCCAAGGGCACGGGCCGTGTTTTCGGAAGCGTGCAAGAGATCTTATATGCGTACGAACTCGGTCACGTCGAGCTGCAGGCCGAGATCCGTTGCCGTATCAACGGCAAAATCGAGAAGACATCCGTCGGTCGCGCGATCTTGTCGGACATCGTTCCCTCCGAAGTTCCCTTCGAGAGCGTGAACAAAGTCATGAACAAGAAGGGCATGGCGGACCTGATCGACAAAACGTTCCGCCTTGCGGGTGCGAAGGCCACGGTTCTCTTGGCCGACCGCTTGATGGAACAAGGTTTCAAATACTCGACCCAAGCCGGTATTTCGATCTGCGTGGACGATCTCCATATCCCGCAGCAGAAAACGACCCTTTTGAAAGATGCCGAGAAGCAAGTTCAAGAGATTCGCAATCAGTACGATGAAGGTCTGATTACGGACGGTGAGCGCTACAATAAGGTTGTGGATATCTGGGCTCAGTGCGCGGACAAGGTTGCCAAAGAGATGATGACCCAGCTCGAGAAGCAGCAGTTCGTCGTCGACGGCAAACCGGTCGACAGCGCCTCGTTCAACCCGATCTTCATCATGGCGGATTCAGGCGCAAGGGGTTCCGCGGCTCAGATCCGTCAGCTCGCGGGAATGCGGGGTCTGATGGCGAAACCGTCGGGTGAGATTATCGAGACGCCGATTACGGCGAACTTCCGCGAAGGTCTCTCCGTGTTAGAGTACTTCATTTCGACTCACGGTGCCCGTAAGGGTCTCGCCGATACCGCATTGAAAACGGCGAACTCCGGTTACCTGACTCGTCGTCTAGTCGACGTCGCTCAGGATATCGTGATCACCGAAATCGATTGCGGCACTTCGGTGGGTATGGAAATCCGTCCCCTCATGGAAGGTGGCGAGATCATCCAGCCGCTCGGCGATCGCGTCCTCGGCCGTACGGCTCTGGAAGACGTCGTCGATCCGAACACGAACGAAGTCGTGTGCAAAGCGAACGACGAGATCAACGAGAAGGTCGTGCGTAAAATCGACGAAGTCGGTATCGACCGCGTCACTATCCGCTCGACGCTTACGTGTAAAACTCGCCGTGGCGTGTGCGTGAAGTGTTACGGCCGCGACCTTGCTCGCGGAAACACCGTGAACATGGGCGAAGCGGTTGGAATTATCGCCGCCCAGTCAATCGGTGAGCCCGGAACGCAGCTCACGATGCGTACGTTCCACTTGGGTGGTGCTGCTTCGCGCGCGGTTGAGCAATCCGTTCACACCGCTCGTTACGACGGTACGATCAAACTCACCGGCGGCCAGGTTGTTCCGAACCGTCAGGGCAAGTTGACCGTGATGAATCGTAACGGCGAGATCGTAATCATCGATTCGTCCGGACGCGAGCGCGACCGTATGAAACTGGTTTACGGATCTATCTTGCGCTTCAAAGAGGGCGACGAAGTCAAAAAAGGCGACGTTCTCGCCGAATGGGATCCGTACTCGAACCCGATCGTGGCCGACCTCACCGGTATCATTAAGTTCCAAGATATCGAAGAGGGCGTGACCATGACCGAACAGGTCGACGCCGTCACGGGCTTCGCGACCAAGGTGATTACCGAGTCGAAAGGCAGCGAAAGCAAGCCGACTCTGTTGATCACGACTCCCGACGGTAAGACGATGGATCTTCCGGGTCGCAACGTTCCTTGCCGCTACGTCGTTCCCGTGGGCGCTCAGCTGCTCGTGAACGATGGTCAGGAAGTTCATGCAGGCGACATCATCGTGAAAATTCACCGTGAGACTTCGAAAACTCGCGACATCACGGGGGGCTTGCCGCGTGTGGCTGAATTGTTTGAAGCACGTAAGCCGAAAGAAGCCGCCATCATCTCTGAGATCGATGGTTACGTGACCTTCGGTAAAGACGTGAAGGGTAAACAGCGCGTGATCGTCACTCCCGAAGTCGGCGAGCAGCGCGAGTACCTGATCCCGAAAGGGAAACACGTTGCGGTTCGCGAAGGCGAGTTCGTGCGCGCCGGTGAATCGCTGATGGACGGTCCGTCGAACCCGCACGATATCTTGCGCGTTCTCGGCGACCGTGCGCTCAGCGCATACCTCGTGAACGAAATCCAAGAGGTTTACCGCCTCCAGGGTGTGGGCATTAACGATAAGCACATCGAAGTGATCGTGCGTAACATGCTCCGCAAAGTGGAAGTGGTCGATCCGGGCGATACGAAGTTCCTCGCCGGAGAACAGGCCGAGAAATTCGACCTGCTCGACGAGAACGACAAGGTCAGCAAAGAGGGCGGACGTCCCGCGACGTTCGAGCCGTTGCTCCTCGGTATCACCAAAGTCAGCTTGAGCACCGATTCGTGGATTTCGGCGGCATCTTTCCAAGAGACCACCAAGGTTCTCACGGAAGCGGCCGTCAACTCGAAGACCGATGGTTTGCGTGGTCTCAAAGAGAACATCATCATGGGTCGTCTGGTTCCCGCGGGTACGGGCCTTGGCGCGTACAAGCGTTGGAAAGTCGTGGTGGAGGACGAGGATACCGCTCCGTCGTCATTCCTTCCCGGACAAGGCGCTTCGGCGAATTACGGCTTAAATTAGTAGTTTAGAGATTCCGAGGACCGTTTTAAGCGGTTCTCGGATACCCGGAGAGCCGCTCTAGGCGGCTTTCTAAAGGGGCCCGGAAACGGGTTTCCTATTGAATTTACGGAACTTTAGGTTGACGCACGCGTAGGGTATCGATAATTTCGGCCGTTCGGAAACCAGCTACAACCATATGGAAAGGGCATATGCCAACGATTAACCAGTTGATTCGTAAGTCGCGCTCGGCTGCGAAGGACAAAACAAAATCTCCAGCTTTGACCGCTTGCCCGCAACGTCGTGGCGTTTGCACTCGCGTTTATACGACGACTCCGAAGAAGCCGAACTCGGCGCTTCGCAAAGTCGCTAAGGTTCGTTTGAGCAATGGTTTCGAAGTGATCTCGTACATTCCCGGTATTGGCCACAACCTGCAAGAGCACAGCGTGGTTTTGATTCGCGGTGGTCGTGTTAAAGATCTTCCGGGTGTTCGCTATCACATCGTTCGCGGTGTTCTCGATACTCAAGGCGTGAACGGCCGTCTGCAGAGCCGCTCGAAATACGGTACGAAGAAGCCGAAGAAGTAATTAAGAGGGAAAGCATAAATGTCTCGTCGTAAGTCAGCCGATAAAAGAGAAATCCTTCCCGATCCCGTTTACAACGACGTGGTCGTTTCGAAGTTCGTTAACAAGATGATGATCCAGGGCAAGAAGAGCTTGGCGTACAAACACGTGTACGGCGCGCTTGATGAATTGCGCACGAAAGTCTCGGGCGAAGAGCCCCTGACGGTTTTCAAAAAAGCTCTCGAGAACTGCAAGCCCGCTCTGGAAGTTCGCAGCCGCCGCGTGGGCGGAGCGACTTATCAAGTTCCGGTCGACGTTCGTCCCTCGCGCCGTCTGGCGCTGGCGATGACTTGGTTGATCGGCTACTCGCGCGAGCGCGGTGAGAAGTCGATGGCTCAGCGTTTGGCCGGTGAGCTCGCCGATGCGTACGCAAACCGCGGCAACGCGATCAAGAAGAAGGAAGACGTTCACCGCATGGCGGAAGCGAACAAGGCCTTCTCGCACTACAACTGGTAATTGGTTTTATCGGGCGACAAAATTTTGTCGCCCATTTGATTTAAAGGTCGGTTCGAGCCGACCTTTTTATATTGAAAGGCCTGTTCGAACAGGCCTTTTTATTCTAAAGCGTGGTCATCGTTTGGAAGAGTTCACCGCCAGCGGCGAGCTTGCCGGTGTCGATCGAAGCCACGTAGATATCCGTGAAATCTTCAGAGGGAATCGTCGGACCGCCACCTTTACCCGAAGCATAGCGATTGTCATAGCCGTGAACCGCGACAAGGACCTGGCGTCCGCCCTCGTTAACCAAGTAGCCGGCGCCTGAGCATCCACCCGTGCAAATCATGTCGGACTTCAAGTTTCTTGAGACGTTGTCCCAGCGAAGTACTCCGGTTGTCCACATCATCTTCGGTTCGGCCACGGCCATGGTTACGCCGTCGCGCTGAACCGGAAATGCGGTCATTGTGACGGGCTTTTGACTTAAGTTTTCAAAGTAACCGCGCCCGCAGGTCATGACGAAGCCGCTGCTCGAGCAGCCGTTCCCCGCCATCATCGGGCTATAGGTCGCGACGTATATGGGATTCGAAATGATTCGTTGATCAAGGTGGCAAATGGAGAAGTCGTTTTCGACCGTATTCGAAATGCTTTGGTAACCGGTGCTGTAACCGCTTTCGCAACGCGCGGACACGAGATGGCTTTTGCCCGTGGAATCGAAGACTTCGATCGGATTGACCGCCGAGCCGCTCGACGTGCAGTGACCGCTGGTGACGACCGTGCGGCCATCCCCGAGCAAGGTTCCGCTGCATTTGCCTCCGCTTTGAAAGGACAGTCGCGCCGGGCTCGCGCCCTCGGCGATCGCGTCGGCGCCGCCGTTCGGAACCTCGCGGAAGCGGCTGCCGCCGGAAGCGGTGAATACGCACACACGGTTACCGTTATCGTGATCCACGCAGTCCACGGATTGCTGTTCGAGAGCGGCGGGGTCCTTAGAGACCTGCTCTTTTAGGGTGTTCTCCGCCAAGCTCTCGTAGCCGTCGCCCGCTTTGCGCCAGCATTTAAATTGGTCGTCTTTAAGGTCTCGGAAATACGCTTGGTAGTAGTCGTAAATGGCCGTTTGTTCGCCGGCGGGCAGGGTATTCACGCCGTCATTGCACAGGCTCATCACTTCGCTCGCGAGACTTTGCTTTGCGAGCGGGCCGCGGCGGTAGCAGGTGCTCATGGCGAAATGGCAATTCGCGTACGTCACGAAGCGATCGATGAGCGCGTCTCCCGCTTCGCTTAAGCCCATCGCTGAGACCTCGAGTTTCTCATCGACGTTGCGACAAGACTGGAGCGCGGTTTTCTCGCGCGAGCAGCGATCCAGAAAATCGGTCGTGCCCTTGTAGCATCGGTCGAGAATTTCGGTACCGTTGGTCACCTGCGATTTTGCCGTTTGATAGAGTTTCGCATTCGCTTGGTCGAGTTCGTCTTTGCTTCTCAAACACGAGTCGGCCGAGGAATGCGTGGTTACAAGCACGCTTCCCAAGACGACGAGGGACTTAATGGTCTTGGTCATTTGATGATTTTCACTCTCGACCTTGAGCCATTGCAAGTCGTTGATTAGAGTGAATCAAAATGAGTCGCGTGCTTCTTGTAATTACGATTATTCTTTTAGTTTTCTTAAGTTTCAGAAGGTTTTCAAACCAGGAACAGCCGAAAGCGCCCGCAGTCCCGAGTTCTTCGGATCTCAAGACCAACTCGCAGGCGGGCGTGCTCTACCAACTCCCGGTGGATCAGCAGGATCGGCTCGTCAAAGCGGTCGAGCACTTCTGCGTGACAAGATATCACCGCGACTCTTGCCTCCATCATCTCATCACTTGCGGAGTGCCGTGCCTGGAGCGCATTCCGAAAGCGAAACGGAAGGCGATTCACGCCGATTACGTCAAACTTCGGGCTGAGCGCGGTCTCGCGCCCATGCCGCAAGTTCCCCAGGACGATTAGAAGTAGACAGGACCCCCCGCTTTCCCCGATAACTTTTGATGCTATGAGCATCGCCGATCCCCAAAAGCTTGAAGAGCTGCGCTTCACCCGCAACATCGGGATCATGGCTCACATCGACGCCGGTAAGACGACGACGACCGAGCGCATCCTTTTTTACACCGGGAAATCACATCG
>CAYPFC010000109.1:0-1327 GCA_964409815.1 uncultured Pseudobdellovibrionaceae bacterium
ATCTCGGATAGCGAAAAGATCGCCACGCATCGTGCAGCCGACCGCTTGGCCGAAAAGCGCATCAAATCGATCGCGAATCTGCGCCAGCATCACCACGGTCGCATGGCTCGCCCGTTCTCGACACTAAAAGAAATGACCAATCGCCAGAAGTAGGAGTACGCCCGTGAGCTCAAAGAACAAGATTGATAAAAAAACCCTTAAAGGCCCCGACACCTTCGTTTCGCTTTCTGATCGCGCGTTCTCGTGGGTCGAAGCGAACGCCAAGCTGATCGGCACGCTCGTCGTTGGAATCCTCGTGATCGCCGCGGGCTACGTGGCCTACCAGGCCCTCGCTAGGCAAAAAGAAGCCAAAGCCGCCCAAGCGCTCTTTAAGCCCGAAAGCGTGATCGAAAAAGCCGAGCAGAAACTTCGCGAAGAGCAAGCCAAGGCCGCGCAAGACAAAGGCCAGTCGGCGCCGGAAGGGGATTACGCCAAAGACTTCGCCCCCGCCGTTCAAGAAATGAAAGCCGCGTTGAAAGACCACTCGGGCACCCGGGCCGCGCTCGTGTCGGCCCTGAATTTGGCCGCGTTCCTCCTTGAGAAAAAACAGGCCGCTGAAGCGCTCGAGGTTGTGGAGATTCCGCGCTACCAGCCCGGCTCCGAGAATATGCTCAATGGCTTTTACCAAATGCACCGGGGCGTGGTTTACATCGAGAACAAGAAGTACGACGACGCCGAAAAAGCCTACGAGGCGATCTTGAAGGCCAAGTCGCTTAAGTACTTCCATCCGGAAGCCATGCTTAAGCTCGGCGTGACTTACGAGCTTAAGGGTGACGCCGGCAAAGCGCGCGAGACCTACCAGAAGCTCGAGCGCGAGTTCCCGCAAACCGAAGCCTCCAAAACCGCCCAGCAATACATGCGGCTTCTCGATATGAAGCCCCAGCAGGGTTAAGCATGATCCGATCTCTCGTCCTTTTGACGACCTTGATCCTCGCCGCGGGTTGCTCGACCTTAAAGAGCAGCCCGAATAAATTCGTCGTCGAGAAGCGCTGGGTGCGCAACACGCTTGACCGCGAATATCTCGCCGGACGTCGTGTTCATCGCTCGGCGCCCGTGGTCACTGACAAGCTCGTCATCGCGGCCAACTCGATCGACGGCGTGATCGCTTACGACCGTGGCACCACGAACGTTCGTTGGCGCCTGGATATCAGCGACGGCGTCGAAGGCGGGATTCAGCTGGCGGAAGACATCCTTTACTTCGGCGCGGGCGACGGCCAGCTCTATGCGGTTCAACCCGATAGCGGGAAAGTGCTTTGGACGTATCCGCTGAAGTCGGAAGGGATCGCGG
>CAYPFC010000109.1:1337-9665 GCA_964409815.1 uncultured Pseudobdellovibrionaceae bacterium
CTTGTACGCAACGGCGTGCTTTACGTCCTCGGCGGAAACAATGTCGCGCATGCGCTCAACGCGAAAACGGGGAAGCTCGTTTGGATCTATAATCGCCGCGAAGCGAGCAACATCTCTGTACGCGGAGGAAGCCAGCCCGCGATCGCCGGCGATCTCGTGCTGATCGGATTTTCGGACGGTACGCTGGTCGCGCTCAGTAAATCGTCCGGCTCCGTCGTGTGGGAAGCGGTCTTAAACCGTAACAAGCGCTTCCGCGACGTCGACGCGACTCCCGTGGTGGACGGCGATACGATCTATGCTTCGAGCTACGACGGCGCTCTCTATGCGATCGCCCGCTCGGACGGACGAATCCTGTGGTCGGTCGACGAGGGCGGCTACGACGAGGTGCTCGTTTCAGGCTCGACGCTTTATTTCTCATCGACTTCGGGCAAAACGCTCGCGCTCGATAAGGCCTCCGGAAAAGTACTTTGGTCGAAAGAAAATCCCGGCGGTATCGGCACCGGCCCGGTCCTTTACCGCAACGTTTTGATGATCGGGGAGATGGAAGGCGCGATGAGATTCCTCGACTCTCGCACCGGCGAATTGCTCGGCGAGTTCGCTCCCGGCCGGGGAGTGACGTCCAAGGCGACGGTCGACCCGAAGAAAAGCGAAGTCTATTTCATGTCACACGACGCGAATCTCTACGCGCTCCGGGTGAACTGGAGAAAATACGTGAGGGATTGGCCGTGGGAATAAGAGCGATCTCGACCCTGATCTTAGCCGTAAGCGTCCTCGCCGCGTGCACGCAAGGGCACTGCCGCCGCAAATCCGATGCGCCCGCGGCGGTCGCCGAGCCGGTTGCCGCGGACGCCGCCGCGGGCGCCACGAAGGTCAACAGCGACCGCGTGCTGGTCTATAAGTACGACGGCAGTCTCCAGTGCGGAATGGGTAAGCCCATAAGCCTCGACACGATGGCGAAGGAGCTCTCAGGGATTCCGATCCACTCCTCGGTCAAAAAGCGCGATGGACTCATGCATATTCAGGTCTGCGGCTCGATCACCGGAATGGCCAACGTTTACGAAATCCCGACGACCAGCCTCAAGCAGGCCGAGGGAAAAGGCTTTAAGAAGTGGAGCTTCGAGTGAGTCAGGTCATGAGCGTCGAGCAAATGCAGAAGCTGATCCGCGACGTTCCCGATTTCCCGAAGCCCGGAATTCTCTTTAAGGACATCACGCCTTTGCTCTCGAACGGCGAAGCGCTTAACGCTCTCGCCACGCATCTTGCCGCCCTCGTTCCCAAACATACGACCAAGATCGCTTCGATCGAAAGTCGCGGATTCATCCTGGGAACCGCGGTGGCAATGAAGCTCGGAATCGGGATCGCGCTGATTCGAAAGCCGGGCAAGCTTCCGTATTCGACCTTCAGTCACTCGTACGAGCTCGAGTACGGGAAAGACACTCTACAGATCCACGTCGACGCTCTAGGGCCTAAAGACCACGTGTGCATTGTCGACGACGTGCTCGCGACCGGCGGCACGGCGAGCGCGGCCGAGGTACTGTGCGTGGAGACCGGCGCGACCGTTACCGGATTCGCCTTTCTGATGGAGCTCGGTTTCCTTAATGGCCGCTCCAAGCTCAAGGCCCAGTCGAAAAGCCTCATCACCTTATAGCCGTGTCCGAGACATTGCTTTTCCTTCGGAAATTCATCGCGATAGGGCAAAAGACTCAACGAATGCCTTCGCGCTTCGGAGAGGGGCACAACTACAGCGTCGAGGTGGGGTTCCTTAAGCCTCACGTGGCGGGCGAGGAAGTCCGCTTAAGAGCCGCTCTGGACGCGGTTCTTGTGGCCATGGATCACCGCGCGCTCGGCGTGGACGTCGATCTCGGGGTCGAGCCCGAAACCCCGCAGCTCGCCGAATGGATCGCTAAAAAACTAACGGACGCTCAAGGGGCGTCCGTTCGCGAGGTGCGTTTGATTCGCGGAGACGGGATGACCGCGACTTACTTCGCGCAGCCCAGTGACGGCAGATCGATCGTTCCGCCGCCGGACTTCGTTAAAGGATAGTCCTCGTTGATCTTCGCGATCAGACGGGTGAGATCGAGCTTGTTTCCGTCTTTAAAATACGGCGCGAGGTTCGACGCCTTGGCGGCGGACTCGAGAATTAAGCGTTCAACTTCCGCCGGCGACGGGCTCATTCCGTACGCCTCTCGAATGATCCCGATCGTTAGCCCTGCAGCGGCCGAGACGATCGGGGCGGCCTGCGAAGTGCCCGCGAGGCGCCCGTAAGAAGAAAGCGCGCGCGGGAGCGTCGAGTACACGCCGGTTGAGCCGTGTTCAGCGCCCGGAGCGGCGATTTCCGCGAATGTCGTCGAGTAGTGCGAGAAGTAGCTCTTCTCGCCGTTCTGAGAATCGATCGATCCAACCCCGAGGACGCCCGATTGCGTGGCGAACTGCCCGGGAATCGACGAGTACGTCGTGCCATCGATCACGCGGCCATTGCCGCCATTGTCGGCGTTGCCGATGACGGTCGTAACGACCGAACCGGCGGCAACGGCGGCTTCAATCGCGGCGGCGAGAGTCGAGTCGGTCTTCGCGCCGGCGCTGACTTGGCCAAGGCTCATGTTGATCACGTGCGCGCCGTTAAGGGTCGCGAACTCGAGCGCGTTTCCTAGGTACACGCTGTCGGATTTCACGGAGCCGTCCGTGTTCACCTTAAATACCTTAATCGCCATGATCTTCGCGCGAAAGGGCATCGTGCCGATGACGCCCGTGTTGTTGTTCGCGATCGCGGCCATGAGGCCGGCGACGTGAGTGCCGTGGCCGATGCTCGACATGTCGAACGGGTTATAGTCGACGAGTGAAGTGCCCAGCGTCGTGATGTCGATTCCCATGCCGTTCGTATGCGCCCACATGTTGTTCTGCAAGTCGGGGTGCTGCCAGTCCACGCCCGTGTCCAGCACGGCAAGGATGACGGGAGATCCGGTCTTTTCCATCCCGCCGCCCGAGTTATAGAAATAATCGTAGGACTCCTGCGCGTGAATCGCGCCGAGGTGCGATTGATAAAATAAACCCGGATCGTTCAATGCCATGGCCTGATGCTCGTACGTGCGGTTCCACGAAATACCCACGATGCACGGCTCGGCCGCGGAAATAGTTTCGACCTCTTCGTCAGTATACGCGCGATCCAGAATCCAGCTATAGGCCTGGCGGCGAAGCTCGGGGATCAGCGGGTGCGCGGCGAGCGCCGATTTCGAAATCGGGTAATTTGCAAGTTCGCTCTCGTTTTCCTGTAAGCAGCGGTTGTTCATGAGTACGACAAGCGAGGAACCCGCGGGAACCAGGATGGGTCCGGTGGCCTTCGCTTGCGCCGAGTTTTGATCGAGATCCTCTTTCAGGCGCACTTTCTGAGTCGCGAAGACCGTGGGTTGACGATCGCCGATCGGCTCGAGCTTCGTGACGATGCCTTTTTCAAGTCGGACTTTGCACTGTTGTGCCGAGCTTTTCGCGCTGAATCCCTTGGCGCCGAGCAGGCCGCCTTGGCAGGAGTTGTAAATGAACGGCACGGTAAGAAGAGCGATAAACGCTAAAGCGAAACGGAAACTGGGACGTTTCACGCACTCACTCCTTAGAGAGGATGGGACCTATTTTAAGATTAGCATAGGCCGCCCCAAATGGGCTCAAAGAGCGGAGAATTCGATTTTTCCGTCTCATTATGAATCGCTGCCGGTGGGCTTCAGGGCGGCCATTTCCAGATCCTCTCGTAAACGCGATTCCGAGACCGTTTCGAGGAAGACCCCGAGGTCCATATGCTGAACCAGGACCTCCCAGAACGCATCCGAGGAAATCTTAAAGAATACGCTCGGCTCGCAGGTGACGATGGTCGCGGTGCGCGGAATATTCGCGATCAGGGCGATCTCGCCGAAGAAACTGCCCTGAAAAAGCGTCTTGATCTGAATGTCATGGACCTGAACGTTCACCGATCCGCGAAGGATCAGATAGAGGCTGTCGCCGTTATCGCCCTGCATGAAGACCGATTGCCCCTGATCGAAATACTCGAGCGTTCCGCGGCTCGAGAGGAAGTCGATCGACTCCATCGATAGGCTGCGGAAAACCGGCGATGACGAGAAAAACTGATTTACGAGAATCGCGTTTCTAAAATCGTCGAGGTGGCGAATGCTCTTCGCGTCTTGGGCGACCGCACGGAGCATGTCCACCGGGACGCGAAGCACGATGATCTGGGTTTTCGCGACGACCTGGGCTTTGCGCGGCTGATCGTCCACGAGCGCGGTTTCGCCGAAAATGGATCCCGCGCTCAACTCCGAGATCCATTCGTTCTCCATGAGGTGGGTGAAGCGGCTGATCTCGACATCGCCCTCCAGGAGAACGAAAAGCTCGCGCGCCGGGTCTCCTTGGCGAATGATCGTGGTCCCTTTTGCGTACTCAAGAACTTGCGACTGATTGATAATCTGCTTCAAAAACGACTCGTGAAAGTGAGAGAACAGCGGGAGGGATTCGATTTTCCCGGCCACGCGCTCGGTGCTCCAGTCTTCACGCGCGCGTGTCGTGAGTTTTTTGACCGAAGAACGAATGTTTCGCCAATGGGGGCGCACGAGACTGACAACGACAATTTCGACGAACGCCTGCACGACTAAATAGAGAGAGATCAGCCAGCCGGCGAGACCGAGAGTCGGCAGCGCCGAGCTCCACGAGAGGCCCACGCCCGCGAGGGTCATCGGTCCGAAAGTGATCGCGAGCTGGTGAAGAACCGAGAACGACATTACGAGCCAGATGGCTCCCCAGATCGCGCAAATGCGCGCGAAGTCCTGGTCTTGGCGTCGGTGGTCCGCGTTCATCGAGTTCAAGAGTTGGCTCGATTCAAAGTGCCATGAGGCCACGTCGCGATCCGAAGGCAGGAGCAGCGCCTGCGTGAGTTTCAATCCGTCGCTGATCTGAAACGGATTGAGCTCCCAGAACGAAAGGAAGAGCGACGTAAGAATCAAAAGCTCGAGCGTCGCGGGCTCGACGAAGAAAGCGGCCGCGAACGTGAAGAGCCAGGGCATGAGGATTTGGCTTACGTAGAACATGGCCGTGAAGAGCCGGTTTTCGAAAAGATCGTTCGCTTCGTTGCCGACGTGGATATAAATCCCGACTGGGCTGAGCTTGAGCGCGACGTTGTATGCCTTGCCCGTAAGGAGCAGAAGCTGAATGCCGCGCAAGATGTATTTGAACGTGAGAATCGCCGAGCTCGCGAGGAAAAGGCTCGAGAGGACCTGCCAAGGGTCTTGGCGGACGGTCCAGGTTTCGGCGAGAGAAAGCGGGCTTCCCGGGAGGTATTGCAGGCCGAGCATTGCGCCGACGAGCGCTCCGAGCGTGAAGAGGTAATAGCCCACGGTCGAGCGAATTTCCGAGACGATGCGCTGACCGAAGCGCCATGAAACCTGCCACCGGCTGCGCTTCGGCTCCATCCAGCTCTGCAAGTCCGAGCTGAGCTCGAGTTCGTGCGCGTTCTCGAAGAACCCTCCTTGGTGGAGGACGTGGAGCGCTTTCAGGATGGATTTGAAAGGAACGGCGCCTTGTTTCTTGTAAATCTTGGCGACGATCTCGCGAACGCTGAACTGGCCGCTGCAAAGCAGAATCAAATCGGCGATCGCCATGGGAAGAATGACCTGGTTGTAAGGGTTGTCGGTCTCGAAAACGATGCGCGAGCCTTGCGGAATCACACGGCCGGGACGAAGCTTGGGTCGGAAGTTTTCGAGGTTGGATGAGTTCACTTCGCCCCCTTCAACGACAAGAGTTGGAGGTGGGCGCCGAGCTCTTTTAACAGCGCGCTCTGCTGATTGATATTGCAAAGAAAGAGGATCAGATTGACGACTTCCTGGCGCGAAAGCGGCACGTTGCCGTCGCGCACGGGCCAGGCGTTGCGGTAGAGTGAGTACTGCACTCCGTAAAGCCCGATTTGGGCTAAGCGGTGAACGTGATCTTCAATGATGACGTTGTCGCCGTGGTAGGAGCTCCAGATCTCGCGCGCTTGAAGAACGGGTCCGGAAGCCGCGGCCTCGGCGGCGTGCTGGCGGACCTGGGACCCGCGCGTGCCTGGCTCGATCAGGAATTTGAGCTGCTCGACGCGCTCTTGTTTGAGATCCAGAAATTGCAGGTGACGGCGGTGATCCACGCGAGCCGCGAGGCGCGCGCGAACGTCGTCGTGGCCGTCCGCCCAATACATTCTCAAAAGAATTTCGTTTCCGATTTGCGCGCCCATCGCCTCGTGCGGATCGATCAGGCAGCAGCCGCCGACGCTGATGTCGTGAATTCTCAAGTTGGTCCCGCCGTGAACGACGAACGGGTGAATGTGACATTCGGTTTCGGGAAAGCGTATGCGAACCGCGTGACGGCGCTCGACGCCGAGCCGTCCGACGAGATCGAACAGATCGCTGACTTGCTCGTCAATTTGCGGTTTCTTCTTACGCCAAAAAATACATCACCAGTTTACAAGCCATTGACGGATCACGTCCCAAGAGTCCGCGTCCTTCAATTTGAGTTTATTGTCATCCACGCGCTCGCAAAGCACGCGAACGTTTGTCTTGTTCAAAGCAAGCTCGGCGCGAAACGTCTTAGGAACCCACGGCGGCAATTGGTCGTTCAGGGAAACGCCGGCCATCGAGACGTCTTCGGTCTCCGTCTGAAAAGATTTTCCGCCTTGAATCACGCGAAACATTAGTTTGCGCTGGTAGCGACGAGCCGAGCGCCGCTCGGACGTGCGCGAAGTATCGACCATCAAAGCGGGGTCCGTCATCATCGCATCCTCCGGAGCGTCTTCGAAAAGCGGGCGACGAGCGTTTTGCTTTTTCGGAGCGTCTTCCGCGTCGGCGTCGGCTTTAGGGGTCGGGGGCTGAACTTTTCCGATCGCTTGCGCCTGGTCGTCGGTGAGCGCCGTGCCCTTGAGTTGACGAACGTCTTCGTAAAACTCCGGGATCGACGAGATCGGCTGCCAGTGAAGATCGCCTTCCTGACACGCGTACCACTCGTTCATCTTCGCGTTCGGAATCGCGAGCAAAATCAATTTCACGTGCTCGGGCTTAAGGTCGTCGACGCGAAGTTTTTCGACTTTGTTGTACATGCTCCAAGGTCTTTGCATATGGCACTCTCCCGTCGTAAATATCGGATTTTTCTGAATGAAGGTTGATAGCGAGAGAGCGAACGTGGACTTCCGTCCAGGCGCACGGTAGAGTTGCGCGATGATCTGGAAGTGTTTAGGTTGGGTCTTCGTTGCCATTGGAGTGACCGGGGTGTTCGTACCGGTAATGCCGACCGTTCCATTCCTGCTGGTCGCCGCGTTTTGTTTCGAAAGGGGATCGCCGGAGCTTCATCGCTGGATACTCTCGCACCCGACCTTTGGCCCGCCGCTCGCGGAATGGAAGAAGCACCGGGTGATTCGTCCCAAAGCGAAAGTTCTCGCGGTCGCGGGCATTTCGATGAGCGTCGCCTATGTGCTTTTCTTCAAAGCCGTCGCGCTTTGGGTGAAAATCCTCATGTGCGCGGTTTGTTTCTCCGTGGTCACCTTCATTCTCACTCGTAAAAGTCGACCCGATAGGGAAGAGGTGCTATAGGCTTTAAGCCTATGGCGTTTAATCCGAAGGATCGCTTTTTTCATAAGGCCAAAGCGGAAGGCTTTGTCGCGCGCTCGGCTTACAAGCTCGATGAGCTTCAAAAGAAGTACCGACTCATGAAGCCCGGAAATTTCGTGCTCGACCTAGGTGCAGCGCCGGGAGCTTGGTCCCAGATCGCAGGAACCGCCGTGGGTTCCCAGGGCCTCGTCGTGGGACTCGATTTGAAGCCCATTACGCTAAAGCTTACGAACGCCAAATTCTACGAGATGAACGCTTTCGATTTCGACCCGGCGATTTTGGAAGGCCGAGTGATCGACGTTTTACTCAGCGATATGGCGCCGAACACGACGGGAATTCGCAACACGGATCAAGCGCGAAGTTTCGAGCTTTGTCAGCAAGTCATGAAGATCGCGGACGAGTTTTTAAGGCCCGGCGGCCACTTGGTCATGAAGATTTTCGAGGGCCCGGATGTCGATAAGCTCACAAAAAATCTCGAGCGCCAGTTTCAACAAACAAAACGCATCAAACCCGAAGCCGTCCGCAAAGGAAGCTTCGAAACCTATTTCGTCGGTCTAAATAAACGCGAGATCTGAACGGAAATCCGTTTAAAAGCGCATGCCTTTGGGTCAAAAGGACCTTCCTTTGTTTGAGGGATAAGGACTGGACGTGGCGTAAAGAAAAGCGGCATGAGTGTGTCCGTAAGTATACGAATTTAGGATATTTTATGAAAGAGACATAATTT
>CAYPFC010000110.1:0-6003 GCA_964409815.1 uncultured Pseudobdellovibrionaceae bacterium
CTCCCGTCGGTTCGTAATCGTTAATCCGACCCTTCGAGTTCCCCAGATCTTTGACAAAGCCCGAGAAATCGGGCTTTGCTGCGTTTCATGAAGTTCGACTTCCGCAAAATCGAGGCGCCCCCCGGAATCGCCGCCAGTGACTGGCGCTCGTGGGCGTGGCAATTCCGCTCGGGGCTTACGACCGCCGTCGACTTCCAGCGCTACTTCCAACTGAGTCCTTCGGAAGAGCGCGCCCTCAGCGCGGGTGTCGGCTTTCAGGTGCGCTCGACGCCCTATTACGCGTGCGTGGCCGACCGCCAGGCGCTTCAGGACCCCGTGCGCCGGATGATCCTGCCGACCTCGGAGGAGCTCCAAACGACCCGCGGCCAGCAGGTGAGTGATCCCCTAGGGGAGCGCAAGCATTCCCCGCGCGAGCGCCTGATTCATCGCTACCCGGATCGCGTTCTGTTCCTGGTGACCGACCAATGCTCTTTGTACTGCCGATATTGTTTACGTAAGCACTTCACCGGCCAGGAGCAGGCGTTCGTCGGCTCGAAGGATTACGAATCCGCGCTCGCGTACTTGCGCGAAGCGCGCGGCGTTCGCGAGGTGATCTTGAGCGGGGGAGACCCGCTCACCCTCGGCGACGCGCGACTCGAGCGCGTGCTGTACGATTTGCGCGCGATCGACCACGTCGAGATCATCCGCGTCGGTTCGCGCATGCCCGTCGTTTGCCCGATGCGCGTGACGGAAGATCTGGTCGCGATGTTCCGCCGCTATAAACCGGTCTACTTTATGACTCACTTCAATCACCCGAAGGAGCTGACCGAAGACGCGGCCATGGCGCTCGAGCGCCTCGTCGATCACGGCATTCCGACTTATAACCAGATGGTTCTGTTGAACGGCATCAACAACCACGCGGCGGTCGTGCAGGCGCTTTCGCGCAGGCTATTGTATTTGCGCGTGAAGCCCTACTACATGTTCCAGTGCGATCCCTCGGAAGGCAGCGAGCACTTCCGCACATCGGTGGAAAACTCGGTGGAGATCCAGCGCGAGCTCTGGGGGAGACTCAGCGGCCTCGCGATGCCGAATCTCTCGATCGACATACCGGGCGGCGGAGGAAAGGTCGGCGTCGTGCCGGACTTCCTGGTGGAAGAGCGCGCAGGCGCGCGCGTGTATGAGGGTTGGGACGGCGTGCGCGGAGAATACGCGCGACCGGAGCTCGCGATGCAAATCCCGGCCGATCTCGATCTGTATCTTGAAGAGTGGAATCTCTTAAAGTCTCAGCCCTACGGTCGCTAAGCGAACAATCCGGGAACTAAGAGCGCTTCGGGCGCGGCGTAGCGCTGCAGTCGCTCGTCGAGACTGACCGCGATCGTTCTCCAAACGTCCGCCGGGTGCAGTAAATGCAAGCCTTGCGGGACGCTCTCGTCGCGACCCACGCTCACCGAGCGTCCCGTCGAGAAGTCCAAGAACTGACCCGACCAGTACGCGTACGGAAAGCCGTCCTCGCGTTTGTACAGCGTGCGGTCTCCGATGACCTTACCGCCATTGACGCCGCGACCGAACATCGCCATCGCGTTGTCCGAGTTGTTGTGATCCTTGCCGCCGTTTCCGTTCAAGCCCGGAGTACGGTTGAACTCGGTGATGACGACGACGAGCGTGTCGTTCAGCATTCCCGCGGTCTCGAGTTGGCCAAGGAATTTCGCGATGCGCTCCCAGCGCATCTTTTGATTGCGCTCGTGATCGGCCGCGTGGTTCGCGTGCGTGTCGATGCTCGGAAGGCCCGAGTTATCGATGTCGATCTGGGCCGCGCGCGTGAAGCCCGAGTACAGGCACGCGAAGGCGACGTCCGCGTCGGTGGCCTCGGCTCCGTCCTTCGTCGCCTGCTCGTAAACTTCGAGGAACTTCGCGAGCTTCTCGCGCTCGTTGATAAAGTCGAGGAACTTCGTCACGCTGAGGTCGCGGCGGCGGTACAAGGAAAGGCCGGGCGAGGCGCCGCCCTTCGCCGCGTTCACGGCCTGCGCGCGAATCGCGCTCGTGATGAGCGTCGGGAACTCTTTGAGCGTTCCGCGCTGAAGGATCGAGTTCGTGACCGCGAACGAGCCAGGAGTCGACCACGTCGATGCGGCGTATGCCGCCCACGACGGAGCCGACTCCTGCGTGCGCCCACTGGTCATATGCTGAATGGCGAACGGATGCCCCAAATCACTCGGGCTGACGAACAGCCCTCTCGCGATCGCCATACGGTTTGCGAAAGCCGCGATCGGCTCCGCCGCGGGCCCCAAGTCAATTTCGGTTCCACCCACTCTTTTTGTCGCCAACCGACTCGGGTCGTATCCTAAAAACAAATCTTGCTCGCTGATGCCGGAGACCGGCGTGGTCACTGGGTGCAATCCCAGCGTCGAATCCATCGCGCCGTGCACGCGGATCAAGACGAATTTCGCCTTCGGATCGTTCGACTGTTGCGCGAGCGCGCGCGAGGCTCCCAGCACGAAGGGAGCGAGGCCCAGGTTCATCGTGTGATGTAGGAAATCTCTGCGTTTCATACTCGCATTCCTCTAGTTCTGCAGCGCCGGACCCAGGCGCAGGGTAATGGCGATCTCGCCGTAAACGTCGGTGAACTTCGCTTCCTCTCCGCTCGGGGACTTCAACTCTGACGCCATCGCAATCAGCATGTTCGAGAGCGCGTCCTGACTGGGAAGATCGCGGCCGAAAACGTTGTTCTCGCCGAAGTAACCCTTCGCTCGGAGGATGACGGGCGGGCCCACGAGGTAAAGGAGCAGGCGATCGACGATTTTCTTCGTTACGCTCGAATCGATTTTCGACCAGGCATTGTACGTGAAGATCAGGCTCGCGATCGACGCGAAGACCTTTTCGTCATTGCAGTAGTCCTTCTGCACCTTGCAGGCGTCGTTCGTCAGTACGATTTCCTTGAGGAGATCCTCGCCGAGGATCTCTTTCAGGTTCATGCCGACCTTTTCGTGCGATTGGAATCCTTCTTGAACCAGTTTTCGCACGCAATCGATGTAGTACTGATAAAACAGCTCGCCCGGCGTCTGCTCGAGCGGACCTAGTTGAAGCGGGTCGATCGTTCCGATCACGGGTGCCGACATCTTGTCGACGGATTTGCACTCTTGATTGGAGTACTGACCTTGATTGTAGGGAACGATGCGCTGAAACTGCTCGATCACCGCGTAAGGCGAGGGGAAGCGGTTCAGAGTTTCCTCAAACGCAGCTGGGCGCATGAGCGCGTGATCGAGCGCGAACGACGCGAACGACACGGACGCGATCAAGACGAGTGTCAGTGTACGAATCATCATTGCGCTGCTCCCGTTCCGAGGATTTCGCGAACTTCCGAGGGCGTGAGCACCGGGCGGCCTTGAGTGAGCGGCGCGCCTTCCTGAACCCACGACTTAATCGACAAGACTTCTTCATCGGTCGGCTGCCACCAGTGATAGATCGGGGGCATTTGGCGTCCGCGGCCGTCGTTCGGAAGATCCAGCTTGCGCGAGATCTTGCGCAGCTTGGCCTTCATCTCGTCGGCGCTGGTGTTGAAGAAGTTCGAGTGACAATCGCGGCAGTTCTTCAGGACGGTGTTGGCGCGCGTGAACGACGCGGCTTCGACGTAGTTGGTAGTTTCGCCGCGGAACTCGGGCGAGAGCACGAGCTCTTCCACCATCGTCTTCGCTTTGCGGCCGTTGCGCTTAAAGCTTTCGAGCAGATCCATGAAGCGCTGCGGATGAACGGCGACGTCTTTTCCGACAACCCAGTTAAAGAGCCAGTTCACTTGGCAATCTTGGTATGGCTGAAGCTCGGTCGCTTTCTTCACGAGCTCCGCGAAGCTGTTCACGCGGTACTCTTCGGTGCGGTTAAACTCGTTGTAAACGCGGAGCATGCCGGGCGACGCGAACTTCGAGATACCGAGCTCCATCGGGCGCATCGTGTAGGAAACGGGATCGAGGAGATTGTGGCACTTGGCGCAGTCGGCCTGGTGCGCGTGGCGGTTCTTGTGAATCTCCTCGATCGAGCGCGAGGACGCTTCGAGGACGGGAACACCGCGCGAGAGCGCTTCTTCGCGCTCCTGCATGGACTCGCGTTCGAGCGCCGGGTTCATCGTGTTACAAAGCATGATGCGGTAGAACGCGGCCGCACGTTTCTTGTTCGAATTCACCGGCGAGTTCCAGTAGCGCGTGAGGAACGTGTTCGTCGAGAAGAGTCCCGCGATGTTCGGATGCCCGGTGTAGTCAAGCTCCTGCGTCTGGATCTGGCTCAGCTCGGGAAGATTTCCAATGATAATGCTCTCGGCCGGCGTTTTCTCCCACTGGATCGGGGCGGCTCGGAACATCGAATAGCGATCGCTCTCGTTGTGGCGGCGCCAGTAAACTTGGCCGGTGAACAAAGTGTCGAGCGAGAGATCCTCTTTGAACACCCGGTAGGGGAGGAGCATCTCGCGCGCGTCGGTGTCGTTGTTCGAATATTTGGTGATCGGCATCGGTCGCTGCGTGGGCGTTTGGAAGCCGAATTTTTCGAAAACTTTCAGCGTCGCCTCGTTATAAAACTCGGGCGTATCGAGTTTGGCGCGCGCGTAAGTGCGATAAAAGTCCGAGAGGCACGAGATCTGGCGACAGTTCGTTTGCGCCATGACTTCCTCGAGCTTCTGGTAGTCGAAGGGCGTGGCCCACCGGCCCGTAAGGCGCTCCGAGATTTTGTTCAAGTACTCTTCCGGCGAAAGCGCGGCGGCCGTCGCGACATTGCTTACGATGGCGAGTGCGAGCCAAATCAGATTTTTCATCGGTGGAGCTCCCCGTCTTCCCAGCGTGAGGCGCTGAGCGGATACTGAAGTTGAATGTGCTCATCGTCGCGGGGATCGAAGAGGTACGGCTCGAGCTTGAGCGTACGGGCCTTTTCGACGTTGGTTACGAGCTCGCCTACGGCCGTGAAGTCCGTGAAGACGCGAGTGAAGTCGACGTCCCAGCGCATTTCGCAGAGCGAGTCGTTCTCGTCGATCAAATTCTTACCTTCGAAGTACCACTGAATTTGGTAGGTGATCCCCGCCGAGAAGAACAGGGCGAGATAGCCGAAGGTTTCTTTGGGATTCGCGAAGTAAATTTTGTCGCCGGCCAAAGTGAGATCGACTTCCTGAAGGCGCGAGGTCATCTGGTTGAAGGAAATTTCCTCCATTCCGCGAACCATGGTGGCGCCTTCGTTCCCGGTCTCGAAATTCTCATCCCAGAACCGAACGGTCTTGCTTTCGGGGAGCAAGGTCGCGGGGCAGGCGCCTGCGCAGTCCATCCAGCCGAATTTGCCCACGAGTTGCGTCGCGATATTGTGTGAGGGACGATCGTCGATTTGCGTCGGCTTCAGGGCTTTGAGTCGATCGTTGAATTCCGCGGCCTTCATCGGATTGTAAAATGCCGAGTCGGAGGCCACTTCGTCGCGTTTGTTCTCCTCATCGAAATCGAGAACGAATTGTCCCTGCTTCGTGGGATGGGTTTTCCACACCGGAATGAGGCTTCGGTGAATGAGCGGCATGACAAATTCCATCTTGTCACCGAGCGTGCGCGTGCAGGTATTCGTCGAGAGAGTCATTGAGGACTTCAACGGGTGATAGACTTCGTGGAGCTTGAGCTCGATCACGCGGCCATCGTTGAACACGATCTCGACCGGCTTGCCGGCCTCTTTGATCATCGTTTTGACCTTGTTGGGGTCTACGGTCGCGGCTGTCGTCGTGGCCGTCGTTTGCGCGAGCGCCACCGCCGTCCATATATATAAGAGTCCAAACCAAAGAGCTTTCATGCACTCCGCCAGGTCCATTCGATTGGGTTTGCAGGCGGATTTTGCAAGGGGTAGGCCCGCGGGCGGGCACCCCTAATTCAATAGAATGGCGAATAGGCCGGGCTGGTGCCCGGAAGCGGCTCCCGGGGCGCGGGTTACGGCGCCCAGGCCGGGAACTCAGCACTTATCGATATTTACCGGGCCTTTCGAAATCCCGATCTTGCGGGCGGCCGCCCGGCTGAGGTC
>CAYPFC010000110.1:6013-9648 GCA_964409815.1 uncultured Pseudobdellovibrionaceae bacterium
GGGGCCGCGGTCGTTGATTCTTACGACCACGGATTTTCCGTTTCTCGGATTGGTCACGCGCACGCGCGTTCCGAAGGGGCACTCGCGCATCGCCGCGGTCATCGCGTTCGGATTGAACACTTCGCCGTTGGCCGTGTGCCGGTTCAACTTTTCTCCGCCGCCGTAGTAACTCGCGATCACGCGGCGAGCCGGCTTGGCGAGATCCAACGCGTGTTGGCTCATCCAATATTCGACGTGCCGATCGAGTGCGTCTTGCGCTTGCTCTTCGCTGCATCCGCCGCAGGCTTTTTCGATGAGATCGAGCTGAGCGAGGAGCTCGGGCTCGAGCTGTTCGACAAGAATCTTTCCTTGCTCCGCCTCGTCCGCGCCTGCGCGCGCGCCGGTCGCGAAAAGACAAAGCAATGCCCCTACCAACGTGAGCTTCACGTGATTCATAAACAACTTCCCTTCAATTGTGTTTGCATTAGCCTTTGAAAAACAAAACAACAGAACCACTCATCTTCACCAGGGAAAATTCTGGAAATTTTCGCGAGCGGGAAATGAGCGGTGTTTCGCGAACGACACACTAAAATTTTCTATGAAAATCGGGAAGAAAGTTCCTACAGGATTTCGAGACGCGCGTACTTAACTATAAATTTCTTAAATGTTTTATCGTGAAAAAGCACGGAAACTTTCTGTGAGTCTCCGGAGCCTTCAACTTGAAAGATGGATCCGACGCCGAACGTGGGGTGACGAACGCGCATTCCTTTTTCATACCCGCGCGCACCCTCGCCGACTTCGTTCTCGTAGTCGGGCATAACGTCAAAGCCGTCCGGGCCACCGGCCGAAACCGATCGTTTGCGCTCGGGCCGGCGCGGAAACTGGCGAACGTTGTCCGGCATATCCTCGCCTCCGCCGTACTTCTCGCGGTAGCGATCGAGAAACGCGGGTCGCTGGATGCGCGATTGGCGAAAGACGTATTTCTCGGGAATCTCTTTTAGGAATCGTGACGGCGGATGATTCTGCTCCTGGCCCCACACGCGTCGCGTGCGCGCGTGCGAGAGGAAAAGCCTGCGGCGCGCGCGGGTCATGCCGACGTACGCGAGTCGACGCTCCTCCTCGACGCTTTCGGGATCGGAGGCGTCGATCGAGCGCGCCGACGGAAAGAGACCTTCCTCCATGCCGACGATGAACACGACCGGGAACTCGAGGCCTTTCGAAATGTGGAGGGTCATCAGCGTGACGAAGTTGTCGGTTTCGTTGAGATCGTCGGCGTCCGAAACGAGCGCCATCTCTTCCAGGAAGTTCGTGAGCGTCGCTTCGTCGCCGCGCTCTTGCTCGAATTGGCGGATGGCGTTCGCGAATTCCTCCAAGTTGTCGATGCGCGACTGTGACTCGGTGGTGTTCTCTTCTTTGAGGCGAATCACGTACTCCGTGGCGTCCAAAAGCTCCACGAAGAGCTCGCTGAGCTTGAGCGTGCGGGCCTTCGCGCTCAAGGCATCCATCAAGTTTCTGAACTCACGAAGCTTGCGCGCGGCCCCCGAGTGGACGAGGCGCTGCTCGGCGGCCTTCTCGATCGCGTCGTAGAACGTGATTTTGTTCTGGATCGAGAACTCCTCGATCTTATCGACCGTGGTCTTGCCGATTCCCCGCGCGGGCACGTTGATGATGCGCTGGACGGCGATATCGTCGGACGGATTCACGAAAGTTTTCAAATACGCGAGAACGTCCTTGATCTCCATGCGCTCGTAGAACTTCGTACCGCCGACGAGCTTGTACGGAATCCCGTGCGAGCGCATCAGATCCTCGAGCACGCGGGATTGCGCGTTCGTGCGGTAAAAGACCGCGAAGTCTTTATGGCTGAGCGTGTCGCTTCCGGGCTCGCGCATGAGCGCTTCGATATTTTGGACTACGAAACGCGCTTCTTCGTATTCGTTGATGTCCTCGTGGATGTAGATCTTCTCGCCGTCCTCGTTGCTGGTGAAGAGCGTCTTGTCCTTGCGTTGCGTGTTGTTGCGAATGACGTCGCTCGCGGCGCTGACGATGTTCTTGGTCGAGCGATAATTCTCCTCGAGCTTGATGACTTTCGCTTCGGGGAAGTCTTTCTCGAACGTGAGGATGTTCGTGATGTCCGCGCCCCGCCACGAGTAGATGGACTGGTCCTCGTCTCCCACCACGCATAAGTTGCGGTGTTGATCCGCGAGCTGCTTCACGAGCAGGTACTGAATATGATTCGTGTCCTGATACTCGTCGACCGAGATGTATTGGAAACGGTCTTGGTATTTTTTGAGTATATCGGGGTACGAGCGGAAAAGATCGTACGTCTTAAAGAGCAAATCGCCGAAATCGAGCGCGTTCGCGCGCTTCAGCTCCTGCTCGTAGATCCGATACACTTCGACGGATTTTTCATCCCACCAAAGCGAGCCCTTCTTCGCGATGTCATCCGGTCCCATCGCCATCTGCTTGGCCTCGTTAATGCGAGCCTGGAACCCGCGCGGCGGATACATCTTGTCGTTGATGTTCAGCATGCCCAGAACTTTTTTGATCAACGAGACCTGATCGGAGTCGTCGTAGATCCCGAAAAACGGCTGGTAGTCGAGCAGGTGGATGTCTTCGCGCAAGATACGCGCGCACGTCGAGTGAAACGTCGAAACCCAAAGGCGCTCATAGACCGGCATGCCGAGCTCTTCGAGTAATTTTACGGTTCGCAGTTCCATCTCGCGCGCCGCCTTGTTCGTGAAGGTCACGGCAAGAATCTGTTCGGCGGTAGCCTCACCTTGCGCGATGAGATTCGCCATGCGATAGGTGAGCACACGCGTTTTGCCCGAGCCCGCGCCGGCAAGAATGAGGAGAGGACCCGTGAGAGTCGCAACCGCTTCCGCCTGTCGCTCGTTGAGTAGATCTGCAAATTTTCTCAGAATGCTCATAAGTTCGCCGATGAAAGTGGCTAAATTAATAATTATTTCGAATGTTTAGCAACAAAATGGTGAAAAATTATGCGGAGTATCGTATACCGCTCCCTTCGGTTGGGACATTCATGCGTATTTGGTTCGTCAGCTCTCTGATATCGGCGCTCGCTTTGGTGGGCTGCGCCAACAAGGATAACAACTGCGGCAATAAATTTGTCGTGTTGTGGCCGAACTCCAATGGCGCGTACGAATTCCAGGAAGTGGCACTCTCGACGCTTTCCGATCCCTACAAGCTGTCCGGTTCCGCGGCTCAAGTGTACTTCGAGAACGGAATGAATGGCGCGGGCTTCGAAGGCTCGGTCGCTTCTCCGCGCATGACTTCGAACGACGGCCTGTGCATGCCGATGGACGCGGAAAGCATGATGGCGGTTTCGGTCTACGCGCAATTCGAGAAAATCTATCAGTTCGAAACGAAGCTCGGCACGGCCGACTTGTTGAGCTGGCCCCGCCGCGTGGGCGTGAACATTCACATGCTGACGCCGGAGGGCTCCGGTCACAACAACGCTCATTATTTTTCCGACGGAGACTCGATCGCGGTGTTGCCGTATAGCCTCGGCGGTTTGCCGCTCGGGTTGAACCACGGCGTGATCGCGCACGAGCATTTTCACGGGCACTTCCAGCGCCAAGTGATGGATCGCATGAATCCGGTTTTGCAGTCTCGCCGCAAGCCTTCGTTCAGCGCGCTCG
>CAYPFC010000111.1:0-9646 GCA_964409815.1 uncultured Pseudobdellovibrionaceae bacterium
CGCGAAGGTCATCTTCCATAAACGCAACATCCGCAAACTCGAGCAAAAGATGCGCGAGAACCACATCACGCGCCTCGTGAAGGGCACTCCCGAATCCATCCGCACCTCGAGCATTCACTTGGACGTCCTGGGAGAGTATCGACGCATCGTGGGATTGCTCTCAAATCACGTTTACGGCCTGCTCAAAGACTCCGATCCCTACGGCCTTCTTCCGCGTCGCGAATAGCTCGCGGCGCTCAGCATCAAGTCCACAGATCTGCTACCTTTTAAGGCAAAGCTAAAATAGGATTTATCTATAAGAGTTGCGTGAGACCACGGTTTGAAGTGAGTCCCACGGTTGTAGAATGTAAATGAGGACCTCTTGCAGCCCGAGAAGAACACAACAAGTGAAACTTACGAAGTGCAAGTCGCCGGCCTGCCTCTGAGGCTGAAGTCCTCTCATGATGCGCAAACGGTTCAGGAACTGATTGATCTTGTGGACGGCAAAGTGAAAGAAGCTTTGACCGCAAACTCCAATATTTCATTTCAGAAGGCTTTATTGCTGGCTTCGCTCCATGTGGCGGAAGAACTGGTCTTCCTCAAGCGAGCCCTCCGCGATCGCCTCGATACCCTTGAAACCAAAGCCAAAGGCATTCTCACCGAGCTGGATTCGTCTCCGCTCGCGCGACTCACGATAGACCAATAAAAGTGAGAGTCCGTGAAAGAGACGAAAGCGTCTTTGCGCCGCGAGTTTCGTGAGGCGCGCTCAAATTTCGCACGAAATCATGGGGCCGGCGTTCGCGCGCGGCTAGAGGCGCACATCACCCGCTTGATCCACGATTTGGGCGGGGAGAGCATAGGTCTGTACCGTCCCTTGAAGGAAGAAGCCTCTTTTGAAATTCAGGGCGAGCACTTTTACCCGCGCGTGGAGGGCGAAGACCTTCGCTTTCTTAGGCCGCGCGCCGATGGAAAGTTTCTCAAAGGCGCGCTCGGTGTCGAAGAGCCGGATCCCGTGAATAGCGAAGCCGGCTCTCCCCGCGTCGTTTTCACCCCTGCGGTCGCCGTTGACTCGCGGGGCGGCCGCCTCGGCATGGGCCGGGGGTTTTACGATCGTTATTTCGAGCGCCATCCGGACGCGATCCGCGTTGGCGTGGTTTTCCAGGTTCAAGTCTCAAAGACCCCGCTGCCTCGAGAAGAGTGGGATCGACCTTTGGATTGGATCGTGACGGAACAAATGATTCTCGAGACCAGCACAAGGAGTTCATAAATGGATATCACCGCCATCGTAAGTTTATTGGCGGGGATCAGTGTGGGCGCGTTCGGCCTGTACGGGATCCTGAAATTGACGGGACAAAAAACGCTGCTCTCGGCGGAGAAAGAGGCCGAGAAGATCATGCACCGGGCGAAGGGTCAGGTCGCGAAGATCGAGAAAGACGCCACCCAGCGCGCGAAGGATTTCGAGATTCGGGCGCGCAAGAACGTCGAGGTCGAAATCAAGAAAGAGCGCCAGAAGATCCAGCAAACCGAGCAGCAGCTCAAAGAGCGCGAGAGCAAACTCGAGCGCGATTTCCGCCGCAAAGAAGACCAGCTGAACAACAAGACGCGCGAGCTCGACGAAATGAACGAGCGCATGCAAGTAAGCGAGAAGCGCCTGGCCGAAATGGAAGCCAAGGCTCACGCGCAGATCAGCGACCTCGAGCTCAAGCTTCAGTCCGTCGCCAATATGACGGCCGAGCAGGCGAAGAACGAGCTTTTGAACGCGCTGACCGAGGATGCGCGCAAAGAGATGGGCGCCCGCGTGGCGCAGATTGAAGAAGAGACCCTGAACGAGGCGAACCGCCGCGCCCGCCGGATTTTGGCGACCGCGATCGCGCGCTACGCTTCGGAGGTCGCCACCGAGCGCACCGTCAGCTCGATCCCGCTCAGCGGCGAAGAGATGAAGGGTAAGATTATCGGCCGCGAAGGCCGTAACATTCGCGCTTTAGAGGCCGCGTGCGGCGTCGATTTGATCATCGACGAGACTCCCGAGACCGTCATCATTTCTTCGTTCGATCCGGTTCGCCGCGAAGTCGCCCGTCGCTCGCTCGAGCGCTTGATGGAAGACGGCCGCGTTCACCCGGCCCGCATCGAAGAAGTCGTCGAGAAAGTGAAATCCGAGCTCTTCAACTCCATGCGCGAAGAGGGCGAGAAGGTTTGCTTCGAGCTCGGCGTGCACAACGTGAATCCGAACATCATCAAGGTTCTTGGCGGCCTCAAATATCGGCAGGGCGAAGGTCAAAATATGCTCGCGTACTCGGTTGAAGTCGCGTCGCTTGCCGGCCTGATTGCCGAAGAGCTCGGCGCGGACGAGAAACAGGCGCGCCGCGCGGGCCTGCTCCACGCGATCGGCCGGGGCCTCGATCACACGTTCGAGGGCAGCTACGCTCAAGCCGGCGCCGAATTCTGCAAACGCAACGGCGAGAAGGACGAGATCGTTCACGCCATCCGCGCCCACACCGAGGAGATCAAACCCGAGACCACGCTCGCGCACATCACGCAGTCGGCGTATAACCTGGCGCGCTCGCGTCCGGGCGCGCGCCGCGCGAATCTCGACACCTTCATCAAGCGCCTCTCGGATCTGGAAAGCGTCGCGAACTCGTTCGACGGCGTCGCGCGCTCCTACGCGATTCAATCGGGTAAGGACATCCGCGTGATCGTCGACAGCGGCAAGGTGACCGACGACCAGGCGAACATGCTCAGCCGCGATATCGCGCGCAAGATCGAGCGCGAGCTCAATTATTCGGGTCAGGTGCGCGTCGCCGTGGTCCGCGAAACCCGAATCGTAGAGCACGCGAGGTAATTGAACGATGTTTCCCGCCCCGGAAGAGCAGCTTAAGCAATTGAAAAAGGGCGCCGCTGAGATCGTCAGCGAGGCCGAGCTGCTCGCGAAGCTAAAGAAGTCGCATAAAGAGAACAAGCCCCTCAGGATTAAGGCGGGCTTCGATCCTTCTCGTCCGGACTTACATATCGGTCACACGGTTCTGCTCAACAAGCTCCGCCAGTTTCAGCAATTCGGCCATCACGTGATCTTCCTGATCGGGGATTTTACGGCGCTCATCGGCGATCCCACGGGCAAGAACGAAGCGCGTCCGCCGCTCACCGAAGCGGAAGTCAAAGCGAATGCCGAGACTTACGCGCGCCAGGTTTACAAAGTGCTCGATAAAAGCAAAACCGAGGTCGCGTACAATTCGACGTGGATGATGAAGTTCACGTCGACGGACTTCATCAAGCTCACTTCTCAGTACACGCTCGCGCGCATGATTGAGCGCGACGACTTCACGAAGCGCTACAACGCGAAGACGCCGATTCACCTCCACGAGCTCTTGTATCCGCTCGTGCAGGGATACGACAGCGTCGCGCTGAAGTCCGACGTCGAGCTCGGCGGCACGGACCAGAAGTTCAATCTGCTCGTCGGCCGCGAGCTTCAGAAGAGCTGGCACCAGGAGCAGCAATGCATCCTGACGGTTCCGATTCTGGAAGGGCTCGACGGCGTTCAGAAAATGTCGAAGTCGCTCGATAACTACATCGCCGTCGAGGACACTCCGCGCGACATGTTCGGAAAATCCATGCGCGTGAGCGACGAGCTGATGTTCCGCTACTATGAGCTCCTGACGGACATCACCGTCGAGGATCTCGAGCAGCTGAAGAGCGACATGAAGAGCGGCAAGAAGCATCCGCGCGCGATCAAGGTGGAGCTCGGCCGTTTACTTGTCGAACGCTTCCACGGCACCGAGGCCGCGGCCAACGCCGTCGCCGAATTCGATCGCATCTTCGTCAATAAAGGTTTGCCCGACGAGATTCCGTCGAAGGAAATCGCCGCCACCGAGCAACTCGCGATCGCGAAACTGATGGTGGATACGGGCCTCGCCGCATCGAACGGTGAGGCGCGCCGACTGATCGAGGGAAAGGCCGTCGAGAGAGACGGGAAGAAAATCGAGGATCCGCAATTGAAGGTCGACCTTAAGGCCGGAGAATCTTTCGTTCTCAAAGCGGGCAAGAAGAAGTTCGTACGCGTGCAGGTGGTAGGATGAAAGTAAAATTCGTTCCGCAGGACGTGGAGTTTGAAATTCGCCAAGGCCAAAGCGTCATGGATCTCGCGCACGAGAAGGGCATTCCCATTCGCTCGACGTGCAACGGGCTTCCCTCGTGCGCCGAATGCCGGATTAAGATCACCGACGGCGATTGGAATACGAATCCGCCCTCGCGCAAGGAGCTCGGCCTCATCGGCACCGGTTATTACATCGATCAGCGCCGCTTGAGCTGCCAGGTTCTTTGCTTCGGGGACATTACCGTCGATACCGCCGAGCAAATTGAAAAATCCGCGGAAGGCCCGGTCACCAAAAAATTTCTCACCAAGGTTCACAAAGCCACCGCGCAGGAGTCGCATTCCGTCGGTGGCGTTTTGCTCGAGCAGGACGAACAGCTGCTGCACGAGCTTCAGAACTCGACGCCCGAGCGCCCAAGAGATGGGCAGCGCCCGCCCCGTGAAGGCGGTGGCGGCGGCGGTGGCGGCGAAGGCGGCCAACGTCGCAGACGTCGCCGTGGAGGTCGCGGCCGCCGCGGAGGCGGCGGTGGCGGTGGCGGCGGTCGCGCTCCAAACTAAATCCCTACGGGTTTTTTCCACCGGAGTATAAGCCGGGCGTTAACGAAGAATTCGTTCCCGCGTGCGGGCGACAGGAGTATTGTTCCTTCCCATGAGGGATCTAGAGAAGGTACTTCTCCGACAATCGATCCGAACTCAACTCATCGCGGGCGTGATCCTAATTCTTCTCGTCGTCATGTCCGTCTTCACTTACAACGTCGTCGCCCGGCAGAAAAAGTTCCTCGTCGACAAAGCCAAGCAGCGCGTGCTTTTTCAAGCCGAAGTGATCGCGAGCTCGAGCGGTGTTCCTCTCCAGCGCGGGGATCGCGCGGCGCTCAGGCGCATACTCGCGCCGATGCTCGGCGATGAATACACGATCTACACGATGGTGACCGATAAGTCCGGAAAGATCCTCGCGCACACGGATCCGAATCTCGTAGGTCGCGCGTTGATCACGCCCCCACCGACCGATCTTCCCGACCCCGGTATGCCTCTTACGGAAATCGTCGCGCACGACAAAGTGCAAATCGAGGCGCGGGCGCCGGTCATCGCCGATAATGAGCTGATCGGCTGGGTCTTCGCCGGACGAAATTTCCGCGACGACTTAAGCTTGATCGGCGACGTCACGCGCATGGGCTTTATCCACACGGCCCTCGCGCTACTCATTGGGACGTTCTTCGCGTTCTGGTTCGTCGATCGCATCCTGAAGTCGCTTCGCAAGCTGCTCGAGGGAGCCTCTCACCTTACGGACGAGCATCCCGTGCCCATCGACGTCGCGACGACGAACGAGATCGGCGAGCTCGCCGGAGCCTTCAACTCGGCGATCGAAAAGCTTTCGGAGCAACGGCACGAGCTTGAGCGCGCCAAGAACGCGGCCGAAGCCGCCAACATCGCGAAGAGCAATTTCCTCGCGAACATCTCACACGAAATCAGAACGCCGCTCGGAGCGGTCATTGGTTTTGCGAATATGCTGCAGGATTCGAATTTAACGCCGGCCGAGCGGCAACAGTATCAGGACATCCTCAACCGCAACGGAAAAGAGCTCCAGCGCATGGTCAAGAACCTGCTCGACATCTCGAAGGTTGAGGCGGGAGCGGTCGAGCTCGATGTCGGGCCGTTCCGCCCGCGTGAGCTTCTGAAGGAAGTGATCGACACGCTTAAGCCTCGCGCCGAAGCGAAAGGTCTCACGCTCTGGAGCAACGTCGAAGAAGGCGTTCCCGAAGAAGTGAACTCGGACGCCCTGAGGTTCCGTCAGATTCTCATCAACCTGATCGAGAACTCGATCAAGTTTACCGAGCACGGGGGCGTGGCGATCACGATTCGCGTTCCGCACGTCGATCACCCCGATCTGCTCCGTGTGGAGATCGAGGACACCGGGATCGGCATGACCGATGAGCAGAAGGCGAACTTGTTCCAAGCGTTCTCGCAGGTGGACGACTCGCTGACGCGCAAGTTCGGCGGGGCGGGCTTAGGCCTTTACCTGGCGCGCAAGCTCGCAAGAAAGCTCGGCGGAGACATCGTCGTTCAAGAGTCCGAGCTCGGAATGGGCTCGACGTTCCTCCTCACTGTCGCGAATCAAATCATCGCCGAGCCGGTCGAAGAGAAGCCCGAGGAAGTCGCTCCGGCACCCGGCGCGGATGAGAAGCCGCTTGAAGGCATTCGCGTGCTCGCGGTCGAGGACGTGAGGGACAATCAGCTTCTCATTCAGGGATTGCTCACGAAGCGGGGAGCGACGGTCGAGCTTGCCGACAACGGCATCGAAGGCGTTCAGAAGGCGACGCACGCGGAGTTCAATGTCGTGCTCATGGATATTCAAATGCCCGTTCTCGACGGCTACCGGGCGGTTAAAAAACTGCGCAGGCTCGGATTCAAAAAGCCGATCGTCGCGCTCACGGCGCACGCGCTGGTCGAGGATCGCGAAAAAGCGCTCGCGAATGGCTTTGACGAGTACATCACTAAGCCCATTAATCCGTCTGATCTCGTAAATGTAATTAGAAAATTAGGACATCCGCCTGCAGCTTAGATGCAGCGTGACCCGGAAAAAGTGCCTGGCACCCTAAACGCCGAAGGAGCTGCCGCAACCGCAGGTTTTGGTTGCGTTGGGGTTCGAGAAGATAAAGCCCTTGCCGTTCAGTCCGCCTTCGTAGTCCAGGACCATGCCGATCAGATAGAGCAGGCTTTGCCCGTCCACGACGACCTTGGCGCCGTTGGATTCGAAGACCTTGTCGTTCTCTTTCATCGCGGAGTCGAACTCCATCTTGTAAGAGAAGCCCGAGCAGCCGCCGCGCTTAACGAAGACACGAAGAAAGGAATCGGCCGAGGCGCCGTCTTCCGACTTTAAGGCATTGATTCTTTTGGCGGCATTTTCCGAAACTTGGATCATAGATAGTGTATAGCATAACCCTTACGGGCTTGCCTAGAGGGACGGATCAGGGCGTGCCCTTAGGGCCGTATATTTTGCCTAGCATTTTCAATAGCTTATCGATAACTACTGAAACCTCTTCTTCGGTCGTGAATCGACCCATTCCAAGGCGCAGAGTCGCGCGCGCCATCGCCTCGGGAACTCCCATGGCGGTCAGAACGTGACTTGGTTTCGGATTGGACGAGTTGCAAGCGGAGCCCGAGGAGTAGGCGAGGCCGCTCAACTCCAGGGCCATATCGTCGGCGTGCATGTCGGGAAACGAAAAACTCAGATTATTGCAGAGGCGGTCCTTCTCGGGTCCGTTGAGTTTCACCTGCGGAAAGCGCTCGCGCACGGCCTTCAGCACGCGCGATTGCAACCCTTGCAGGCGCGCGCACTCATCGGCGACGTCTTGTTTGCCCAAGGCGCACGCTTCACCGAGGCCCACGATTCCGGCCACGTTCAGCGTTCCAGGGCGGAGCTTTTTCTCTTGCTCCCCGCCGAACATCAGGGGCTTTAACTCGAAGTCGCGATTCAGCTTGCGAACGATCAGGGCGCCGACGCCTTTCGGGCCGTAAATCTTGTGGCCCGAAATCGAGAGCATATCGATCGGAAGGCGCTGCAGATCGATCGCGAACTTGCAGGCGCTCTGGGCGGCGTCGGTGTGAAAGACGATTTTCTTTTCCTGGCAGAGTTTCGCGATTTCCGCGATCGGTTGCAGGGCGCCGACTTCATTGTTCGCCATCATGATCGAGATCATCAATGTGTTCGGGCGCAACGCCTTCTTCAGATCCTCCATGCGGATGACGCCATTCTCGTCGACCGGCAACACGGTCACGGCCGCGCCATACTCGGTGGCGGCCTCCATGACTTCCAAAACGGCCTTGTGTTCGGTCGCCTGCGTGATGAGGTGCGGGTTTTCTTTGCAGTGCGTGCGCACCAACCCGAGGATCGCCATGTTGTTCGATTCGGTCGCGCCCGAAGTCCACACGACGTCGCTCGAGCGGCAGCCGAGAAGCGAAGCCACCTGCTCGCGCGCTTTCTTGACCGCGCTCTGCGCCTGCCAGCCGAAGGCATGCGACGCGCTTGAAGCGTTTCCGAACTGCTCGCTTAAAAAAGGCGTCATCGCTTTTAAGACTCGCGGATCCACCGGGGTGGTCGCGTTGTAGTCCATGTAAATCGGCATGGAGAGCGGCTTGGAATTCATGAGTCTCTATTTTTAGGTTCCCTTGGAGGATGGAGCTATCCCTTCTGCATGGCATTATGGAACAATAAGTCCGTGAAGTTGAAACGTCTTTTTACCCAGAGTGGAAAGTCTCCTTACGACGCATTTGAGTGGCGAAGCGCGAACGGCTTCGAGTCGCCTAAGGCTTGGTCGGACACGGCGGTGGAGATTGCCGCCTCGAAGTACTTCCGCATGAACGAGAACAGCGTGCGTCAGCTGGTTCATCGGGTCGCGCACACGGTGAGGCAGGCCGGAGAGTGGCAAAAATACTTCACGACCGAACAGCAGGCGCAGACGTTTGAAGACGAGCTCGTGCACATTCTGCTCGCCCAGAAGGCTTCGTTCAACTCGCCGGTGTACTTCAATGTGGGGCTCTTTCCGATCCACGGCGTGCTCGGAGGGGCCGAGAATTATATCCACTCGCAAAACGAGCCGCTGACTTCGGCCTACTTGCGACCCCAGGCGTCCGCCTGCTTCATTCAGGACGTGAAGGACGATCTCGTCGGAATTTTCGACCTTCTCAAATCCGAGGCGAAGCTCTTCAAGTACGGGTCGGGGACGGGAACGAATTTCTCCAGGCTTCGCGCGAAGGGCGAAAACCTCGAAGTCGGAGGTCAGTCGACCGGGTTGATCTCTTACCTCGAGATTTTCGACAAGGCCGCGCAAGCCATCAAGTCGGGCGGAACGACCCGCAGGGCCGCGAAGATGGTCGTCGTCGACGCCGACCACCCCGAGGTCGTCGAGTTCATCCGCTGGAAAATGATGGAAGAGCGAAAGGCGCGCGTGCTCCTTGCGAACGGCTACGGCGGCGGCATGGAGGGCGAGGCGTTCCGCACGGTCAGCGGGCAGAACTCGAACAACTCGGTCCGCGTGACCGATGAGTTCCTCAAGCGCGCGCGGGCGGGTGAGACCTGGCAGCTCAAGGCCCGCAAGGGAGGGAGAACGGTACGCGAGATCGGCGCGGGCGAGCTCCTTCGCGAAATGGCGCGCGCGGCTTGGGAGTGCGCCGACCCCGGGATTCAGTATCATGACACGATTCAGAAGTGGCACATGTGTCCGCGCTCAGGAGAGATTCGCTCGAGCAACCCGTGCAGCGAGTACATGTTCCTCGACGACTCGGCCTGCAATCTGGCGTCGCTGAACTTGGTCGCCTTCCTGGACGAGAAAACGAACGATCTGAAATGGGACGAGTTCACGCAGGTCGTGCGCGTCCTCCTGCTCGCGCAAGAGATCCTCGTCGACTATTCGTCGTATCCGACGAAGAAGATCGCTGACAACTCTCATCGCTTCCGTCCGCTCGGGCTCGGCTACGCGAATCTGGGCGGGCTCTTCATGCGCATGGGTATCGCGTATGACAGCGACGAGGCCGCGCGCTGGACGAGCCGGATCACCGGCGCGATGCACGCGCTGGCGCTCGAGG
>CAYPFC010000112.1:0-4565 GCA_964409815.1 uncultured Pseudobdellovibrionaceae bacterium
GCTCCGACAGGTATGTGAGGAGTTCGAGCTACAAGCGCATATGAAAGATCAAACTCTCGACATCCGTATTGAGCCAAAGAGTCAGATCGTTTGCGGAGACTCGATGAAACTCGAGGAGCTCTTTGCCAACCTCCTTAGCAATGCTATCAAGTACACTCCACGCCATTCCAATATTATAGTTCGCTCGAAAGGGCTTGAAGACTGGGTCGAGATTTCATTCGAAGATAGCGGGCCGGGATTTACCGACGAAGACAGGACGAAGGCCTTTCAATTCGGGCAAACTTTGAGCGCGCGGCCCACCGCCGGAGAAAGCTCGTCAGGTCTGGGCCTTTACATCGCGAAGAAGATCGTCGAAGACCATAAAGGCAGTATTCGGCTGACAAATAAAGAAACTGGATCGGGGGCACGGGTCGTTTTGCGGCTGCCTCTCATGGGCGACCACGCGAAAGCGTCTCACAGGCGCGTTGTCCCTTTCGCTGACTCCAAGCCTATGGATGTCTAAGCTGGCGTCTCTTGCTCCATGTAACCGCCATCGGAATCACCACGAGAAGCAGAACGATAACTAAGAAGCCCACCAACATAAATGCGCTCAATCCCAATCCCATAACGACTTCCCCGGTTTGATTCACGTCTGTCGGCGAAGGCGCAGGGAGCTGAGCAACTATCGGCAAATTTTGCATAAATTCCCTCCTTACTTGAGGATTATCGGAGCAAAAAACCTGCCGCTTTCGACCGCGCGCTCGGCATTGTTTACGTACCACTCTGCCCCGCTCGCGGCGTTTCTCTGGGGTGCACAAGTTATAATTTCATTAAGGGTTACCTGATTTGTCCCCAACACGAGGTCCGATATATGCAGAACGAACCCGGGGGGGGAAGGGAACCAATGCTCGACAACTTAATGTTGAAAACCACTTTCGTGAACGCGAGTCTCATCAACATCGTTTACGCCTGCCTGCTCGCATTTCTCATCGGCGTTGCGATCGCCATCACCTACGTTCGCTCATTCAACGGCCTCTCGTATTCGCGTGCGTTTCTGCAAGCGCTGATCTTCGCTCCGCTCCTGACCGCCGTCGCCATGCAAGCCATCGGCGACAACGTCGCCCGCGGGCTCGGCATGATGGGCGCCTTTTCGCTCTTACGCTTTCGCACCAACATCAAAGACACCCGCGACATGATGTTCATGTTCGCCGCCCTCACCGGCGGCCTCGCTTGCGGCGTCTACGCCTACCCGATCGCCGTGGTCTCCATGGTGTTCTTCTGCATGGCTGTCTTCGTTGTCCATAACATGCCCTTCAACACCGAGCCCGACTTCGACGCCGTCCTCCGACTGCAAGTCGACAACAATCCCGAGATCCAGCGCTCCGTCGACGGCGTACTGAAAAACCATTCGCGCAAATTCTCTCTCTTAAGCGTTCGCGAGATGAGCCAAGGCGAGAGACTCGACCTTTCCTATCAACTCAAGATGCAGAAACCCGAATCGCAATCGCGAATCATGTCGGAACTTAGCCGCGTGAGCTCGCTGCGCGACGTGCACCTCTTCATGAACGATAAGGCCAATGAAATCTGAACGCTGGTTAAGATTAAAAGAATTCGTCGCGCTAAACCGCCGCCTCGTCGTCGCGGTCGCTATCGCCCTCTTCGGGGTCCTCGGCCTTCAAAGCTATATTTCGATTTCGAGCACGCAGTGCCTGGGCATCGCCGACTCGAAAGAAACAATGATCGCGTTCGAAACCCCGGTGCTCGTGAAGCGCGTCTTCGTCATTCCCGGACAGCTCGTTAAGAAGGGTCAGCCGCTCGTCGAAGTCGAGCCCGCCGAGATCAATCTGAAACTCATGGAAATCCAGACCGAGCTCGAAAGCCTCAAGAGCGAGCGCAAAGTGCGCGACACGCTGTTGGGCTCGCTCGGCAAGAAAGCTCCCGACGGCGACGACCCGCTCAGCCGCCAGATCGCGGGCTTCCAAAAGCAAGCCGAAGAGCTCAAACGGCAACAAGGGCTTTCGGTCCGCTACGCCGAGGAAGATGGCGCCGTCGCCACCGTCGCGTTCCGTCCGCGCGAGCAAGTTCCGCCGTTCATTCCCGTTATCACGCTCACGCCCACCTCACCGAACCTCGTGTACGGATTCATTCACGAAAATCGCCTTTCGGAATTCCGCCTCGGCGACCGCGTGATCATCGAGCCCGTGGCCGCGCCCCACCGCCACGCCGAGGGCCGCGTGATTTCGCTCGGCAGCCGCATCGCGCCCTTCCCCGAGCGCTTTCAGACGGGCACCACTCAACGTCCGACGTACTTCGGCCGCGAGCTCGTCGTCTCGCTCCCGATGAAAAACCAAGTCTTGATCGGCGAGAAAGTTCAGATTCGCGCCGTAGGGCCTTCCATGCTCGACGAGCTCGGCTTCCAAGCCTTCGCAGACTCCGAAAACGGCATCGCCGTATCCGAAAAGATCGGCGAGAAAATGCCCTTTGAAGCCGGTGGCATGGTGTACATTCCCGAGTCGCAGTCGCTCCTCATCGTTTCCGACGATCAAGACAAAGGCGGCTCCCCGTTCTGGATTCTTCCCCTCGCCGATCCCGCTTCGGCGTCAAATGTCGTGGTGAACGGACTCGAGAAAGTGGACGATCTCGAATCGATCACCCGCCTGGGCGCCAACTTCTTCGCGATGTCGTCGCTCTCGCGCAGCAAGAAAGACAAAGTGAAGACCGAGCGCAGCCTGATTGTCCGCTTCACGCTCGGAGCCAACGGCATTCAAGTGGATCGCGCGATTGATATGCGCACGCCCCTCCTCGAGGCCCTTCGCGGCGCCGCTTTCCTTCAGGGCATTTCGGCGGACCTCGATCAGCTCGAAGTCGAGTCCTTCACCATGGCCGACGCCGACGGATACATGGCGCTCAAAGAGCCGCGCATGCCCGACGGCTCCTCGGTGATCCTGCGCCTGCCGAACCTAGCCGCGCGCATCGAGGCGAATCAACTTCAAGGCCTCGAGCTCGAGATGTACACGATGATCAAACTTGAAACCCGCGAGTGCAAAGATCCCGCGCGCGTCACCGATCTTCACAAAACTGACAGCGGCCTCTACATTCTCAGCAACTGCAAAAAGTCAGAGAAGACGGGCCAGCTCTGGTACCTCGCCAACAACACGCCCGCGCAGCAAGTGGTGCACGTGACGTCCTTCAGAAACGGACGCCCCGAAGGCCTCGCCTTCGGCCCCGAAAAGGGCCAGATCTTCGTCAGCTCCGACAACGGCGGCGAAAACGGGTCCGACATCTTAAAAATGATTCTTCCCGAAGCGCGGTGACCATGCCGCGCGGAACTTGGCTCACGATTCTCGGTACGATTTTATTGACTACGGCGAACGCGCGCGGGGCGACCCTCCACGCCCTCGTCGAAGCGCGCGTGAAGCCCGAAAACCATGTCGATCAGATCGAAAGCGAGCGGACCTGGGCCGTGTCGGGCTACAACCCCGTTCAATTCTTCGAATACCGCTACGGCCGCGAGTACGAGGACAACAAACGCTATTATCGCATCCCGTTCAGTAACGAGGGCGGCGAGACCCACACCGTACGCATCCACATCAAGAGCCCGCAGGAGATCCTCCAGTACGGCGCCTCGCGCGAGCTTTCTCGCCAGCTGCTCGAATCCGAGCGCAGCGAAACCTCGAACCAGCAACAATTCGACGCGTACCTGGATCTGACCCAGGAGATTTTGAACGCGCGCATGCTCGGCGTGCTTTCGGCGCGCCAGAACGAGCTCAAGAAGTCGGTCGAGAACAATGGAAGCGTGCTCGGCCACCCGGATGCCGATATGAAAGACCTCGTGGCTGAAATGGCCAAGCTTCAGGAGGTCGACAGCGAACAGCTCGGGGTGAAGGCTCAGGGAGTCGCGATCAAGGAACTCTCCGCCGCGGACGTCGAGGCGACCGCGCAAAGCCTGATCGACAACGTCCCGTCGCTCGCGAAAAAGATCCCCGAGATCGGCGACGCCGCGGCCACGCTCCAGACCGAGCGCCGGCGGGTCGAGCTCAAGCTGAAGCGCATCGACAACGAAATCAAATGGTCCGAGGACCGTAAGATCATCGACCACATCGACCTCCAGCGCGACTCGCTCGAGCGCTCCGACGGCTTCCGTATCGCTTTCAACGTCCCGTTCCTCCGATTCGACAATGAGACACGCGCCCGCGAAAAGGCCCTGCTCGTCGCGAGCGAGCGCGAGGCCGAGCGCGAGGCGCGCGAGATCAACAGCCAACTCCGCCGCAAACGCGCCGAAGTGTACAGCCTGGCCGCCCAGGTGGAGTCGATGCGCTCCCGCCTGATCAAGACCCGCCTCCTCGCGCGAAAGACCAAAGGAATGACCGATATCGAGCTAAAGGCCGTGCTCGGCGACTTCGGTTTCGAGATCGAGCGCGACGTCCTCCTGCAGTCGCTCAAGTTCTACGAGGCGTACCTCGAATACCTGCGCGACACCGGCGCGTTCGCCCGGTTCAGCGGCTCGGATCTCCTCGATCCCAAATGGCAGGCGGTTAAATAATGAACCTAAACCGCCGCGAGCTGAAGTTTCAGATTCCCCTCGC
>CAYPFC010000112.1:4575-9491 GCA_964409815.1 uncultured Pseudobdellovibrionaceae bacterium
TATCTCGAGGCGTTCTGCACGATGGACAAATACTCGACGCTCGCACCCGACGGTTATTACACGATCAATTCCCTCTACCTAGATAGCGACGCCATGATGCTGCTCGAACGGAAGCGCAACAATCTCCCCCGCCGCTTTTCGATGCGCATTCGCTCCTACGGCGAGAATGCCGGCTACCCGGCGTTCATGGAGATCAAGCGCCGCCAGGACATGTTCATCCAGAAGAAGCGCTGTCCGATCACGTCCGAGGACACGATCGCGTTCATTCGCGACGGCCGCACGGACGGAGGGAACCCCGATCTCGGTAACCCGGTCATGAATGAAGCCTGCTACTACATCCTCAAGCATGGCTTAAGGCCCAAAATGATGACGAATTACCAGCGCAAAGCCTATTTCGGGAATCACGAAACGTATTCCCGGGTCACGTTCGATCGCCGCATGCGTTGCTACCGCGAGAATAAGTATCAAATCTTCCCGGTCACCCAACGCTTCGTGAACTACGATCATGAAGACCAGTACAGCGACGCCCGGGCGAGCGTCGTGCTGGAATTAAAATGTGAGTTGAAAATTCCGTTCTGGATGCAGAAGCTGATTCAGCGCTTCGAGCTGCGCCAGGCGCAGTTCTCGAAGTACGACTCAAGCTGGACGTTCCTGGAGTCGCCTCAAGACTTCACCTGGTTAGAGGCTCTTAAGTAGGTCTTTCACGCCCAACAAGTCGAACTGCATTTTTCCGGCATCGGCCGTGGCTTTCACGATCGCCGCGGCTTCGTTCGTGTTCTTCACGATCTTGGCGATCTGTTGCGGACTCAGCGTGAAGTTCGCGCTCAAGTACTGGTACAGCGGGCCTTGAGCCTGAAAGTCGGCATCGAGCGCGAGCAGCTTGTCGTACGTATCGCGCGAGAGATGGCGAATGCCGTCCAACATCTTCGTCGACTTCGTGAAGTTCGTGTACTCCACCTTAGCGCCCGCATCGTTGTCGTTGATGCGCGTGCGCTGGACGAGGAACGTCGGCGATCCGTTGACGTCTTTCGGATACTTCACTTTATCCATCGACGCGCGCGACGTGTCTTCGTCGAGCTTTTCGTTCTTCACTTTTCCTTCCGCATCGATCCAGTAGTAGTACCACTTGAAGTCGATGTTTCCGATACGATCCTGTTGGCTGAAGATGTAGTCGAGGATCACGATCTCGGAAAGTTCCTTCATCCAGATTCCCATCTGGAACTCCGAGGCGCCGCCGCCCATCGCGCGGGCGATCTTCGAGTTTTTCATCCCTTCTTTAAGACCTTCCGCGATCGCCTCCTTCAAAGGCTTCTCGCTGCGAAGCGCGAGGAACGCCGGTGTTTCCTGGAATTCCTCGTTCTGCTTCGTGCCCCACTTCGACTGAACGCCCTGAATCTCGGCTCCGTAGCGCTCTCCGCCGCCGTCGCCAAGCATTCCGAAGATCTGACGATCGCCGTCGATGAAGAGCTCTTCCTTCGGCTTATAGCGATTCGGATCCTGCTCGGCCTCATAGAGCCATTTCCATCCGGCGCGAATGCGCTCGCCCTTGCCCATGTTCTTGGTGTGGGCTTTCTCGGTCACGCGCTCGAAGTGCGCGACTTTGTCGACCGTGCGGTAAACGGAGACCGGCACTTTGACGGTGGCGTCGAAATAGCGCGAGAAGTGGTAATACAGGAAGGACGAAGGCGCGAACGTACCGCTCGTTCCGTCTTGGTTCATGGTCGGCTTGAACTTCGTGATCTTCTCGTGACCGTCCTTCGATCCTCCGCAAGATTTCTGCTCCTCGTATTCGCGCTGCGAGAGCCCCGATTGCGAAATGTCGTAAACCATCGTCGCCGGGCTCGTGCTCCAGGTCTTCGGGCAAAGCGCGATCTTCGCCGTATCGTAAAAGTCGATTCCGCAGAGCATTTCTTCGTCTTCGACGTCGTCTTTGTCGTAGTTGCCGCCGGGAACTTGCGGAAGCGCGCGGCATTCCTCGGTCAAACCGTTCGGCGAGCTGAAAGTGACCGCGCCGGCCGTCAGCGGCAGGGCGAGGACGATGAGAATGGGTAAGAATTTGGTCATTTGTCCCTCCTAGGAACACCGTTCTAAAACGGCGCTCTAAGAGAGGGAATCGCGGGAAGTAAACTCGCCGAAGTTGGCGGTTTTACCAACGCCGATATACAGTTCTTTGACTAGAATTCAAAAAAAACGCCGAGGGGAAAGTCGAGCAACCCGTGCAGTCGGTACTGTCGCGACTCGGGATCGAAATGCTCCCGGGCATCGAGCTCAGAGGAATTTCGGTGAGCTGCGGACTGCGCAGGGCGCGCATCTCGATCTCGCCCGCCGAATTGAAATCGATGTAAAGAAATCCTTGCGAGGCGCGGGTCGATTTATCTCCCTCTTTGTTCAAGAGGTGGCGCGCCCCCGAGCCGAGCAACGGAACCGAAACGTAGCGCACCGACCCCGCGCGCTTTCCAGGATAAAAAACGTGATGGTGCCCGCTTAAGAAAAGATCCACCTGATGGGTTTCGAGGAGCCCCTCGAGCTTGCTGTAAAAGCCGCTCGACGCGGTTCCGTGCGCGAGATGCTCGTGCGCGCGCTGAAAAGCGTAGGGATAAATCGGCATGTGACCGAAAACGATTTTCACGCTGTAAGGACCCGAGCGCTCAAGGACCGCGCGCAGCCATTCAAGCTGCCCGTCGATAAGAGTACCTGGCAGAGTGGCGTCGAGCGCGACAATCAAGGCCGGACCCATCGTGACCGCGTAATGAAAGGGAAAGTTCTGATCAACGCCCGCCAAAAATTGGATGCGCTCGTCAGGATCGCGCCCGCCGTTGAAGCGCGAAATCGGATACGAACCGAAAGTCTTCTTATATTCGTCGCGCTCTCGCTTGAACTTGGATCCCGTCGCGGCGTCGTGGTTGCCCGGCGACGGCAGGAGCGGGATCGAGGACTGGCCGAGGGGGCCGCTCACGTGCGAATGAAACGCGCGCCACATTCCCGCGTAGTCGAGGCCCGTTTTCTGGCCCGCGACCATATCTCCAGTCGAGAGAACCGCGTCCGCGCCGTGCGCGCGAATGTCCGCGATCGCGGCGTCGAGCGCGGGCTCGTATGACTTACTTCCGTACGAGCCGTTCATGTCCGAAACCACCGCCAGCCTGAACGACTTCGCTTGCGCGAGCGCAAAGGCCGGCGCCATCAGCGCCAGGGCGAAAACCATTAATCTCATAGATATGAAAATGGTAAGCGCCGCGCGCCCGGGAGCTAATACTTAGGCCCTGGAAACTGGACCAAGGTCGCACGAAAAAATAAAAACCCGGCGCGGGGCCGGGTCTATACAAGGCCTATTTTATGGATCCGATTACGGAGAGGGGCATCCTGAAGTAACGCCCCCGGAGGCGCTCCAGCCTTCCAAGATTCCCGCGAGCTCGTTGATGCGCGCAGTGCTCAGCGAGCCTTTCGGAATTCCAGCGCGGAAGTAATCCGCCGCTTGGCTTCCGTTGAATCCGCAAACTTTCGTCAACGCCGCCGCCGCGACGAATTTCGATGCGTGAACGCCGTACCAGCAATGAACGAGTACGCGTCCGCCGTTTGCGATTTGGTCTTTGATGAGATTGACGTGTTTGGTGGGATTTTCCCAGCTGGTGATCGACTGATACGAGATGCTGCGACCGCCGCCGCACTCGACGGTTCTTGCCTTCGCGCCGGGGTAAGTGAAAACCGCGGCGGTGAATCCGTCTTCGCAGAGCTGCTTCAATGCCGCGTCGTTCAGAGCTTTGCGGTTCGAGCTGCCGGAAATCGAAAGTTTTCCCGAGATGATGGTCGACATGCGCTCAACCGATTGAGCGGAAGCCGCAAACGATCCGAGTGCCAAGAGAAGCAAGAGCGATTTTTTCATTTAATCTCCCCGAGTGGTTGATGAGGTCACCGATATCACTGAGGCCGCGCGTAAATGCAAAAACAAGGTGCCTTTTACACATACTTCTCGATGGCGAGCGGGGCGCGTTTGGACTTCGCTGTCATTTCTACAGCGATGCCGTCGCCCTCTCACGGGCAAATTTCTTGCAGCGATTCTAATTCCGAAATGGAGGAAACTTGCAATGAATAGAGCGTATAAAGTTACCGCTGCCGCCTGGGTCGCACTCGTCATGGGGCTCAGTCTTTCGGCGCACGCGGGCAAAGGGCCGCACATGGTGGTCGACAAATTCAAGATGATGGACGCCGATCGCAATAATCGCATCTCGTTCGAGGAGCACGAGGCCGGCTCACTCGAAATGTTCGGCGAAGCGGATTTGAATAATGACGGAAACGTGACCGCGGAAGAAATGGCAGCGATGAAAGAAGAAAAAGCGAAAAAGCACGGACGCGGGATGGGCGGAGCCCATGAGATCAGCGCGAGAGAAAAAATCGCGAAGATCGACGCGAACGGCGACGGCGTGCTCTCCAGACAAGAGCATAACGACGGCCACCGCAAAATCTTTCAAGAGCTGGACACCGACAAAAACGGCGACCTCACTCTGGACGAGCTTCAGGACGGACATGAGCGCATGATGCGCGAAAAGGCAGTTCGCTAAGATTTCGCGGCCGGCTCGGCTCCCACCACCGGCCGCGAATCGTCTCAAAATGAGACATTTCTAGACGATTTTTCCCGACCAAAATCCAGGATTTAGATCTCATACCCTCTTAAACCGACGACTCCTTGGTCAGCGTCAGGCGATTAGGCGGAAAAGCGAGCTCTTCTCGCATGGGCGCGTCCCTCGCGGGCACCGGGAATGCAATGCAGTACCTCGGGTAATGGATTCGGCCCGTATACCGATTCGAGACACCAGGAGAAACCGTTTGGAAAACTACAACCGAGACATCGACGCGCAAATCGACAAGGCGAACAACCGCACGATCCTTGGGGTTTCTGCGATCATTCTCGTGGTCGCGTT
>CAYPFC010000113.1:0-9466 GCA_964409815.1 uncultured Pseudobdellovibrionaceae bacterium
GAAAGCCGTCGCTCAAATCAAGAATTTCTTCATGTCTTGATAAGCTCAACGACCTTATCGGCCGACGGGTCGATAATTTGTAAGAGCTGAGTTTTGTCCGCGCCTTTGTTCTTTAAGCAAATTCTACGGCAGGCATCGGGACCTTTGTGATTTTTTAGGTCCTCGAAAAACTGAGTCCACTCTTTTTGCCTCAAAATCGCATCGATACTTTCATGCTCGCTGATTTTACTGACGGCCAACAACTTTTGAAACTCAGGATCGTTCATCGTCATGAGATCGTCGCATTGGCAGCAAGGGATAAGGTGCCCTCGGTTGGTCACGGCAAAGGACATGTCGTCCTTGAAGCACTTGGGATCGAGTTCGATGGTTTTCACATCCTTGCGCCACTTCCCCCACATAATCACCTCACGACCGTCGGCTTTAATGGATCGGTCTCTAGCTCTCTATCCCATCTGGCGGATTGGATGAATTCGACCCAAAGCCCTTCGGTCTTGGCCATTTCCATCGCTTTATCCACGCTGTCCTGATTGTACTTAAACAAAATAAACTGCCAGCGGGGCTTGGGGGTCAGATACTCCCGGGCTTTCAGCATGATATTATATAATTTAACGCCGTCCTGATTGACCCGGTAGTGATGGCTTTGCTCCGGCAGTCCATCGATTCCAAAAATCCATACGGCTTCCGGGTTCGCCTGAAACGCTTCAATAAAAAACTCTTCAGTCCTCGCGGTGGAAGCCACGTGCACTTCGGCATAGACCCGCTTACGTCGGCACATCTTCAAAAAATCGATGAACTGCGGATGATGCGTGGGATCCGAATATTGCCCGCAAAAAGAGATCCCGCGGAAGTGGTTCGTGATCTTGTCGAATTCTTCTAGGGACAAATGATAACCGGGAACGGTCCTTCCATTTCTGCGAAATTCCATCTGGCGGCCGCACCTAAGACACTCCAGGGCGCACTTGAACGTGATGTCTATGTTCAGCGGCCTTTTACTGCGCGTGAAGAATACGTGCTCTCTGTCCATACTAATAAACTTAGCACCTCCTCCGCCTTTGACAAGGCCCACGGGCCACGGTGTTATCCGAAGATCCTTTACAACCGCAAACCGCGCGGCCTAACATTCAGCCCTATGGCCGCTAGCCAGGAAGAGGGCGTTACGCCCACGTTTACCAAGGAGAACCTGCCGGACTCGTTTTGCGCGGTCCCCTTCGCAACCCTTATTTTCAATTCGTGGGGAAACGTCGGCGGTTGCCGTGAGCTTGGAAACGAACATCACCTGGGCGACGCACGAGAACAAAAATGGGAAGAAATTTGGAACGGAGAAAAGGCGCGGGAATGGCGCCGCGAATTTTTAACTGACAAGGTCAAAACCTGTAAGGATGCTCAGCTTCACCGCAAGTGTCACAAAGAGCCGTTCAATCAGGCTCTGCTTCAATATATCGACCTCGCGGAAGTTCAGACAAAACCTCCGAGCCGGATCTCTCCCGACTTCAATGGCAAGTGCAATTTGCGTTGTCCCATGTGCACGATTTGGCAATTGCCCAACGGCCTCTATGACGAGCTCGGTTTTTGGGAGTCCGCCGAAAAAAATCTTTTTCCCTTTCTGAAGCAAGTGGATCCCCTTTCGGGGGAGCCCTTCATTCAAAAAGATACGTTTCGATTAATGGACATTATGGGGCGGGTGAATCCGTCTGCCGCTTGGCGGATTACGACCAACGCGCATTGGAAGTTTACGCCGCTCATTAAAGAACGACTCGATAAAATCAATCTTGTGACGGTAAATGTGAGCCTCGACGCGGTTTCGCAAGAGGTCTACTCCGTCGTCCGCGAACGCGGAGATATTTCCGTTCCGTTGAAAACCATCGAAGATCTTGTTGCCTACCAAGAAGACCGAGCTAAACGAGGACTATCGGAGTTCGGCCTCACGATCAACATGACCGTCCAAATGGATAATTGGCATGAAATGGGCGATCTCGTGAAACTCGCACTACGCCACCGCGCGAAGCCTTTGATTCAATTGCTCTATCGTCCCCCGCGAATGTCTCTTTTGAGCTATAGCGAAGCCGAGCGTGTTCAGATTTTGGATTACTTCTTCGAAACCATCGACTGGGAGCTATTGAAGTATTGCCGTCGCCCTGTCGTCGCGCTTCTCGATTCTCTACCGCCTTCGGAGCAGCGAGAGTCACGAATGCGAAAGTACGCCAATTACGGTACGAACGCGCAGCTGCTTGACGAAGTTTCGCTCTGATTATGTCGAGCAAACCCGTTACCATCCCAGATCATACAGCCGTACGCGTGGCGCTCTGGCGCGCCCTGCACGTGGAGCTCGATGCGGCACCTCACGTTTTTCGAGATGAAATCGGCGCGGCGTTCGCGGCGCCCGAGGAGAATTGGCGTCAGCGCGGCGACATGCATCCGATCGGAACGCGCGGTTACCGCGCTTCGATCGTGGCTCGCGCGCGCTGGATTGAGGACGTGGTTCAGGAGCGGGTGAATCGCGGCGTGAGTCAGTACGTGATTCTCGGCGCGGGGCTCGATTCGTTTGCGCAGAGGCGGCCGGATCTCGCGACGAAGGTGCGTGTGTTTGAAATCGATAGGCCGGCCACCCAAGAGTGGAAGAAGAAGCGCTTGGAAGAGCTGGGTTTTGGAATCGCGCCGAACTTGCAATTCGTACCGGTGGATTTCGAGGCCGGCGATTCGTGGTGGGAGAAGCTCAAGCAGAACGGTTTCGATGCGAGTAAGCCCGCGGTGATCGCGTCGGCGGGCGTGTCGATGTACCTGACGAAAGAGGCGAACCGGGCGACATTGAAGCAGATGGCGTCGCTTGCGCCGGGCTCGGCGTTCGTGATGTCGTTTATTCTCACGATGGATTTGATCGAGCCCGAGGATCGCCCGGGTCACGAGATGGTTTACGAAAAAGCCCGTGCGGCGGGAACGCCGTTCGTGAGTTTCTTTCGGCCCGAGGAGCTCGTGACGATGGCGTTGGAGGCGGGATTTAAAAATGCCGAGCACGCTTCGCGCGCGGAGATCATCGCGAAGTACTTCGCGGGACGTGTCGATGGGCTCGTGCCTTCGAGCGGAGAAGAGCTACTGATCGCGACAACTTAGCGGCGTTTCGCGCAATGATGCGGAGCGCATAATCCGCGTGCCGATGGAATTCGAGTAAACTAAGAAGCATGTCGATCAATTCGGAAAAAGACTTAGAAGGGCTTCGCAAGGTCGGCCGGATCGTGGCGCGGTGTCTTCAGCACATGCATGCGAAGCTCGAGCCGGGCATTACGACCGGCGAGCTCGATGCGTTGGGCGAGCAGTTTCTTGAGGCGCACGGGGCGAGATCGGCGCCCAAGCTCGCGTACGGCTTTCCGGGCTTCACGTGCATTAGCGTGAACGAAGAGGCGGCGCACGGAGTGCCGGGCTCTAGAGTCCTGAGCGCCGGGGACCTCGTGAACATCGATGTGTCGGCGGAGCTCGACGGATATTTCGCGGACACCGGCGGCTCGGCCATCATTCCTCCCGAGTCGAAACTTCATTTGCAAATCTGCGCGGTCGCGAAGAAGGCGCTCGAGCGCGCGATGCTCGAGGCGCGCGCGGGCGCGCGAGTGAATCGCATCGGTCACGCGATCGAGTCCGAGGCGAGAAGCAACGGTTTTACGGTCATCGAGAATCTCGGGAGTCACGGCGTGGGCCGTGCGCTTCACGAGGAGCCGGGCTTCATCGCGGGATACTACGACAAGAAAGACAAGCGCGTTTTGACGGAAAATCAGGTTATCACGATCGAGCCGTACATCTCATCGGGCGCGCGCGAAGTTTTCGACGGCGGCGACGGTTGGACGCTGATAACGAAGCCGGGAGTTTTCACGGCTCAGTATGAGCACACCATTGTGATCACGAGGGACAAGCCGTTGATCATGACATTGACGGCGTAGGGGAGCGGGCGAGAGTGAGATTGCCAAGGGCTCCTGCCCTTGGCCCCTCCGCTGACGCTCCGGGTTCCGCGCGGCCTACGGCCGTGCTCACGAAAAAGTAGCATCCTGCTACTTTTTGCGAACTCACTGGTGCGCCGCTCTTGAATCGCGATTTATCTGTAAATTTGGTTTTTCGCAGGGATCTTGCTTCGAACTAGATGGGTTGGCGCACGTGACTTCTCAACTCACTCTCTCCGCCAATAAAAAAACCCGCCGTTGGCGGGTTCTTTTATTGGCGGAGAGAGTGAGATTCGAACTCACGGTAGTATTGCTACTACACACGCGTTCCAGGCGTGCGCCTTAAACCACTCGGCCACCTCTCCGCAACGGAACGACAATGAATTCAACGAGATAGCATCCGGCCCCGGGGAGTACAACAGAAAACTCCCGCATAAAATCTGGACCATCCGTCAGGTCCAGGAGCGAGGCGCCATTCTCACGCTTAAGTCGCGAATTTCCGAAGAATATATTGATGAAGACCCCCGGAGAAACTTGCGTACTTATCGTCGAAGATGACCCGAGCCTCCGCGAAGCCGTGGCGTTCGCGATCGAGCGCAAAGGTTACCGCATCTTGAAAGCCCGCTCCGGCAATGAAGCGGCCAAAATGCTCAGAACGTTTATCATCGACGTTGTTATTTCGGACATTCGCATGGCGGATGGAGACGGCAGGGACCTGCTGCGCTTCATGCGCGAGCTTCATCCCGAGCTGCCCGTGATGATCTTCATGACGGGCTACGCGGACTTCACCGAAGAGGAAGCGATCAAGCTCGGCGCACGCTGCATGCTGCGCAAGCCGTTTGAGCGCACCAAAATGATCGCCGAACTGGACAAGGTTATTGGATATGAGCGACCGAAAAAAAGCGCCTAAGAAGACGCGCAAAGATGCTCAGACGCCGGCGGCCCCAGTCGCGGCGGCGCCACCCGCGATCAATCTCGCGGACGAGAAGAACGCGCTCTCGATTTACGCCGCCAAAATGTCCACGCTCGCCGACATGGCCGGCGGCATCGCCCACGAGATCAATACGCCTCTCGCCGTCATCCTCACGCTCGCGAGCCAAATTCGCGAAATGCTCGAGGACGGCGACGTCGACAAAGAAGTATTCATCGAGGGCATGAACACGATCGAAAAAACGACAGTGAAAATCGCCGACATCATTTCGGGACTAAGAACCTTCGCGCGCGACGGCATGAAGGACGACACCGTTCAGGTCGAAGTCCGAAAGCTGCTCGACGACACGATGTCGCTATGTCGCGAGCGTTTCGTCAATCGCGGCGTTCGCCTCGAGTTCATCATTCCGAATCCTGCGCTGGTCGTCGAGTGCAACTCGGCGCAAATCTCGCAAGTCATCCTCAACGTCCTGCAAAACTGTCACGACGCCCTGATGAAGGTCGCCAATCGCTGGATCCGCATCGAGATTCAGGAGCGCGAGGCCGAGATCGAAATCTCCATCACCGACAGCGGCGACGGAATTCCGAAGCAGCACTACGAACAGATCTTCAGGCCGTTTTTCACCACCAAGGAAGTGGGGCAGGGGCCCGGCTTGGGCCTGAGCGTTTCCCGCAGCATTATGGAAAACCATGGCGGGACGCTGATCTTAGACGAAAAAAGCGCCAACACGAAGTTCGTGCTGACGCTTCCTAAAAGAGCCAAACTCGGCGCCGCCTCTTAGGGCGTTAGCTCCTCGATTCTTACGCCCGTATAGAAATGCTTTAAGATTCGATCGTGCGCCCATCCGCTCTTCGCGTAAAGCTGCGCGCCCCACTGGGACATACCGGCCGCGTGCCCGTAGCCGTGACCCGTGATGAGCTGTTTGCCGCCCGAGATCGCCCCGAGCTCGTAATCGAACGAGCGGATCGGTCCGAACAAGTGCATCACCTTGCGCGTATGAAAGCGCGTCAGGTCCATTTTCGATCCGTCGCTCAACACCATTCGCAAACGCCAGGTGCGACCGCTCGGTCCGCGCTCCAAGTGCTCGAGCTTTTTCACGGCGCCGTTGAACGACAAGCCGTACTCTTTGAGCTTCGCCTTGATGTTCGCGGGCGTGAGCGTCGCCTTCGAGCCCCAGGTTCCGCCCGGCGCGTCTTTAATTCCGGGGGCGTCGTTCACCGGCTGAATGTAGGGGAGATCGTAATCCACTTCGAGGCACTCGCGGATCGTACACGTGCGCCCGCCGGAGTTCGACGAGAACAGCGCCTTAATGACTTCACCGTCGTGCGTGAGGACTTTCGAACCCGTCGCCTTCACGGCGGCCGACGTGGAGCTCAGCTCCACCGTGCGCCACGTGCTGGAGTCGGCGTCCCACATCTTCGCGCCCTGATAGCTCTGGTACCAAGTCGATGGGTCGACGTCGAAATCGCGGCCTGCGGCGCGCGCGGAGGCGGTCTCGAAAATTCCGTACGTGCGCGCGGCGATCGCTTGCGCCTTTAAAGTTTCGGGATGCCAGCTCGAGATAACTTCCGAAGGAACCACCGAGAGCAAATAGTCGTTCACGTTCACGACGTTGATCATCGACCAAAGCTCGCGCTCGGGCATATCTTTCGGCTGGTGCAGCGAGCGCTTGATCACGAATCCGCCGCGCAGCTCGACGCGCACTTTATTCGAGTCCCACTTCGCGGTCGTGGTCACGGCTCCTTGCGGCTCCATCCAGACGGCCTCGAGCCGCCGGGTCGCGCCGTCGAAGCTCATCTCGCCCGCGTCGAAATCAAATTGAATCAATTTACCGCTGCCGATCAGCGCGCCGCCACTCAGCGCGTACACCTTGATCGTCGTGCTGTTATAAAGGCTGATTTCGTCGAGGTTGACCGTATTCGGGTACGGATCTCCGAGCGGCACGTTCAGCAAAGGAAACATCCTTACCCAAACGGACCTAAAGCTCCGATCGGGCGCGCTCGCGGGGAGGACGCTTTTCGCGTCGGCGGCCGCGGCCCAATCCGCCTGCATCCGGAGGAACGTTCCGCGCTGTAAGGGCTTGATATCTCCCAGGCGTCGCGGGGTCAGAAGTTTCTGGCTTGCCAAAGCCGTAAAGGAACTCAACGTAAGTAGGGCAAGGATGATGTGTTTCATTTGCTTTAAGTTTTCAGCAGTGAACGGTTAAAGGCAAAAGCTCAAGGAGGCGCAGCCGGTACAAAGTCTGGGTGCAAAAGGTGCGCATGCAAGAGCTCGAATCGCGGAATTTTCCAGAAATTTATTCGGTGGTGAAAGAGACGTTTCTCTCGAAGCGCCCGCACGTCGACGCGCAAATCGTGTCGGCGCTCTCCCTATTGGTTTTGGCGGTCGGTTGCGCGTTCTACTGGAACTATCCGACGGCGGATCAGTGGATGCACGCCACGCGCGAAGAGGTGTTCGCGAAGGGAGAATTCTGGCGTCTCTGGACCACCGTCTTTGCGCACGCCGACCTCGGGCACTTGTTATCCAACTCATTGATGTTTTTTATCCTCGGCTACCTGCTCAACGGGTATTTCGGCGCACTCGTGTTTCCGTTGACCGCGCTCGTGATGGGCGGAGTGACGAACGCGATCGCGCTTCTCACCTACGCGCCCGATGTGCGCTTGGTCGGCGCGAGCGGAGTCGTTTCGTGGATGGGAGGCGCGTGGCTCGCTTTGTACTTCGCGCTCAACACGAAGATTTCCGTCACGGGTCGGGCGTTGCGCTCCTTCGGGGTGGCCTTGATGCTCTTTGCTCCCGCCGAGGCCTTCGATCCGAAGATCAGCTACCGCACGCACATGATCGGATTTCTGTTAGGCGTTGCGTGGGGGCTCTTCTATTACCGCACGCGCCGCGCGGAATTTAAGCGCGCCGAAATTGTGGAAACGAGAATCGAATGACAATCGCTCAGCCGCGACGAGCTTTAAAAAAATCCGAGAGCATCTTCCCGCACTCGTCCGCTAAGACTCCTCCGTCCACTTGCGGACGGTGGTTGAGACGGGCGTCTTCTAAAACCTGGTACAGCGACTCGACGGCTCCGGCCTTCGGGTCCCGCGCGCCGTAAACGACCCGGTCCACCCGGGCCTGAACCAGGGCGCCGGCGCACATTACGCAGGGCTCGAGGGTCACATAAAGACTACAGCCCGATAATCTCCATCGACCGAGCTTCCGGCAGGCCTCTCCGACCGCGGAAATTTCGGCGTGGGCGAGGGCAGAGGGGCGGGACTCGCGCTCGTTATAAGCCTCCGCAATCACGACGTTTTCATGCACGATAAGGGCCCCCACCGGTACCTCTCCGAGGCCGGCCGCGTGGTGCGCCAGCCCGAGCGCCCTTCGCATGTACTCATTGTCGCGTTCCGTGATCAAAATTTAGGCTCCTCAAATGGCCAAGCCTTTGTTACACCTGGAGGACTTTGAGAGGAAGGTGATTTTTAGTGGCATTAGTCCGCATTCGCGACAATGAAGCTTTCGAACAGGCATTCCGCCGTTTCAAGAAAGCGTGTGAGAAATCCGGCATCTTGTCGGAAGTGAAAAAACGCGAACATTACGAGAAGCCCAGCGTCCGTAAAAAGAAGAAGTCTATGGCAGCTCGTAAACGCTTGTTGAAAAAACAGCGCAAACCTTCGTGGTAGTTTTTTAATCATCGAAACTGGGATTCCACTCCTCTCGTGATTGGAATCCCTTTTTTCTTTTTCAGAGGAACACATGGGTCTACGCGAACAAATTCTCGACGACATCAAGAACGCAATGAAAAACAAAGAAGCCGAAAAGCTGAGCGCGATCCGCATGCTCCAGTCGGCGATCAAGTACCGCGAGATCGAGCTGCGCCCGAACGCGATTACCGACCAAGACATCTTGGGCGTGGTGAAGAAGCTGACGAAGCAGCGCAAGGACTCGATCGAAGAATTTCAGAAGGCCGGCCGCACCGACCTCGTTGACAAAGAGAAATTCGAGCTCAGCGTGTTGGAGACATACATGCCCGCTCAGATGGGCGCCGACCAAGTCGCCGCGATCGTCGAATCGGTGATCAAAGAGCAGGGCGCGACCACCATGAAGCAAATGGGCGGAGTGGTGAAAGAGGTCATGGCCCGCACCGCCGGACAAGCCGACGGCAAGATGATCAGCGACCTCGTGAAGGCGAAGCTGACGTAGGCTTCGGCGCGGACGTCGCTCTGAGCGGGCGCCGCGGCCCAAGCCGACAACGACGGAAGTGGCGGCGAGTGCAGCTGCCGCAGGGATTTTGGCACAAATATTTCACAACGCGACGTTTCGATCCCGGGATCGAAACGCTGCGTCGCCGGGGGGCAATCTGAAATTTCCGCAGGAGTTCATTGAGCGTGTTCGCGAATCTACAAATCTTGTAGATATCGTGCAGCAGTACGTTCAGCTCCGCCGGACCGGCTCGAACTACCAGGGCCAGTGTCCTTTCCACCACGACAAATCACCTTCGTTCTCGGTGAGCGAGGATAAACAAGTTTATCACTGCTTCGGTTGCAAGGCCTCGGGCAACGTTTTCACCTTCGTTCAGAATTACCAAGGCATGACGTTTCCCGAAACGATCGAGTCGGGCGAGAAG
>CAYPFC010000114.1:0-9446 GCA_964409815.1 uncultured Pseudobdellovibrionaceae bacterium
GCGTTTCGGGCGCACGCCCACCATGAAGTGAGAAGAACCGAAGAACCGAAGAACCGAACCCGAACTTTGAATATGCAGTATGCGAAAAATGGGGCGACCGACGGGGCTTGAACCCGCGACACTCGGAATCACAATCCGATGCTCTACCAACTGAGCTACGGCCGCCACAAAAGGTATCGAACCTAGGATTTATAGGTTCGAACCGTCGAAAGGGCAATCATTTTCAATTGATAGATAAAACCTCAGGACGCGGAGGCGCCGCGTCCCGGAAAATGGTCCTGGCACCTTTTAATAATCGCAGTCTTTTACCAGGGTTCCGGCGTTCGGGCATTGCACCTGGCTGGCGGCGGCCGGGACACGAGTCTCCTCTGCCCACTCACCATTTCCGTTGCAACGGCTACGCACGCAGCGCACTTGCGGCAGCTCCGTACGGCAAACCTTCGAGCCTTCCGGGTTGCCGACACATTTCCACATACATTGATTGAAATTGGCGCGCGGCTTATCGCAGATCGCCGACTCCGAAGCGGTCTTGCGCTTCGCCCGCGCGACGTCCATGCGCGTACCCTTATCGAGATCGCGCATCTCGTCCGCGCTCATCTTACGAACATCGGTGAATTTTCCGGTCGGCTTGGCGGACGCATCCAGCGGCTGGTCGGCCACGAAGTTCACCGCATCGCCCTTCAACAGCACGCGCTTGTCGGACTCGTCCAAATTAAAGAGCTCGACCTTACCGCCCAGAGTTTGGATTCCGGTATCGAGCTTGCCGTCGACCATGTCGAAGCTCGCCATGAAGTCGGTCCCGCGAACGCCCGCGACCGCGCCCTTCGTTTGGATCCGGTAGTAGCTCTGCTTGTCGCCCTTGTACTTCTGCCCGACTTGGTTGCGCACTTTGCCCTTGATGAGGTTCAGCAGCGCACGACGCGTTTCGGGAGAAGCCTGGTTCTTAAATTCGGTGATTTGAACCTCGGAATCGGGCTGAACGTGCAGCTTGTTTCCGCCCTGAAAATTCACGACCGCGCCCGACTCTTTCCCCGACACGACGCTATCGCCCTCGTGAAGCGAAGCCTCGTCGCTGACGACCTTGAGCTCGCCGTCGATCGATTTGATCGAAACCGAGCCCGAAAGCACTTTCACCTTACCGATGGTCGGAATCTCGTTCGCGCCTTCGGCCGGCTCGCGCGCGACTTCGTGCTTTTTATCGACGACCACGATCGGCGTGCGCGGGCCGCTGTCGGCCGACGGAGGCACGGGGCACTCTTTCGTCGCGACGTCGATCGGAATGCAGGTCGGTCGCGCGCAAGATTTCATTTTCGCGAGAGCGGGCCCGCATTTTTCGCTGAAGAAAGTTATTCCCTTTTCCGTACTGCACGGATCGCACCCGAGCTTCGGGCACTCGCAGGAGACTTCCTGCGCGGCATGAACGGGATTTTGGACATAGAACGACACCAAGACGAGACATGAGATTACGTACTTCATGATTTAAATTATAAGCGATCTTAAGGGGCGCCCACAACGGTCTGGACCAAAAGAAATCACTGTCCCGATTTGACCCGCTCGCGCTCCCAGAGCTTGGCCCATTTTAGGAATACGGAATACGCGGCGCCGACGGAGATGACGAATCCAGGTATTCCGTCCAGGAACCCCTTCTTGAAAAAATACGTCTCGAGAAATTTAACCGGCGGTTTCGTAAGTAAAAGAAAAAGGGAGAATGTCTCACCCTTCGCCTCGAGCTCTTCCGCCCCGAGCGACGAGTATTTGTTATTCGTGCGCACTTGATCGGCCAGATCCCTGAACACCCAGTGAAGAATCGGAGCCTGCATCTTGCCCACCCGCTGCGCTTCGACCTTTTCGTGAAGCTGCACCGAGGTCCAGTTCGCCTTGCGCCGGTCATAGAGGCGCACCTGCCAGTCGGGATACCAGCCGCCATAGTGGATCCACTGACCCATATGAAAACTCAGGCGCGGAAACTTGTAGGCGTCGGCGCCCGAGAGATCCCCATTCAGCATTTCCTTGAGCTCGGCCTGCGCGCCGTCGCTCAGCGCCTCGTCGGCGTCGAGACTCAAGACCCAGTCTGTTTTCGCGAGTTCAGTCACACGACGCTTTTGCGGTCCGAAGCCACGCCACTCTTCTTGGAAGATGCGGGCCCCGCAGCGCTGCGCGATTTCCAGCGTCTTGTCGGTGCTGCCGTTGTCGAGAATGACCTTGTCCACGGCAAACGGCACCGAATTCAGGCAATCGGCGATGTGCTCTTCGGCGTTGCGCGTGATCACGACGAGTGAGATCTGTGTCATTGCACTCTTGAGGATTCTCGAGGCGGACGATGCTTGTCAAACCCTTTCCCCTTGTCTAGAGTGGGCTCTTCGTTCGCCTGAAGGAGCTCCCGAATGATTCGCAAAGCCTTATTCGCAATGACCGCCCTGACTGCCCTGCTCTCGACGCCCGCGTTCGCTGCCTACTACGGCGTGCTCGATAACGGCGAAGTCATGGCCAAGGGCAAGTACAAACTCACGTCGGACGCCCAGGTTCTCACCGACAACGGCGGACTGAACATCGGCGGCACGTTCGACATGGGAATGGACGATGAGTTCGGCCTACGCGCGCAGCTCGGCTTCGGGAAGACCGATTTTTACGCGGGTGCCTTCGTGAAGTGGATGCCGATCCCCGACATCGATCGTCAGCCGGCGATGGGTATCAATATCGGGATCCTGTACGGCAACGACGGCGATTACTCCGACATGACGTTCTTGTTCCAGCCGATGCTTTCGAAAAAGATCGAAGTGGAGAACACGGTCTTCACGCCTTACGCTGCCGCTCCGGTGGGCATGCGCATGCGCAACGCCGACGACCGCAACGTCGACGACGACACGAAGGCAACATTCCAGTTGGTCGTGGGCTCGCAACTGCAGGTCGAAAAGTGGAAGACCCTGCAGTTCATGGCCGAGATCGGCCTCGACATCGACAATGCTCCCGGCTACGTCTCGGGCGCGGCCGTGTGGTACTTCGACAGCGAAGGCTTCGCGGTCGAGTAGTCCGCAGCGCGCTTTGGGCCGGACGCATCTCATCGGCAATTATAAATAGATTTAATTTAGTTACCTTATCCGCGGTCCCGGGTGCGCGACATCGGGTCCGCGAAGGCGGCCAAGCACCGCAGGTGGCCGCCAAACTGGGCCCGGGCCCAGTTCCGTGACGCCAGCCGCTTCCGCAGCGGAAGTACTCCGCTTTAATTCGATCTGACCAATGAAAATCGTCGCGACGGGTTTCCCTCTTGAACTTCGCAACCTATAGGTTGCGAAGTTCAAGAGGGGGAAATGCGAGCCCGGAAGCGGCTCATGCTGGCGCGAAGTCTTTCCATCCAGGCGAGGGCACGTCCCGCCCTCCAAACAAAAAAAGAGCCGCGTTTCCGCGGCTCTTTCCGTCACACAACAAACATCTTTCCCTAGGTATCAATTCACATCTTTGTAATCGGCGTCGATCACGTCTTCGCCGTCGGGTTTCGACGAGCCTTCCGCTCCGCCCGCGCCCGAAGCGCCTCCGCCACCACCGCTGCCGCCGCCGTCTCCACCGCCCGAAGCTTTGCTCTTCTCGTAGAGCTTCTGGCTGACGGAATGGCTCGCCTTGGTGATCGCATCGGTCGCCGTCTTCAGCTCTTCGCCGCTCGCAGCTTGGTTCGCAAGAACCGCCTTCGCCTTGTCGATCGCTTCCTGCAATCCCGCTACGTCGGCTTCTCCGACTTTGTCCTTGTTATCGCGGATCAGTTTCTCGCTCTGGTAAACCATGTTGTCGAGGTTGTTGCGCGCGCCAATGGCCTCGCGCTTCTTCTTGTCCTCGTCCGCATGAGTTTCCGCATCGCGAACCATGCGCTTGATCTCGTCCTCATTCAAACCCGACTTCGCGGTGATCTTGATCGCCTGCTCTTTACCGGAGCCGAGGTCCTTCGCGGTCACGTGCAAGATACCGTTCGCGTCGATGTCGAAAGTCACTTCGACCTGCGGAACTCCGCGCGGTGCCGGCGGAATGCCCATGAGCTCGAAGCGTCCGAGAGACTTGTTGTCTCCGGCCATCTCGCGCTCGCCCTGGAGAACGTGGATGTCCACGCTCGACTGGTTGTCGGCCGCGGTCGAGAACACCTGCGACTTACGCGACGGAATCGTCGTGTTGCGCTCGATAAGTTTGGTCATCACGCCGCCGAGGGTTTCGATACCTAAAGACAAAGGCGTAACGTCCAACAACAAAACGTCTTTCACTTCTCCGCCCAAGACGCCGCCCTGAACGGCCGCGCCGATCGCGACGACTTCGTCCGGGTTCACCGACTTGTTCGGCTCTTTGCCGAAGAAGTCTTTCACGGTCTTCTGGATGATCGGAACGCGGGTCGAACCGCCCACCAAAACGACCTCATCGATCTCGGAAGCCTTAAGTCCGGCGTCGTTCAAACACTTTTTCATGGGCTCAAGCGAGCGCTGAACGAGATCGTCGATCAGTTGCTCGAATTTCGCGCGCGTGAGTTTCATCTGCAAGTGCTTCGGGCCCGTTTGATCGGCGGTCACGAAGGGCAGATTGATGTCGGTTTCCATCGCGGTCGAGAGCTCGATCTTGGCTTTCTCGGCCGCTTCTTTCAAGCGCTGCAGGGCCATCTTGTCGTTCTTAAGATCGATGCCTTGGTCTTTTTTGAACTCGTCGATCATCCACACGAGGATGCGTTCGTCGAAGTTGTCACCACCCAAGTGCGTGTCCCCGTTCGTGGCTTTCACTTCCACGACGTTGTCGCCGACTTCAAGGATCGAGATATCGAAAGTACCGCCCCCGAAGTCGTAGATCGCGATCTTTTCGTCTTTCTTTTTATCGAGGCCGTACGCGAGCGCCGCCGCGGTCGGCTCGTTGATGATACGCTTGACGTCGAGGCCCGCGATGCGGCCGGCGTCTTTCGTAGCTTGGCGTTGGGCATCGTTGAAGTACGCGGGAACCGTCACGACGGCTTCCTTCACTTCGCTACCCAAATAATCTTCGGCGACTTTCTTCAGCTTCGCGAGAACCGCGGCCGAGATTTCTTCCGGCGCGATTTGCTTTCCGCGAACGTCGAAGGCCGTGTCGTTGCCTTTTTGGACGACTTTGAACGGCATGTATTTGATCTCTTCTTTGACTTCATCAAGTCTGCGGCCGATGAAACGCTTGGCCGAGTAAATCGTGTTTTCGGGGTTGGTAACCGCTTGGCGTTTCGCGATTTGACCGACGAGCTTGTCGCCGTCTTTCGTGAACGCGACCACCGACGGAGTCGTGCGCGCGCCTTCTTCGTTAACAAGAACTTTGGGAACGCCGCCTTCCATCACGGCTACAACCGAGTTGGTCGTACCTAAGTCGATGCCAATAATCTTTCCCATTCCATACTCCTTAAAAACCGCCGTGGGGGCGGGAGATACTTCTTACAACTTCAAATCTGAGGCGCAATCGCGACCCGTCAAGGCGAGGGGCTCTAAATTATAGAGGTGACGCGCGCGGCTAGAAGCCGAAGATTCCCGACTTCTCTTTGCCCGTGGATTCGCCTTTATTTTCAGCGATTTGGCGGAGGAGTTTTTCTTCTTCTTTCGAGAGTTTTTTCGGGAACGTGATCTTCAATAAATAGATGAGGTCGCCGACGCGGGCTCCGCGCAAGGACGGCAAGCCTTCGCCGGGCAGTTTCACCTGCTCGCCGAACTGAACGCCGCGCGGGATGCGCAAAGTTTTCTTACCTCTCAAGGTGTCGACTTCGATGTCGGCGCCGAGCAGGGCTTGCAAGTACGAGATTTCCAATTCGCCGAAGAGATTCGGGCCCTCGCGCTCGAAGCGCTCGTCGGGGTTTATCCGCAGCTCGACGTACAAGTCTCCGGCGGGCGCGCCTCTAGAGCCGGGCTCGCCTTCTCCGGTCATGCGGAGTTGGGTGCCGTTGTCGACGCCGGCGGGGACGGTGACCAGCAGCTTTTTCTCGATCGTCTCGCGTCCGCTGCCGTGGCATTTCTTGCACGGATTTTTGATGATCGTACCAAGGCCTCGGCACTGGCCGCAGGTGGTGGCCATCGAGAAGAAGCCTTGCGACCTCACGATCTGTCCGCGACCGCCGCACGCGGTGCAGGTTTCGGCTTTGGTGCCGGTTTCGGCGCCGAGGCCGTTACAGGTCGTGCAGTCGGACTCGCACTCGAACGTGATCGGCTTTTGTACGCCGTCGATGACTTCCTTGAGCTCGATCTCGAGGATGTAGCGGAGGTCGGCTCCGCGGCGAGGTTGCCCCGCGCGCGAGCGGCCGCCGCCTCTCCCCTGCTGAGCCCCGAAAAAATCCCCGAAGATGTCGCCGAACGCTTCGAAGATGTCGTTCGCGTTATGGAATCCGTGCGCGCCGGCGCCGGGTCCGTCGACGCCTTGGTGGCCGAAGCGGTCGTAGCGCGAGCGTTTGTCTTGGTCGCTCAAGACTTCGTAGGCGCGGGCGCACTCTTTGAATTTCTCTTCGGCTTCCTTGTCCCCGGGATTTTTATCGGGGTGATATTGCATGGCGAGTTTGCGGTAGGCTTTCTTGATTACCTCCGCCGAGGCCTCGCGGGTGACGCCCAGGATTTCGTAGTAGTCGCGTTTCATGTGAATGGAGCTCCGACTTCTATAAGTATGGGTTTGGACTGGCGGCCGTCAAGGTCGTCCGGTGGGTCTTCCTCTTACTATACTCAAAATGAGTATAATTATACCTAAATCTAGTATATTCATCCCCGAATTGAGTATAGACTGAGCCCATGTACAAAGATCTATTTGGAAACCCGGTCGCCGAACGTTGTCTGCTTTATATCGCCAATTACGGCGAAGGCCATATCAACGGAATCGCGAAAACCTTCGCGACGTCGCCCGGTCAGGTTCAACGACAGCTCGAGAAACTCGAGGCCGGGGGGATTTTGGTGAGTCAGTTCACCGGGAATACGCGAAACTTTCGCATCAATCCCCGGCTCGCGGTACGTGCGGAGCTTAGCGCGTTGCTGGAAAAAATCCTGAGCCTCCTGCCCGAGAGCGAAGTGGCGAAATACTACCGTGAACGCCGCCGCCCCCGTCGAACGCGTAAGAAATTATGAGCAAAATCGGCGCGAAGACGACCCGAAAAGAGCTCGCGGCGATCGTGGTGGATAAATTGGCCGAGCACGGAATCGACGCCGTGCTGGTCGGCGGGTCGGTGGTCAGCATTTACACCGATAACAAGTACGAGTCGCGGGATCTGGATTTCATCAGCTCGGGGGATCATCGAAAAATCCGCTCGGCGATGCTCGAGCTGGGGTTCGAAGCGAAAGGAAAAGACTTCGTCCATGCGAAGACGGATTTCACGGTAGAGTTTCCCGCGGGCCCGCTCGGCATCGGCGATGATCAGCCGGTTGAGCCCGAAGGAAGGCTTAAAATCGGCAAAGTCACCATCACCCTACTCTCGCCGACGCAATCCGTGATGGATCGCCTGGCCTGGTTCTTTTACTCGAACGATCGCCAGTGTTTGGACCAAGCGGTGTGGGTGGCCGAAAAGCATCCGATCAAGCTCGAGCAAATTCGCGCATGGGTAAAGCGCGAGGGCCAGCAGGAAAAGTTCGAGATCTTCCTCGCGCGCCTGAAAAAGAAATAGCAGGTCAAAGCGTCTCATATCTAAGAATTAATTGCCTCAAATCGCCTCAAAGTCCTTAAGAAGCCCAAGTGTCCCTCCGGCGGTAGCGGCGGTATTTCTTTCGGAGAGGGAATGCCCCCTCGAAGTCGAAGGAGGGAGAGGCGCAGGCTGTGTCGGCGTACCCGAATGGCGCGCACGAGGCGGGCGTCGAGGGCGCGGTGATGACATTAAAGACGATCACCTCGTGGTGCGGAGAAGTGATTTTCCGCGAGGAGCTCGCGAGCGCGGGTGAGGCGGAAGCGCGGCTCGCATCTTTGAAGTCGGTGACGAAGCTCGAAGGCTCGGTACGCCAGGTGGAGACACTGATCGTAAACTTGGACGGCGCGGAGATCGCGTGTCGGGTGGAGTCGAACCAGGCCTTCGCGTTTGATTTCGAAGGTTCGGAGCTGAAGGGAGAGGGACGAGCGTTCATCTCGCAACGTGCGCAAGGGAACCAGGCATGTAGCGAGTTGATCAAGAAGTTCTAGAGGGGTTGACTGGCCCGGGTCGAGTTGGGTCATCGAACTTGGCCCGGGCCAAGTCTTTTAAGAAATTGTAAGTCAGTTGCCGTTATCTTTTTTAAGCTCTTCCTCAAGCGCGCGAATGCGCTTGTCGATCACTTCCGCCTGCTTCTCGTCGGTAAACGTTTGTCGATACGCTCGCAACGTCGAAAGCCCCAGTTCCAACTGTCCCGCACGCGAGTAAAGCCGAGACGCCAACGAACGCACCCACGTGGGCGCACCGTTGTCCGCGGCTTGATTCAAAAGATCCGCGGCGCGCTTGAAATCCTGACGATCGAATTGAAAATGGTAAGCCGCACGGTAGGCGATTTCCCAATTCCTCGGATACGCCTCCACGCCCCGATTGAAAATCGCCGAGGCGCCCTCGTAATCCTCAATCAGCACCGAAAGCACCGGCGCACCCCACATGTACGGCATTTCGAACTGCGGATCGAGCTTCGTGACCGCATCGAGCATCTTGAACGCCCACGAATTGTCGCAGTTCTTATGGCGCGGCACCTGCGTCAGAATATCTCCGCCCGCCGGCTTCTGCACCAGCGCAGGCTGATTGCCTTCCACAAACGTATAGCAAGTATCGATGTCCTGAATCCAACGGATCCAAAGCGAATCGGCCACCGACTCCTTAAAGCCGAACTGCGCGTGCTCGATGCCCTCAGGGGGCGGAACCAGCAAGCGTCCCGCCGCCTCCGCGCGCGAGGAAACGTTTCCCAGCCACACCGTGGCTACGAACATAAGCAACGCCAAGATCGGCAGCACGAAGCGCTCTTTCATACAAATTTAGATTAGATTGCGATGAGAGGAGGCTCAAACAAAATCGCCCTCCCTTTTGGGGAAGGCGATTCGTTTAAGCCGTTTTGATTAAACTAGTAAAAGACTACGGCAATCCGTCAGTCGTATTCGAAATGTTTTTCGTCTGATCGATTGTCCATTGGTCAATGGTACCCGCGGCGTTACCGATGTGCGCACGCGCTTGTGCCACGAATGCCGTCGCTGTCATCGAAGTACCGCTGACCGCGCCCGGAGCGTTGGGGCTGTTGATTACCGCGCAACCAGGAGTCGCGGTGATCGGACCACCGAGTCCGCAAAGCGCTGTCGTGTTGTTTGGAGCAGCTATAGCCGGACCCGAGTATCCTGACGGAGCAGCTGCGGGGAAGTTTGCTGTCCAACCATGCTCATAACGTTGCCAACCTGTCGGAGCATATCCGATCGCCGCGAACGAGCTGGAGAATGTTTGCCATTCCGAACGGAACGCCGTCGTCGCACCGTAGACCGCCGCCCGAGAACCTTCCGCTCCC
>CAYPFC010000115.1:0-9327 GCA_964409815.1 uncultured Pseudobdellovibrionaceae bacterium
TGCCCCGCTGGCTACGTTTGCGTTTCGAAGTAATTTCTTAGCTCTTGCCTAAGACCAGGGCCCGCGTCCTTCAGGAGGCGGGCTCTTTACTTTTGCGAGAAGGCGCGATCAGCCATACGGCTACCCGTATCGAGCCGAGCATAAATAGGATTTCGGCCAGGAAATACCACGGATTCGCGCGCGGCCGCGGTTGGTCCGCGGCGATCGCCGAGCATCCACCGAGCAGTCCGCCGAGCGTCGCCTCGTTCCCGTAAAGATAAACGACGCCGTCTTTATCGTCTTGAGAAAGATGCTTCGGCGCGGGTCCCCACTCGTGATCCTCATACGTCATGACCGAGGCGGGATCGCCGCTGTGATTGAGCCCGATCGCATGCCCCATTTCGTGCACAAGGACTCCAATCAACCCGTCCACGTAATAGTTTCCCGCCGTGAATTGGTCCGAGTTCAGGGCGATATACGCCGAGCCTTCGGGAATGTTCGGTACGGTCACGCCCGCGGGACCCGAAATACCAAGCGCCTGACAGCCGACCAGGATTTCTCCGGGTTCCGCGCCCGAGGCGAGGGGAGTGCCGACCTCGCCGCCGGCTTTGAGCTTCAGGCGGCTCTCCGAAACCGTGTTCCAGTACTGATCGATGGAGCGATTGATCGCGGACATTAGCGTCTCGCTCGAGATTCCGCTACCGCAACTGGCGGCCGTCATGTTCACCGTCACTTCTTCGGGGTTGCGCAGGCGGTACTGCGGATGAATCAGCAGAAACGCGTGGGCGTGAGAGGCGAAGAGCAGGTTCAGGAGAATTGTCGTCATGGCGATTTCCTCTAGAAGAACGCGACGAACGCGAGTTGGAGTGTGAACATTCTTTTTTTGGAGTCCAAGATCTCGTTCCAGAAGGTTTCGAGCGTGACGCCGTAACCCTCAAATTGTCCGCTGAAGCCCCCCGAGAGATTCCAATCCAGTCCAAGATTGAGCGTGCTGGTGAACGACTGTTGCGTATCGCCGGGCTTGTAGGCGGTGGCCGTGCCCGCGCCGTTAGGAATGGTGACCGTACCGCCGTCGCCTTTCGTGCGCTTGATGAAGTTGCCGATCCCCCCGCGGAACCAAATCGCGTTGTCCGAGGTCAGCGGGTGGATGACATCGTAAAGCAGATAAATGGTTTCGATTTTGTATTTTCCGGCGTAGTGGTCGTCGGATTCGACGGTGTTTTTAATGTAGCCGATGCGGGGCGCGAAGCGGGTGCTCTGCCACCAATCGAACTCATGACCGAACATGATCCCGAAGGAAAGGGGATCGGAAGCTTCGCTGCCTTTTTGGTTCTGGACCTTTTCCTGGGCCTGCGAGATGGTCAAACCGCCGTTAAATGCATTTGCGTAGCCGCTTGCGAGAATCAACTGGAGTACAATTTGAATCAGCATGTCTCCATATTAATTCGCGTGGGCTTTCACACCAGTCCGAGCTGGACAGGAGCCTTGAAAATCTGGACACCCTAGCGAAGGCCGTACGTCGTGGTCGGCTCTTTGCCGTCGCGATCACGCGCGCTCGAGATCACAACCGCCGCGACCACGACGCCCACTCCGGTCCAGAACCAGGGATTCGAATAGAACGGATCTCCTTTTTCTCGAATTTCCATTCGCGGAACTTCGCCGCCCGCACGCGCCACGGGATTGAGATTCAACGCGCGCCCGGGCGACTCGCATAAAGTCCGGCGCTCGCCCAAGGACTGCGCGGCCGGGTGAAAGCGCTCTTTGCCGCAAGCGCCCTCGTACCACGCGACACGTTTGGGCCGAATATCCGAAATCTCGCCCGCTTTCACGATCGCGGTGACCGGAACCCATTGCTCCGAAAGCAGCGTCACGCGCACTGGGGTCGACACGCGCGGAATCGGCGCGCACGCGTCTTGGCGACAGGGCTTGCCGTTAATCAGGACGACGGTCCAACCGTCGCCGAACCAGCGGGCCGGAATCTCGATCTTCGGAATTTCGCTCTCGAGCTGCGCGCGCGCCTTTAACAGAGGCGGCGGAAATAAACTCGTGTCGGGCAGGTCGCCGCCGACGGCGAGCGATTGCGCGAGCAGCTCGCGCTGAGTCGCGGGATCGTTCTCGAGCTGCGCGCGCCGGAGGTAGGCCATCACGAACACTCCGCGCTCGGTCGCCGACCAATCGTCCTCGGGCAAAAGATCGGTAAGGCTGGCGAAGAGGTCGGCGGCTTCCTGGCGGGAGTTGCTTAAGAACGCCTTCTGCGCGAGCGCGAGGGTTTCAAGAACGGCGTCGCGCCTGGGACCCGTCGGGTGAGCGGCCAAGTGCGCTTGCGACGGCGATTTGAGCTCGGGATTCGCCTTAAGGGCCGCCCGGTAATCCACGCGCGAGGTGTCGGCCCCTTGAACGAGAACCGTTGCGTGAAGGGGTTGGGTGAACACGAGCAGGGCGAGCAGCCAGCGCATTAAGAGCCTCCGTCATAAACGATTTTCCGGCGTGGACGGGAAGGTGACTTTACAAACTCCGTTCCAACTTTCTCCGGTCGTTTGATCACGACGTTGAAGACGCCGCCGTGGCGCAGAATCCGGTCGGTGTCCGCCTCGCGAATTAAGATCGCGAAATGAGAGGGATTCTGGGGCGCCCTTAAAAGCCGCACGTTGCGTGCGACCAGTTTTGCCGGTCCGGCGTCCGGACTTCCGGGCTGAAGCAGATCGACGATTCCGAACTTTCCGAGAATCGAGTCCAAAGCTTCGTAATTGGCGACCTCGATCGGAACCAAAACGTGGCCCCGGGGAATGAGCGTATCGACGGCGAAACTCTCACCTGGCGGCCCTGAGCGGTCGGCCTCCGGGGACGAGCCCTTCCCGCTTACCGCCAGCACCGGGAGCGCCGCGACCAGAGCGGCTGCCAGAAGCATTCGCGTTTCCCAACTTTGTCGGAGGTACCAATCGCGCGCGCGGGCAACATTAGAATTCGTCATCGACGCACCTCTCGCGAAAGCCACGCGGAGCGGAAGTAGATTCGGCTCTCCCAGGCGAGCGAGTGCAGAATAAAAATAACGGACGTGAGCGTAAGAAGAATCACTACGAGCTCGACGCTGGATTGGCCGCGAGAATTCGGACCTGCCAAGATTGATCCTTTCCCGTCAGGCTGACGGCGCATTCGGTGAGCTGTCGGAGGCCCGGAACCGCGCCCAGGAGAGAAAACGGCGGCGCGAGGTTCACCTGAAATCGGAAGCGATGTTGTTGAAGGCGCGAGAACCCGGGCACCGGCTCGAAATTCGGAGTCAGTGAGCTCGCCGGCCTGGGCTCGACGGCCAGCGCGCGCCCGTAGTACGCGCGCGAATCGAGTGCGCCCGCTCGAAGCTCGCGCACGCGTTCGGTGAGGGCGCGCACTGCCTGCTGTCGCTCGCGCGCGGCCTCGGTGAGAATCGCTTCCTGCCGCGCACGGTGAGCGGTTTGTTGCAGAATCACCGCCGTCTGGACGGCTTTCGCGGCGGCGATGGCGTAAGGGTTGCCCGAAGCGATCGCGCGGGTCAGCGCGCGGTCGGCCGTGAGGCGGCGGTGCCTTAGATTTTCCGACTGCCGGTTGAGTTTGAGCAGTCTTTTCAGAGAGTCCTTCAACCGATCCTGCATGCGAACACTCTCTTGAACGCAGTAGGCTTGGGCGAGCGCCTTCTTCTTCATCGCGAAGAGCGCCGCCCCGATGCAAATCACGAGCGTCGCGATCAGGGGAACCAGCGCGAGAAAACTCACCAGCGCAAACCCTTGTTCGCAAGAATGTCTTTTATCCTCAAGCGTTTCGCGACTTGAAATTCGGCTTGGTTCCATTTCCATTTTATCTCCACGGTCCAAGAGTCGGCTTCGGAACGAAGGTTTGAGATCTCAAGCGCGCCGAAGGGCAGGGCTTCGTGTACGCGCGCGCGGATCTCGCGCCGACACGCATGCGCGGAGCGCCTCTCAGCCAAACAATAGAGCGCGCGCTCCGCTTCCGAGTGGACCCACGCGCGCGCGAACATCAGGTATCCGACGGCAAGAAATCCGATCGCGAAGGCGAGCAGCATCGCGAGCACGGGTAGGCCCTCGATGAGCATCGCTCCGCGCGCGTTACTTAGCGGGTTTCGCGGCGCCATTCATAAAATCGCTGAAATCGGCTTTCTTAATATCGCTCGCTTCGATGCGCTCGTGCGATTCTTCCTTTTTCTTGCCTTGAAGCGCGTGGACGACGTTGGCCAGATTCACTCTCACCGAGCTCTGTAGCATGCGGACCATTCCCATCGTCGCCACCGCGACGAGCGCCACGAGAATCACGTACTCGATGAGGCTTTGTCCCTTTTGGTTGCGTAAAAGCATGTGCGACCTCCCGGGGAAGGGGAGTGCAAGTCGGCGTGCCGGCTCAAGACCGGCTAAAATTCAAATCGGGAGACGGGTCGTCCGGAATTCGGAGGATTAGGCTTTCGCCTTCGCGCCTTTGGCGGGCTTGGCCTTCACGCGCGCGGCTTTTCGGCGTTGAATGATTTTATCGAGAATGTCGTAAGCCTCGCGTTGAAGGTCGTTTTCGTAAACGAAGCGATAAAAGCCTTCGATTTCAGGGCTTTGACGGAATTTTTTGATTGAGGTGGGCAGCGAATCGCTCTGTACGAAATCGATCGATGAGCCGTCTTCGGACAATTTGACTTTATCTGCCATGACCCACTCTCCCTGAAACGAGTAGCCTATATCTAGAGCAAATCGTGCGCGGGGTCAATCGATCGTATGCCTTCATCCACTCTCCAAAGTGAGCTAAATTCAATCGCATGAAGATACTCGACGGAAAAGCGGTCGCCGAAGCGCGAAGAATCAAAATCAAGGGCGAAGTCGCCGCGTTCACCAAGGCGCGAGGCCGCAAGCCCGGGCTTGCGGTGATACTCGTGGGGGAGGACCCGGCGAGCCAGGTTTACGTCGGCAATAAAGTGAAGGCGTGCAAAGAGGTCGGCATTGAGTCCTTTGAGCACCGCATCCCTCACGACACGACCGCTCCGCGCTTGAAGTCGCTGATCGCGCAGCTGAACGCGGACTCGAAAGTCGACGGTATTCTCCTCCAGCTCCCGCTGCCCAAACACTTGAACAGCGAGGAAGCGATTGAGTGGATCGCGCCCGAGAAAGACGCCGACTGTCTGACCGCGACCAACCTCGGGAAACTCTGGAGCGGAAAAGCGCTGACCACGCCGTGCACTCCGTGGGGCGTGATGGTGATCCTCGAGCACTTCGGGATCGCGACCGCGGGAAAGAGGGCTGTCGTCGTCGGACGCAGCAACATCGTCGGTAAACCGATGGCGCATCTGCTCGTGCAGGCCGACGCGACCGTGACGATTTGCCATTCGAAAACGAAGGATCTGAAGTCTCACACCACGCAAGCCGATATCGTCGTCGTCGCGGCCGGCAAACCCGAGATGCTCGGCAAGGGCGATTTTAAAGAGGGCGCGGTCGTGATCGACGTCGGCATTCATCGCAAGCCCGCGGGCAGCGACGGAAAGTCGAAGCTGTGCGGAGATGTCCGATTGAAAGAGCTTGAGGGCGTGATCGCGGCGGGGACGCCCGTTCCGGGGGGAGTGGGGCCGATGACGATTACGATGCTCTTAGAGAATACCTTGCGACTCGCTGAGAATTCGGTTTGAGGTTTTACTATTAAGGTTGGACGTATCGGTTGTCAGTTGCGGTGCCGGTTCCGGGCTCCAGATCAAATATAAGCGAAGTACTTCCGCTCCGGAAGTGCGCTCGGGAGTCGTGACCGGCAACCGAAAACCGGGCACCGGTTAAAGAACCGCTCTCACCGCGCCCGAGCAGGTCTCATCGTTGAGCGCGCGCGCCGGCATCACGGTCGGCCGCGCTTTTTCGTTGAAGGTGCGCGGAGCATCCGCCGGAATCGAGAACGCGAACGACTTCATATCGTTCGCGATGAAGTACACCGCGAGCTTTCCGTTCACGTAATTCTTCATCGCTTGCGTCAGACCGGCGCTTCGACGCTCCATCTCGGCGTACGTGTAATTGTAGTTCTTCGCGAGGCGCATGAAGCGGCCGTAGTCGGCGCCCGAATAGCCGTTGTTGATTCGGCGAACGCACGCGTTGCGATCCGTGACGCTCGAGTCGAACGCGCAGAAGATCGCGGCCGCGGCTCCGCCTTCTCCTTGGAAATATCCAAGAATCGAAAGCGTCGTATCGCTATCGTCAAACAGGCCGACGAGATACTTCATGTAGCGGGCCGCGCCGCACGCGCTCGGCACGAAGTACTTGCGCTCGTCTTGAGAGTTATCTCCGCTATTCGGGTCGTTCTTCCACAGATGCGTCACGTGCATGCCCATGATGTTGCCTTTGGCCGTGCCTTCCAGAATTTGAAAAGGACCAAGGGCCGAGGAGATCAAACTGCCGTCACGGCGTTTGGGGCGCTCGATCACGTAGTTTCCGCCGGTGAAGTACGCGGACTCCACCACGGTCAGATATGCGAACGCGGGAGACACGTCGAACGTCGCGCCCACGATTTCCATAATGCGACGGAACGGGTTCGCGTACTTGAAGAACTTCGTCAGCCCGCCGCGACCGCCGCCCTGGTACTCGCGAATCTTCGCCTTCACGCCCTCGAGATTGCGATTGCGGTTGAAGTCGTTAATGATCTTCGCGGTGCGAGTCTTGGTCATGTCGATCTGCAGGTACGCGTCCCCGGCGATGATGGGCGGTTGCTCCTGACCGCCGCCTTGCGAACCGCCACCGTCCGCGGGGCCGGGCCCAACGAAGCCGCCACCATCGGTCGGGGGAGTCGTTCCGCCATCCGTGCTCGGCGGGGGGCCGTGCACGACGGGAGGAGGATCGTCGGGGGTGATGCCCGGCGAGCTGCCCTCGTCCAGGTCGATATCGATCATGACTTCGTTCAGCTCTTTTGAGGATGAGTCGCTCAATGTGACCGCGAAGCTGCGCTCGGCGCCCTGCTCGGAGTTACCGACCAGCTGCACGCTCTGAGCGCCGCCGCCAAGAATGTCGGCGTTGTGGACCTGATCGCCCGTGCGACCCGATTCTCCCTTGAACGAGAAGAACGTGCCGTCGGGAAATCCGCCGCCCGCTTGTCCCGCGGAGTGAACGCGTACGATATCGACCATGTAGAACGCGCGGCCGCGGACGACCGTCCAGTTGTGAACCCAACCGAAGGTGTTCTCGCGCAAGCTGCGCAGCTGCTGATCGAGGCTCGAGCCGGCGACGACGGTCTGCGTGCGGTCTTCGCGAACGCGGAGGTTCGCGCGGTACGCCCAGTAGAACACTCGGGCGCTATCGTTTCCTTTGGTGAGGCGGAACTCGCCTTTGCTTTGTTGCGGAAGATCGTTGATGAAGCCGGTCAGCTGATATCCGTCGGCTTCGGCCGCGACGGTAAGGTTCGGTTTCGAGCCGCCGAACTCTCCCGTGAACTCCACGGAGCGACCGGTCCCTTTTTTCATGAAGAATTTGACGCGGAACTTTTTCGAGCCGAAGCGCGAGGGCGTTGCGGCGCCTTCGTCGAAGCGCGAGATCTCGAATTCTTTGAGCATCTCGCGAAGTGGAAGATCGGCCGGGGTCAGGGCGGCGGTGGAGGGCGGATTGACGGTGTGGCCACCGGCCGCGGGTGGTTGAGCGGCCGGGTCATCTTCGGCGAGCGCTTTTTCCACGCGGGGGTCTTGAGAAACGTAGTCAACGCCGGTCTCTTGATCGTAAAAGCCGGTCGATGCGGGCAGGCCGGTGCGACGGCCTTGGCCGCCGGTGCGTCCGCAGGCGGCAACGATCAACGCCAGAATGACTATAAACGTTCTCGAATGGCGCAAACTTTCGGCCCTCCTCGCCTGGTGATGGATTGAGCAAGCCGGGGGCCATGGCGGGGGCGCATCCCTTTGAATTCAGGCGAAAAAAAGTTGCCAAAATCGGCTTTAGAGACGAATTTGGGCGGCATGAGTTTGAAATCCACCCCCTTGCGGGACGAGCATGTCGCTTTAGGCGCCAAAATGGTCGATTTTGCCGGCTGGTATATGCCGGTGTCCTACGCGGGTTTGCGCGAAGAGCACCTGAACGTGCGTTCGAAGGTCGGCCTGTTCGACGTTTCGCACATGGGCGAGATCTTCGTGCGTGGGCCGAAGTCGTTAGAGACTTTGGAGTGGCTGACTACGAACTGGGTGGGAAAGCTCGAAAGCGGGCAGGCGCAATACTCTCTGCTGCCGAACGCGGACGGCGGTTTGGTCGATGATATCATCGTGTATTGCCTTTCGAAGGGTAGCGAATACCTGGTGTGCGTGAACGCCTCGAACGCGGACAAAGATTTCGCGTGGATGCAGAAGAATAACCGTGGCGCCGAGCTCGTGAACGAGAGCGACAAGTGGGGCCAGATCGCGGTGCAAGGGCCGAACGGGCTCGAGCTCGCGGCGCGAGTTTTCGGAAACGAAGTTCGCGACATTCCGTCTTTCCATTTCAAAAAGATCGGCGACTCCTACGTGGCGCGCACGGGTTACACCGGCGAGGATGGCGTGGAAGTGTTCGTGCCGGCCGCGAAGACGGCGGCGTTATGGAGAGACCTGCTCGCGAAGGGTGCCGACCTCGGTGTGATGCCGATCGGATTGGGCGCGCGCGATACGCTCAGGACCGAGGCCCGTTTGCCTCTGTACGGTCACGAGATCGACGATTCGACGAATCCGTACTCGGCGGGTTTGGGTTGGGTCGTGAAGCCGGACAAAAAGGATTTCGTGGGCCGCGCGGCGATTGTCGGCGGAAAAGAGCGCGGGTTGACCCGTAAGCTGATCGGTTTAAAGATGAAAGACCGCGGGATTGCGAGACAGGGTTATAAGCTGTTTTCTCCCGACGGGAAGGAGATCGGCGTGGTGACGAGCGGTACGCCTTCGCCCTCGCTGAACGAGAACATCGCCATTGCGTACGCCGACGTGGCGTTCGCGAATGTCGGTCAGAGTTTGAGCGTCGAGATCCGCGGCAAGATGAACGCCGCGGAAGTGGTGCCGACGCCTTTTGTGAAGAAGAAATAGATTTAGAACTGGAGGATGTATGTCGAGTTTCAACGTTCCGGAAGAGTATTACTACACGAAAGATCACGAGTGGGCACAGGTCGACGAGAACGTCGTCACGGTCGGCATCACCGAGTTCGCGCAAGACAACTTGGGCGAAGTGGTTTACGTCGAGCTTCCCGAAGAGGGACAGAAGGTCACGCAGGGTGAGCCCTTCGGAGTGGTCGAGAGCGTGAAGGCCGTTTCGGATTTGGTGGCTCCGGTGAGCGGAACGGTGATTGAAGTGAACACGTCGATGGTCGACAATCCGGGAACGCTGAACGACGATCCGATGAATGACGGATGGTTGATCC
>CAYPFC010000116.1:0-9265 GCA_964409815.1 uncultured Pseudobdellovibrionaceae bacterium
CTTAAGATTTGCGTACTCTCCGCGGGGCCGCCCCACTTCTTGATGACCAATGGAACATTCTGGCTGCGCGCCAGCTCCACGCAGCGAAAATGCAAAACCTTGGCGCCCCAAAAACACATTTCACCCAACGACGCGAAATCGAGCTGACGAATGGACATCGACGCGCTCACCACACGCGGATCGGCCGTGCACACGCCATCGACTTCCTTGATGATCTCGCATCGCGCCGCCTTGAGCGCCGCCGCCATCGCGACCGCCGTCGTGTCGGAGCCTCCGCGACCGAGCGTAGTGATCTCTTTCGTGATGGGATTCACGCCTTGAAATCCGGCGAGCACGACCACGCGACCGCGCTCCAGCTCCTCGCGCACGCGAATCGGGCGCACGTCCTGAATGCGCGCTTGAGAATGCGAATCGTCGGTCAGCACGCCGGCCTGACTGCCCGTGAAGCTGATCGCGGGCACGCCGAGGTCCGCGAGCGCCATCGACATCAAGGACATGCTGATGCGCTCGCCGGTCGTAAGCAGCATATCGAGCTCACGGCGATTCGGATGCGGACTGACTTGGTAGGCGAGTTTCACGAGCTCATCGGTCGTTTTTCCCATCGCGCTCACGATCACGACGGCTCGATGGCCCTTTTGGTGAAGCTCGGCGAGGGACGCGGCGACCGCGCGCAGTTTCTCGGGAGTTTCCAGACAGGCGCCGCCGTATTTCTGGACAACGATGGGGTGTGCGCTCATGAGGGGAGTTTAAAGCAAAAGGCCTTAAGAGCCAATTACATTTGCGCGCGGACGAAGTCGGACACTTTGTTGGTCGTGCCCTTCGGAATGCGAATGCGGTGCGAGCGGATATTGCCGGGAACGAATCCCTTGAGCAGCTCGGGATTGAGCTTCAGGATCTGTGACGACTGAACTCCGACGTACTTGGCCAGGTTGTGGAGGTCGGTGCCGCCCGGGACGTTAAAGTAATCGTAGCGGTACGGCTCCTGCAGACGGAGCTCGTGGAAGCCATAGAGCTTCGGCGCCTTCGCGATCAGCATCGCCGCGAGGAGCTTGGGAATGTAGTGCTTGGTCTCTTCCGGGAAATCCTTGCGTTTCGAGAGGATCCAGTAGTTCTTCGAGTTGTGCCGGTTCACCAGGCGTTGCGTACGGCCTTCGCCCATGTTGTACGCGGCCGCGGTTAGGTACCACGAGCCGAACTGACGGAAGAGATCGCTTAAGTAGCTCGCTGCCGCGGTCGTGCTCTTCGTGAAGTCGCGGCGCTCGTCGAGCCACCACGTCGTGCGAAGCCCGTAACGATTCGCGGTCGGAGTGATGAACTGCCAGTAACCGACGGCTTCTGCGGTCGACGTCGCTTGCGAGGAAAATCCGCTCTCGATCATTGCGATGTACGCCAGATCTTGCGGCATCCCGCGCTCGCGCAGCATCTTCTGCATGACCGGCAGGTACGCATTCGAGCGCTCAAGGTAAATCTTGAACCATTTACGGCCGCTCGTCTGGAAGTAGTTGATCCACCATTTCACCTTGGTGTTGTACGTGATCGGAATATCGAAGTACGGAGACGCGTCGACGGGAGTGAACGTGTTCACGACCGCGCGTTTGGCTGCGGCCGGAGCGGCCGAAATCTTCGCGGATGGAGCTTGCGCCAAAGGAGCCGCGCTCACCTGGAAAGAAAGCATCATGCTTAACAAGACCGCGAGGGCTCGAACTTCCATGTTCATCGTTTTTCCATTATGCAACGAGCGCGCGGATTCGGTCGAGTCCAACTGTCATAAAAGTTTCTTGTTAGCGACAAAATCGTGACGGTGTCGTGAATGAAATTTCACGGACCTTCGTCGCGAAAGCACGCCGTTTTCGGATGAAAATTCGATTAACTTGAGACTTTCACGACCATCACCCGGTCCGGATTTGCCGTGGCACGCACGTTGCTGACCTGAAAGGTGAGAGAAGACTTTTAGTCGAGGCCAGGAGAGTGCAAGCATGAGCTCAAAAGGAATTTACTCCGCGGTTAGCGGCGCGATGGCGCAAAGCTCGCGGCTCGATACGATCGCGAACAATCTCGCGAACGTGAACACGACCTCGTTCAAAAAGGATCGTCAAGTCTTCAGCGAATACTTAAGCGCGAATGAAAAACCGAATGACGTCGTTCAAGTCCCGCGCGTGACCGCGTCGATCGAAAGCTTTTACGATATGCAGGGCGGAGACAACGCCTACGTGAATCCGGCCGGAACGTTTACGAATTTCGAGCAGGGCGCTCTCAAGTCGACCGGATCGGCGATGGATATGGCGATCGAAGGCAAAGGCTTCTTTGAGGTGCTTACGCCCCAAGGCGTTCGCTGGACCCGCAACGGCTCTTTCCAGGTCGACGGCAATGGCCGTCTGACGACGAAGGAAGGCTACCCCGTTCTTCGCGATGGACAGAACGATCCCGCTCAGCGCGTGATCAACGTCGGCTCGCGCAACCTCACGGTCTCGCAAGCCGGTGATATTTACGAGGGCGGAAATCTCGCGGGCCGCTTGTCGGTCGTTGAATTCATGAATATGGACGAGCTTCAGAAGATCGGAAGCTCGATGTACCAGCTGAAGGCAAACTCTCAGGGCGTGCCGTTCGCCGCGCGCGAAACGAAAGTGCACCAGGGCTTCGTGGAAGGCAGCAACGTCAACGTCGTCGAAGAGATGACCGACATGATCACCGCCAACCGCGTCTTCGAGGCGACTCAGCAAACCATCAAGGCGCATGACCAGATGGACGACAAACTGATCAATCAAGTGGGCAGGGTATAATTTATGATCCGTAGCTTAAACACGGCCGCCACCGGCATGAAGGCTCAACAAACGAACATGGATGTTTCGGCGAACAACATCGCCAACGCTTCCACAACCGGCTTCAAAAAAGCGCGCGCCGAGTTCGAAGATCTGATGTACCAAACGACGATCGAACCCGGAGCCGCGACGGGAGCGACTTCGACGTCGCCGACCGGCGTGCAAGTCGGATCGGGCGTGAAGACCTCGGCCGTGACGAAAGACTTCGAGCAAGGCTCCACGAAAATCACCGATAACCCGTTCGATATGGAAATTCGCGGCTCGGGATTCTTCCCCGTGCAGCTTCCCAACGGACAAATCGGCTACACGCGCGACGGCGCCTTCAAGAAGGGCACCGATGGGCGCCTCCAGGACAAGAACGGAAACGTTCTTCAGCCCGAGATCACGATTCCTCCGAACGCGTCGGGCGTCGAGATCTCCGGCGACGGACAGGTTCAGATTATCGTCGACAACTCAACCGTTCCTCAGAGCGTGGGACAAATTCAAATCGTCGGATTCGTCAATCCCGCGGGCTTGAAGAGCATGGGTGGAAACATCTATATGCCGACCGCGAGCAGCGGGCTTCCGCAGCAGGCCGTTCCCGGACAGGCGGGCCTGGGCACTATCGCTCAAGGACAACTCGAGACCAGCAACGTGAACATCGTCGATGAAATGGTGGGAATGATCACCACTCAGCGCGCTTACGAAACGAACTCGAAAGTGATTCAGGCTTCGGATCAAATGCTCCAGGCCATCAATAACATGAGGTAAGAATTTGAAGGCCGTCATCGGGATCCTCTTTTTCATCGCGGGTGTGTGTGAGGCGCAAGTCAGCTTGCGCGTTCGTCCTCACGTCGTGGTGAGCCCCGAGTCGGAAGTCAGGCTCTCGCAGCTCGTGGACGCTCAAGGGTTATCGGGCGAGGGCGTTCGTGCGCTCGGGGAAGTCGCGCTGAGCCGCGCCCCCGCGTTCGGCGAGCGGCAAGAGATCGCGAGCGCCGCGCTCACGTCGGCGCTCAGGCCGGTCGTCGAGATCGAACGTGCGCGCGGAGTAAAAGTTCAAACCGTGATTCCGAAATCCGTGACGGTCGATACGGTTAAAAGACAAATTACCCGCGAGTTGGTGGAGGCCGAGCTCAAGCAGGCCTGGCAACCTTTATGTCAAGAGTGCCGACTCGAGCTCGACGGCTTAAGCCCGCCGAAAGTGGACGAAATACGCGACTGGTCCATGCGCCTGAAGGCCGAGCTTCCGCGCGGAAGTTTCTCGGTGCCGGTTGAGATCGTGAAGTCGAACGGCTCGCTCCTGCCCGCGTGGATTAGCGGCCGCCTTGCGGTGAAGCGTAAAGTCCCCGTCGCTCAAAGACTCATGAATCCCAGCGAGCGCGTGGAGCTCAAAGACATCGCGTGGGAGTTCCGCGACACCTCATACTCGCTCGACGGCATTCCCACCGAGGACGAGCTCGTCGGTAAGCGGGTCAAACAAGGCGTGCGCGCGGGCGAGGCGCTCTGGCGCGGAAACCTGGAAAAGGAAAAAGCGGTCCGTCGCGGAGAACTCGTAACGGTTCGCTCCGGAAGCGGTCTTTGGGAAGTCTCGATGAGCGTGATCGCGCAGGCGGACGCTTATGTCGGCGATACGGTCAATTTGAAGAGTTTAAAAAGCAATACGGTGCTCGTCGGTTTAGTGACCGGTCAGGGAGAGGTGGATTTAAGATGAGGATTCGTCAACTCATTCTGATCGGGTTTCTCCTGGTCTTCAGCATCACGCAGATCGGCTGCGCGAGCTTCAACAAGAAACTCAAAGGCTGGCTCGGCGGCGGCTCGTCACAATCGGAAACGAAGCAGGCCTCCACGTTGACGAAGTTCTCGGAAAGCCCCGATGTCTCGCCGCGCGTGCGCCGCAACTATAAGCGCACGACGAAAGAGACGCTCGCGGACGAAGCGGCGCTCGATTCGAAGTCGGGATCGCTTTGGGTGATGGAAGGCCAAGGCGCCTACTTGTTCTCGCAAAACGTCGTTCGCCTCGTCGGAGATCCCCTGGCCGTTACGCTCGAGGGCGACCCGAAAGATCAATTGCAATCGAAAGTCACCGTCATCAGCAAGCTCATCGCCAAAATCGAGGAGCGCCAGAAGGCGCGCCAACGCTCGCTCGCGAGCGAAGAGAGCGACGACTCGAAAGACAAAAAAGACAAAGACAAGAAAGATAAAGCCGCGGCGAACGCTCAGCAGTCGCAGCAGAAAGAGCAGCTGCCCGAGCCCGGACAACCTCCCGCGGACTTCAATATCAAAACCGTGCCGACAAGAATCGTCGAGCGCACGCTCGAGGGCAATTACCGCGTGAAGGGCACCCAGCCCGTCATGATCGGCTCGCGCGAGTACAAAGTCATCGTCACCGGAATCGTTCGCGCCGAAGACTTCAACGAGGAAGGCATCAGCGCCTCAAAACTTCTGGACTCGAAATTCGATATCGTAAGCGCTCGCCGCAAGGAAGGTGAAATGTGATCGCGCGTTTCGCTCTCTTCACCGCCATTTTGTTCATCGCTTTCAATGCGGAAGCCGCGCGCCTAAAGGACATCGCGAATATTCGCGGCGTTCGATCGAACCAGCTTGTCGGCTACGGCGTCGTCGTCGGCCTCGCGGGCACCGGTGACAGCAAGTCGGAATTCACGAACAAGAGCATCGAGCGCATGCTTGATCGCTTGGGCGTAAAAGTGACCGGCAAAGAAGTCACTTCGAAAAGCGTGGCCGCGGTGATTATCACGGCGAACCTTCCTCCGTTCGCGAGGTCCGGTAACAAACTCGATATCACGGTCAGCACGCTCGGCGATGCGTCCAGCCTTAAGGGCGGGACTCTGGTGCAAACGCCGCTCAGGGCCGCGGATCAACAAGTCTACGCGGTGGCGCAAGGCTCGCTGGTGGTCGGGTTTTCCGGCTCCGGCGTACACGAAACCGTCGCGCGTCTTCCGAACGGCGCGATGATCGAACGGGACATTGGCCAAGAGTTTGCGAGCCGGAAGATGTTTAGGCTGACTTTGCATAACCCGGACTTCACAACGGCTGCGCGAGCCGTCAAAGTTATAAATAGGGAACTCGCTGGAAAATTCGCGACCGCTTTGGATGCGGGCACCGTCGATGTGACGTCGCCTCCGCCGTATGAGGGAAAAGGCGTCGAGCTACTCGCATTGATCGAGAGCTTGGACATCAACCCGGATCAGCCGGCGCGCGTGGTTGTGAATGAGAAAACGGGGACCGTCGTGATCGGACACGGAGTGAAGGTTTCAAGGGTGGCGATCAGCCACGGAGACCTCACGGTGAAAGTGGGCGGAGAGGGCGGAGCCGGATCCAAAAAGGACGGCGATCGCATGATGATGATGGAAGAGTCGGCGAGCGTCGGCGACATCGTCAAAGCGATGAACAAGCTCGGAGTGACGCCCAAGGATCTGATTACGATTCTCCAGAGCATAAAAGCCGCTGGAGCTTTGCACGGGGATTTGGAAATTCTGTAGGTGCCAGGAGCTTTTTCCGGGTCACGCTGCAGCAAGTTTTGTTTGTGAGATTAAATGAGTAGGGACATGGATGTTTCTACTCGGGGGGGTGGGTGAGTTAGAGTCTATTAGGACCAGGACGGTTCAAAAGGTTAATAAAGTTTCTATCGCAGGGAACATAAAAACCGAATTCAGGCGAGGGCCAGGATGGCTCCAGACTTGAGTTGCTCGAAAAAGCGCAGGATGCGCGACGTGGTCTGACTCACTACCCCTTTTTTTAGACGCTTCCAGGAAGGACGCGCGAAATGAAAATCCAGAACGGAATTTCGCTCACTCCTCCCAGTGCGGAAGTCAAAGCACAACAACAAGACAAACAGCTTCGCGAAGCCGCCGAGATGTACGAAGGCTACTTCTTGGATCAAATGGTGCGCGCCATGCGCTCGACCGTTCCCAAGGAGGATGGCATCTTGAAAAAGAATTTCGCCGAGCAAATCTTCACCGGCCAGCTCGATCAGAAGTATGTTGAGAATTGGACCAAGAAGGGCGGCGTGGGCCTTGCAGACATGATCTACAATCAGATTAGCGAGCGCGTTCAGGCCGCCGGTAAACAAATTCCCATGAACCGCGGAATGCTTCCGATCGCGCCCAAATCGGAAGCTCATGGGATTCCCTCCTCCGACTCGATTCAAATGAAAGCCCTGCCGGCTTCGCCGGAAGCCAAGCTTCAGTATCGTTTTGAAGTCCCCAATCCTTCGGGAGCGGGATTTGAGGCGCAGGCGCCGCTCGGCGGACTGGTTCTCGAGAGCCGTAAACTCAGTGAGGGCTGGAACACCGTGCGTTTGGACCATGGCCAAGGACTCACCTCGGAGCTGACGTTTCCCGGCCAACAGGCGGAATTGGTCACGGGAAGCGAGGTCCAGGCTGGACAAAGGTTGGGATTATTGGATTCCAGCCGTCCGGTTTTGGCCTGGAAATTGGATTGGGTATAACTGTAAGACCTGGACATGAAACAGAAATTTCGTAAGGCCAGCGTCTCAATATGATACACTTTAGGGAAGCCTCATTGACGAGGCCCCAGGTGGATGGCGGAGGATAGCCCGAATGAAAGTCTCAAATAACAAAGTCGGAAACGCAGCCGGCAACAAGCTGGACAATATCAAGGGCAAAACCGAAAGCGCGGCCGCTCAAGGTTTGAAGAGCGACGTCCTCAATTCGAAAGCGAATGTTAAAAATTCCGCAAACGTAAACGTTTCCGAGCGCGCGCAGATGATGCAAAAAGCGAAAGATATCGCGAGCTCGCCGATGACCGTTGACGAAGCGAAAGTCGCTCGTCTGCAGAAGCTCATCGACGAAGGAAAATACAAAGTCGACGCCGAGTCGATCGCCGACCGGCTCGTTGACGAACACATGACGATTCCGGACTAAACGGGATTTGAGGGGATAATTCGTGGGGGATAAAAATCAAGCGCAAGGGCAAGCCGTGACCGATCAGCTTGTGTCTGTTCTCGAAGAGCAGATCAAGGTGTATCGCCATTTGCTTGAAGTCGTGCGCAAAGAAAAGGAAATCCTCGTCTCCGCAAACCTCGATGAGCTCAATGAGAACAATCGCACCAAAGAAGCCATGCTCATCAAGGTACGCACGCTGGAGACTCAGCGTCTCACGCTCGCGAACGAAGCGTATCAGGCGCTCGGACTCGAGGGCGGCGAGAGCGCGCGCCTGATGGAGATCGCGCGCCACATGGACAACGAGCGCGCGGACAAGCTCAGAAATATTCATTCGGTATTGGATCTTTTGCTCCGGCGGGTACAGGAGTACAACCGCCAAAACGAAACGCTGGTGAACTCGGCATTGCAGAATATCACCGGCGCGATGAACGCGATTAAAGGTACGCTCGAAGAGAAAGCGACGTACCAGAAAAAGGGCGAAGTGGAAGGCCACACGTCCTCGGGTCAGCTCGTCTCGCGAGAGGCGTAGTCGACGAATTCTCCCAGGATGGGAGAAGGGAAGACAGGGATGTCACGCATATGGTCCATGATGGACGTCGGACGCCGCTCGCTGATGAACAGCCAGACGGCCTTGCAGACGACCGCCCATAACGTCGCGAATAAATCCACTGAAGGATATTCCCGTCAGCGCGTCGAGCTCCAGACGAATCTCCCCATTGGCGAAGGCAAGGTCCGTATCGGCATGGGCGCACGCGCCGGCGCCGTCACGCGCACGAACAACGAGTTCATGGAAAAACAGATCGAGCGCGAAGGCAATCAGCTCGGCTTCTACAACTCGCGCTCCGAGATGCTCGCGCGCGTGGAACAGGTTTACAACGAGCAAACGAACGAAGGCCTCAATCACTCGATGGGGAACTTCTTCAACGCCTGGCGCGAGCTTTCGAACAATCCCGAGAGCCTCGCGACACGCACGCAAGTGAAGGAGTCGGCCGAGTACCTGGCGAAGGACTTCGCGCGCATGAACACTCAATTGACCGAGATTCAGCGCGACGCCGACTTCCGCATCAGCGTTAAGGTCGAGGAGATCAACCAGCTCACGAAAGAGATCGCGAACCTGAACGAAAAAATTCAGAGCGTCGAGATCGCGGGCGCGACCGCCAACGACGAGCGCGATCGTCGTGACCTGCTCGTGAAACAACTCAGCGAAAAGGTGAATATCCGCTACGCCGAAGGCAGCGGCGGAGCCCTCACGATCACCGCCGGAAACACTGCGGTCCTCGTGTCGGGCCATTCGAGCCGCGAACTCGCGGTCGCCAGCACTCCGGGCAAGGACGGGAAGCGCGAGGGTAACTTCGATATTTTCTATAAATCGACGGAGAACTCGAATCCGGTCAACGTGACACAGCAGATGAAGGGCGGCGAGATCGGCGGATTGCTGCAGGTTCGCGACGAAGTTTGCAACGAGATGATTTCGGGCATGGACGAAATCGCGTACACCATCGCGTTCGAGACCAACCGAGCGCACGTGCAAGGCTACGACCG
>CAYPFC010000117.1:0-9237 GCA_964409815.1 uncultured Pseudobdellovibrionaceae bacterium
AACGCTCGACGTGCCGCCCGCTCAAGTCTCGATCGAGAGCAAGATCGTCGAAGCGGTTGAGGATTTCGATAAATTCGTAGGCGTAAACTGGGGCTTCAGCGGCGCGCCCACGACCCTGAGCTCGGCCGGCGGCTCGAATGGCGCCCCCATCGATCTCGGTTTCGGATTGAACACTTCGTCTGTTTCGGACCAATTCTCGCGCGCGGCCCCCTTCAACTCGACGCTTTCGCTCGGAACGCTCGACTTCTTCGGCGACCTTTCGGCGACCCTGACCCTGGCCGAGCGCGACTCCCTCGCGAAGGTGATCTCGGCGCCGCGAATCTCGGCGATGAACCGCGAGAAATCGACGATCCGTCAAGAGGGTGAAAACGTGACGATCATCACGACACGCTCCGAGCAGTCGGGCGCGACGACGAAGACCGAAAAGGGCACGCCCGTCAGCCTCGAGCTTTCGGTGACGCCGCAAGTGACGGCCGACGGCGGAGTGATCATGGATCTCGACGTGAAGCGCGAGTTCCTCGGTCCGCTCCTTGACGCCGAAACCGGCGCGCGCGCGATCAACAAGCGCTCGGCGAAGACGAAGCTCCTCGTTCGTAACGGGCAGACCGCGGTGATCGGCGGGATCTACACGAGCGACGAGCTCGAAGCCTCGACCGGAGTTCCTGGTCTTAAGGATTTGCCGATCCTGGGCTGGCTCTTCAAATCGAAGAACCTCTCGCGCCAGAAGAACGAGCTTCTGATCTTCATGACTCCGCGAATTTTGACGGAAGCTTCGAACGGCGGCACCGACATGGCCGCCAATTCGTTTCAGTAGAGATTAGCGCGTAAAGAAGGTTTCAGTCTTTTCGTAGCGATCGAAAGAAGCCGTCGTGCTCAAGCCCTCGGGGCCAAACCAACCCAGGGGCTTCACTTTTACTCTATATCGGAAGTTGTTTCCATTCGGACCGGTGGAGTTTCCGCCGACGATGAAAACGGCGATGCCCGTGCATTCTGGGTTGCCACCTGAGGCCAGCCCTAGATTTGCCGACGAATTGGCCGCGATTGTTCCGAAGGACGAATATTTGCATTGAATGTTTTCGCTGAATTGGAAGTTGTACTGGGTGGGCGAAAACGTGGTGTCCGTCGTCGTCGACTGACCGTTTTCGTCGACCGTCGTCGTCTCGACTTGCAGAGCGACGATGGTGAGCTCCTCATCTGTCGGGTTCGTGATGCTCACCGAGAAGCGGTACCAGGCGCCCGGAACATCGTTGCCGAGGGAGTCTTTGGTAGGCCCCGTGATGACGATCGGCTTCGGGGGAATGATATCCACGGAAGTCTTCGAGCCCTTCGTTGTCCCGCCGCCTCCGCAACTGATCAGCGTCGTGGCCAAAAACAAGGAAATCACGATGTTGAATACGCGCAAGATGTAGCTCATGGTTATCTCCCTACATATAGATATCGGCGTCCCAAGTATGGAATTTGAGGCACTTGCTAAAGAACCCGCTCGGGGCTAGACCCTAGTCATGGACTTGTTCGAAAGTGTCTCAAAATCGAACACGGCCGGAGCGCCGCTGGCGGAACGGCTCAGGCCGAAGTCCCTGGAGGAGTTTCAGGGGCAGGAGGCCGTGCTCAAGGTGCTGGCACCGTTCCTGAAGCAACCCGAGCGGTTGCCGAACCTTATCCTCTGGGGGCCTCCGGGCAGCGGAAAGACGACGCTCGCTCGACTCGTGGCCGAGCACTCGAAAGCGCATTTTATCAATCTCAACGCCGTCGAAACCGGCGCGAAAGAGATCCGCGAGCTCGGCGAGCAGGCGCACTACCGTAAAATCCAGGGCCTGGGTCGAACGCTCATTTTCATCGACGAGATCCACCGCCTTAATCGCGGTCAACAAGACGTGCTCCTGCCTTTCACCGAAGCCGGGGATTTCATTCTCATCGGCGCGACGACGGAGAATCCGAGCTACGAGCTCAACGCGGCTCTCCTTTCGCGCGCGCGCGTGATCGTTCTGCAAAGACTCAAAGATCCCAATCTCGAGTCGCTCATCGACCGTGGCGCGAAGGAGCTTGGCTTCGAGCCTCAAGATCTTCTCGAGCCCGCGGCCCGCAAGGCGCTCCTGGAGTTCGCCGACGGCGACGCGCGCAAGCTTCTCACGGCGCTTGAAACGCTTGCGGCTCACGCCCACGCGAACGGGCAAGCGCTGAAAACCGAGCAGCTTGCGGAGATCCTGCAGTCTCCGGGCCTCCGTTACGACAAGAAATCCGACGAGCACTACGACACGATCAGCGCGTTCATCAAGAGCGTGAGAGGCAGCGATCCCGATGCGGCCGTGTACTACCTCGCACGCATGCTAAGGGGCGGGGAGGATCCGGTTTTCATCGCGCGCCGGCTCGTGATACTCGCTAGCGAAGACATCGGCAACGCCGATCCGCGCGGAATCTCCGTCGCGGTCGCCGGACTTCAGGCGGTCGAGCTCGTCGGGATGCCCGAGGCGGCGATCTCGCTCGCGCAAGTCACGACGTACCTCGCGAGCGCTCCGAAATCGAACGCGTCCTACATGGCGCTCGGCAAAGCGCAGGAGCTTGTCGACAAAACCGGAACCCTCCCGATCCCGCTCGCGCTCCGAAGCGCGCGCACGAAACTCGCGAAGCAGCTGGGTTACGGCGAAGGCTATAAGTACGCGCACGATGGCGCGACCGGCTGGAAGGACATGGAGTTTCTGCCCGAGGAAATCAAGAACGAGACGTTCTACGAGCCCGTCGATCGCGGCTTCGAAAAAAATATCCGGCAATATTTAGATTGGATGAAGGGTAAGGGCCCGGGCGCTGGCGGCTCTTAGTCGGCTTTCATCGCGTACAAGCAAACGCAAGGCTCTTCGCCGTCGGCCTGTTTCGAGTGGCGCGTGTTCGCCGGAATCAGAATGCGATCGCCCGCGCGCAATAATAAACGATTGCCCGCGATATCCAAACGCAGCTGTCCGGAAACCACGATGCGGACCTCATCGAACGGATGACGGTGGTCTCCCACCTGGGCTCCCGGAGGAAAAATCTCTTCTTGCGGCTCCAGGCGGGTGGGGAGAACGGGAGCTTGCCATCGGCTGACCAACATCGAAAATTCCTTCAGTCGAATATCGTCTATCGCGTAAACACTCGAGCGCTCATCTGTCTCGAAGTGATGCTAATTTCGCTCAGTGAATCACTTGAATACAGGACAATACTCTAAAAATACAGGGGTGTCCTCAAGTCTTCTTTTAAGGGGGTCGATGGGTAGCTCGTGATAACTTTCATGGGGGAAGTTTGAGTCAACCTGACGCCAATTCGAAGCAAGAGTGGATGCTGCAAATCCAAGATTTTGTGGCTAAAAGCTCCGGCCTTCGGTCCAGAACGGGCGAAAAAGACAAGCTGCAGATCCTGCAGTGCGCGGACGGAAAGACCATCCACTTCGGCATGGCCGACCTCGATGAAGTGATCCAACGCGTGGACGCCGACGGCGCCGTGTTCCTCCAAGTGAACTTTCAATCCGGTAAGAAGATTCTCCTCACGCAAAACCTGATCGGTTTTAAGCCCGCACCCAGCCGGGGCCTCGATCTCTCGAAGCTTCCGAAAGTGGTGACCACTCCGGACTTGCTGTCGGTGGTGGAAGCGATTGAGGACTCCATGTCGTCGACGCCCTCGCAGCCCGAGGAGCTCGATGTTTTGAAGAAAGTCTTCGATTCCGTTCTGCGTGGCGCTGAAGCCGTGGGCTTCGATACAACTCCCGAGCGCCTCTGGCTTCAGGGACTTGGCCGCCAAACCAAAGCTTCGGCATAATTCCGGTTGACCAACCCACGCTAATTAAAGCATTTTAGGCCCTTACCTCATTGGTGTGGGGGCATAGCTCAGTTGGGAGAGCATCTGATTTGCATTCAGAAGGTCGCAGGTTCGATCCCTGTTGCCTCCACCAAGTCCTTTAAAAATCTCTTTAGGTAAAATCGAAATAATACATGTGAGAGTCGGCGCGGGTGAGTTGCACTTTTGAGCGCTGCTGCCAGTCCCAACCCGACGCAAGGCTGCCGCGGGCGAATTGCCCATCCATTTTCGCGAGCCAAACGGCGCCGGCTGGATCGCGGGTGATCCCTGCGGGAGACGCGCCCGTCGGGCACCATCCCATGAACTTCATCGTTTCCGCGTTCCAAACGCTTACCGCCTTAGCCTCGACGTGCGTGAAGATCAGACGCTTTTCTTTCCTGAGGTGAAGTCCGCTCAGGCTGCTGGATTGCCCGGTGAGCTCCGTGAACTCGTCGACGAACGGGGCCTTCAGCTTGTCAGTCTCGAAATTCTTCAGGAATGCCAGCGCGGGAGAGTTCGGCACCGTAGCGCCAGGTCGAATCTCGCGGAACATCGCCGCGACCGAGTCGCCGAATCCCAAGAGGTGATTGATCCCGCGCCAATTGAACGGGCTCTCCCACGTCTTCAAGACAGCGAGCGAATTCAAATCCGCCGCGACCAAACGGCCGTCGTCGTTCTCGCCATTGTGGGCAATATAAATCTTCCGATTGACGCGATCGACGAGAATGTCGTGCGGGCCGTGTTGGCCGGTCTCCATGCGGTCGACGATTTTGTTGAGATTGTCTTTGCGCCTGAGCGAGATGAAGCCGCCCACCGTTCCGCGATACGCCTCCACCATCAGCACCCATTCGTCGACGAGCGCGGCGTGACCCCAGAAGTACGTCGACGAGTGACTGTCGATCGTGCGCACGACGCGATTTTCGAGGGCGTTATAGACGACCGACTGAGCTTGATGGTGCTTACTCAAAACCAAAAGCTCGGGGCTTCCCGGCTCGAGCTGGTAAATTCCGTGCGGAATGATCGGGAGACCGTGCAGCACGGGCTTACCGTCGACGAGGAGTCCGAGCGATCCCGTCGGAGCTCCGCGCTCGCGAAGACTCGCCACGAGGATCGAACGGCGATGCTGGTAGCCCAGCTCGTACGCGAGGGCGGCGGAGGTCGACGCGGCGGCGAGCGCCAGAAATTCCCTTCGGTTCATGTCTTCATTCTGAAGGGTCGCGTAATCGGGTCAACGGCGCCGGGCGACGTGCTGGTCGAAAGTTCGGACGCGACGCGCCGGCTTCCGTTTACTTTACTGGACCGGCCACCTTAAGATTTCGGCATGAAGAAAGGCCGGTTTTGCGTCGCCCCATTCGTGGCTTTGAATTCGCGCGGTGAGGGGGATCTTCGCGTGTGTTGCTCCATCTTAAAGATGGATCGGGGCGTGATGAAGGGACGCACGCTGGAAGAGAACAACGAGCTCTTCCGCGACGGTCAGAAGTACATGGCGCTCGAGCGCGAGGAGTTCTTCAATCTGGGCGAGGATAAGTTCGCCGACGTTTGGAACGACACCTTCTACCGCGATCTTCGCCGTAAGATGATCAACGGCGAGTACATCGAAAATTGCGAGTTTTGTTACGCGATGGAAGACCGCGGTCTGTCCAGCAAGCGCATCGGGCGCAACAAGATGTTTCTGGGCAACAAAGACGGCGACTTCGAAAACGTGGAGCCGAAGCAGCGACACCTGCAAACGCAGGCCGCGATCCGGCAAGCCCGCGAGAACGACGGCGCGTGCGCGCCCACGCCCAAGTGGCTCGAGGTTCGATTTTCGACAATTTGTAATCTTTCATGCGCCATGTGTTCCCCAGGGTTGAGCACGACGCTCTTCAACGAGTACAAGCGCAACTACGACAAGCTTTCGTTCATTCAAAGGAACTCGCTGGCGCTCGCGCAAAAGGTGAAGTCGGAAGAAGGCGGCTTGCGCAACTCCGAGTTCTTCCGCGAGCAGCTTAAGGATCTCAGCAAGGACATCGAGTTCTTCGAGTTCCGCGGCGGCGAGGTTTTGCGCGACAAGGAAATGCTTCGCTACATCGATGAAGTGTCGCAAACTCCGAACGCGCGCAACATCCGTTTCGACATCACGTCCAACGGCATCGGTCTCGCTCCAGGCTTTATCGAAACGCTCAATCGCATGGGCGGAGGCTGGTTCAAGCTGAGTATCGACGCGTACGGCGAGCAAAACGAGTGGATCCGTTATCCTTCGAAATGGCCGCAAACGCTCAGCGCGCTCGAGGTCATGCACGGATTGAAGCCCGAATGGTTTAAGATCGTTCAAGCGACCGTGGGCGCGTACCAGGCGCCGGACATCGATAAGCTTCTCGTGTACCTAGATGATTTCGCCTCCAAGCGGAAGTCCGAGCTTTACCTTTCGATCTCGCGCGTGCGCGGGTTTCCGCATATGGTTTCGAGTCTCGTGAGCGGGGAGGCCCGCGCTCGCGCCGCGGTGCGGGTGAAGGAGTTCGCCCGAACCTCGTATCTCTGCTCGCTTCCCGGGCCGGCCGGCGCCACGAATCGCGACGCGGTCGAAGGTTTGATACAAGTTCTTCTCGAGCCTCAAGAGGATCAGCCGAAGCGCGTCTCGGAGTTGCTCGATCACGTGAAGGCGCTCGACAACATTCGCGGCACGAACGCGTTCGCGCTTTTTCCGCACCTCGAAGAGCTGCGGCGGCGGGAAGAATCGGCATGGCTGCGAAAGCCGGGCGGCTACCTGATGCCGCGCCTGAGGGAGTTCCACGCGCGCCCGCACTTTTGCTCGCTTCCTTTCGGGCAAGCCGTGGTGACGGGCGACCGCGTGCAGCCCTGCCACAGCTTCGCGAGTTCCGAAAAAATTATCGACCCGAAGGCGCTTCTCAATCATCCGCAGATAAGCGAGTCGCGTCACGCGATGGGCGCCGGATCGCTGCCCGTTTCGTGCCGGCGTTGTCACCAGCGCGAGGAGAAGGGCCAAGTCTCGCTCAGGACTTCGCGCTCGGACAATTTTCTGAAGTTCATCGAAGATACGGTTCACGTGGGCGGGCAGGTTCTGAGCCTTGAGCTTAAGGACGGCGCGGCCCCGATCGATTGGGACGCGCTCGATCTCGAGCGCAACTTCCCGTATTTGAAGTCGCTCAAGTTCGAGGCGCGCGACTTCGCGCGGGTGGAGCCCTTTCTGCGCGCGCGGGCCGCCGCAGGCGATGATCCGCGGCACACGCGGGTTATCGCCGCCGGCGATGTGACGCTCCTCATGCCGGACGAGCTTGAGCTCCTCGCGAAGTTCGACACGTCGTTGGTTCAATCTTTGGATCCGGATCTTTTGCCGGCGGTTCTCTCGTATCTGGCGGCTGGCGACTCGGTCACTGAGGCGGTGAAGCCGTTCCAGTACGGCATCGACATCGAAGAGATGATCCCCGTACCCGCGCTCACCGAGATCTTCGGCGTCTTGCGCGCGCTGAAGTCGCGAGGGATCGCATGCTCGGTGTTTACTTCGGTCATTCGCACGCCCTCGGTCCGCGCGATAGCGCCGGACGTCGCGCTCGAAGTCGAGCGCGTAATGCACGATTTCCCCGAGTTTCGGACGGAGCTCGGCCGTCTTAAGTCTTTCGCTGAAGAAAATGCTCGAATCAAAGAGGTGGATTATGGAGCGCGAGCTCATAACACGCTCGGAGTTTGAGGCTTCGCTCGCCGCTAAGGCCCCGTTCTCGCGCTCGAGATTCGCCCTGATGTCGCCGGCCGCGGCGCAAAGCCGCGCGAACGCCACGTTCGCCGACGTGTGGGAGGCGGTTGGCGATCTGGGCGTGGATCTCGGCGCCGTCACGCGGGCCCGTTCGTTCGCGAGCGAGCTCGGCGTGGTCTTCGAGTTTAGCGCTCGGGGCGGGCCGTTCGGTCAGACGCCGTTCGCGCTCGTCTTCTCCCGTCGCGCGCGCGGCGTGCCCGAATCCTGTCGCATTTATCTCTCTTCGGCGTTGAGCGCGCGAGTCTCCGGAAGGCCGGGGGCGTACTATCCCACGGATTTCAAAACCGCTCTTCCGGATCACATGATTCTCTTTTATTCCGCCTCCCGCTCAGGTGATCCCAAGAAATTCACGGGGATCTTCGAAACGGAGCCGGCGCCCAAATTTTCCTTAGAGACCGGCAGGGTCCTCACTCTCGATTCCGATGGCGCGCGCGAAAGCGTCCACGAGCTGCTCGCTGCGAAAGGCGTCACGCGCTCGATCTACCACGCGCTTTACGAGTGCGCCTGGGCCACGGCCGTCGAAGTCAGCAGCTATCGCGAGCAAACCGAGTCTCCGGAGATCGCGACTCCGGGCCTGATGGTGTTCGGTCTTTCGGGCACGGCGACGGCGATCTCGTCCGTGGACCGTCGCTTCCACGAGATGCGGATGTACGGGGACGTCTGGCGCGTTTAGCGCAAGTAAGAGCTCTTGATCAGCTTCAACAGATTGGTTTTATTCAGGCGGCCTCCGCGCAGCATGTGCACGCGCGTTTGCCCGGTTAGGTTGATCACCGAGTGATGGAATGAAAAATCCAGGAACATGGTCGTGCCTTGCTTAAACGGCAGAAGGCCGGTGTCGTCCATGATCCAGCGGCAGCCTTCGGGATTGTTGAGCGCGTAGTTAATCCCGCTGAACTCGCGGCCGAGGGTGTCGAAGTGCGGAGGCACGAATCCTCCGGGCTCGAGGTACTTGAAGGAGATGTTCGCGGCTTCGGGATGATAGAGCGGATCTTCGAGGCACCACCGGCGGGTGATCGGGCAGGCGGAGGCCCATCTTGTCCAACTGAATTTGCCGTCGATATTCAATCCGAGACCCGAGAGCTTGCGGCGCGACTTCAGCGTGACGAAGTCCTCGTCATACGCGTAGAGCGGAATTCCCGTCCAGCCGTTCTCGCGATTCATGACGAGCCGATCCTCCTCGGGAAACTGCATCGCTTCGCGAAGCATGTCTTCGTACGGCCAATCGCGTTTGAGGTTCAGGTGATTCACGCCGGCGTCGATGATCCTTTGGATGACGACGTCGTAGTCGTCCCCTCGAAGCAAAAACTCCCAGTCGAGGTGGGACTGGCGGCACTCGAAATTGTTCTTGTTCACGAACGCGCGCAATTCTTCGGAGTAGCGTCGTCCGAGAATGTGGCTTTTCGCGCGCGACTCGGGCTCGACGTCGATGCGATGGTTCTGGACGAACTCGGCGAAGGTCCGAGCGGTCAGCACCGGGCCTCCAGGAAGGGCTGAAGCTGGGGAATGATTGCGCGCCAGTCGTTGCCGCGGATCTGATCAAAGACTTCTTGGTGGCGCCAGTTATCCCGCAGAACCGCGAAATCCCCTTCGGAGTTGCGCAAGTACTTAATCAATTTTTCCAGGCCCGATTTCTTTGAGACGACCGAACGCGGGTGAAAGTCCGTGGTGACGAGCGTCTCCTC
>CAYPFC010000118.1:0-9220 GCA_964409815.1 uncultured Pseudobdellovibrionaceae bacterium
GTCGTCGCCGGGCGCGCTCGAAACGTCAAGCCACTCGTCCCCGCGATCGCCGTAAATGCCGATCCCCGAGGCCGTAACGAAGAGCCGGATCTTTCGACCGCCAAGCCCGTCGCGCAGCGCTTGCGCCGTCTTCACCCGGGAGTCGTATAGCGCGCGCTTGCGCTTCTCGGTCCAGCGACCCTTGGCGATATTTTCACCGGCGAGATGAAGAATCGCGTCGACGTCTTTCAAGGCATCGCGCGGAGGAGATTTCCCGTCCCAGGCTATCCGCTCGCACGGATACTCGGTCCTGTCCTTCACGGGATCGCGCAGGAGCGCGACAATTTTATGACCCGCCTTAGCGAGCTCTTTGCCTAGCAGGTTTCCGACCAGGCCTGTCGCTCCGCTCATCGCGATCTTCATGCCTTTTCCTTCATCGCGCGATTCAACGTGACGAGCGCGCGCCTACGCGCGGTCTCGTGATCGACGATCGGCTCAACATACGCCTTGGTTCCCGCTTCGGGCACCCACCTACGCACGTAGCCACCTTGCGCATCGAATTTTTTCGCCTGAAGAGCGGGATTAAAGATGCGGAAGTACGGAGCGGCATCGCAACCCGATCCCGCGACCCATTGCCAATTTCCGACGTTGGAGGCGAGCTCGAAATCGAGAAGCTTTTCGGCGAAGTAGCGCTCGCCCCAGCGCCAGTCGATAAGTAAGTGCTTCGTTAAGAAACTCCCCACGATCATCCGCGCGCGATTGTGCATGAATCCCGTAGCGTTCAGCTCGCGCATTCCCGCATCGACGATCGGATATCCGGTACGCCCCTCGCGCCAGAGCTGAAACTGCTTCTCATCGTTGATCCACTCCACTTTCCGGTAGCGCTCGTCGAACGGCTCACTCACCGTCCGCGGGAAGTGATAAAGTATCTGCATGAAGAACTCGCGCCACGCGAGCTCCCTCAGCCACGTTTCCGAAAGCTCGAGCGCAAGCTTCGCGCAGGCGCGCACCGAAACGGTCCCGAAACGTAAATGAATTCCCATGCGCGTCGTCGCATCGAGCGACATATCGTCGCGGGTTTTCGTGTACGCCTTGATCTTCGAGCGGCTTAAGACGCGCGGAGGAAGCTCAAGCGCGCTCGATCGAAAGCCGATGTCCTCGAGCGTGGGTCGCGCCCCGCCGAGCGATGCGAGCTGCCCGCGCGTTTGTGGACTCTCAAATTTTATGTTGCGCAGCTTTTCTTTCCAGCGGCGGTAATATGGCGTGAACATCCGGTACGGAGTGCTGTCGTCCTTGAGCACGTCGCCCGCATTGAAAATCACCTGGTCCTTGAAGGCGTGAAATCCCACGCCGCGCTCTTTGGCAAGCGCCGCCACCTCATCATCGCGCTCGCGCGCGTAAGGCTCATAGTCCTCGTTACAGTAAATAGATTCTATTTTGTTTTCGAGAAACAGCCCACGAAACACCTCAAGCGGTCGGCCGTGAAAAACCGTGAGTTGCCCACCCCGCTCCTCGATCTCCTCCCCCAGGCGATCAAGCGCTTGATGAATGAACGTCACGCGGGCGTCGTCCCGCTTGAGGCTCTTGAGAATGTTTTGGTCAAAGATAAATACCGGCGCGACGGGACGACCCGAAGCGAGCGCGCGCTTCAGACCGACGTTGTCGGCGATTCTCAGGTCACGGCGAAACCAGAAGAGAGTCAGGGCTGAGGCCATGGCTCATCTGTCTACCCGCCGTGCCGCTCAAGTCAACTTATGTACCGGTTGGAGGCTGAAGGCGCTTTTGAATTTCGCTCTCCAGATCGATGCCCAAAACTTTGAGCACATTCACCAGATCCGTCGCGCGAATCTCGCTGCGTCCACGGAAAAAGCGATTTACGGAAATTCGCGAGATCTCACAGTCTTGAGCGATTCGCGTTTGCTTGACTTTCATACGCGTCGCCAACTGGGCCACGCGTGGTCCAATCTGATCTTCCATACCATACCCCTTCTTGTGTCTTGAACTGGTGTTCTGCTGACACCGGTCTCTCTGCTGTAAAGGATCAGGAGCAAGCCGCGTACCAGTGATTTTGGAGCACTTTTGTCCCCGGAGAGCCTCTATTCATGCGGGGGAGCGCAGGCGCGGAGCCATCTTGGCTCAACGCGTTCACAGTCATGAATGCTTTACAGATAAGTTAGTGAAGACCGAGGGGAATTCCGAGTCTCATTAGACCATCGAGCGCTTCACTCGAGGCGCGAACGCCTTTGAATTCCTTGAGCTCGAGCTCCACGCATTGACTGAGATCGGGAAGGTGCAGCCTCAGGGTCAAAGCGGCCTCACCTGGGTTCTTTTCGATCCACGATTTGAGGCCCGCGAGTTTTTCGACCATCGCGGGATGCACGTCGAGCGTAACACGCTTGATCTGCTTGAAGAGATCCTCCGCGCTTCGCATCTGCTCGGCGATCAGCTTCACCGCGCCCTCCTCCTTCTCAACCGTTCCCGATACGAGGATCGGTGCATCGCTTTTGAATACGCGCTCGTACTGTGCGAATGTATCGGGAAAGACTACGAGCTCGAGCCCGCCGGTCATGTCCTCGAGGCGGCCGAAGGCCATGCGCGTGCCCTTTTTGGTGATGATCTCGCGGTAGGTGGAGACGAGACCGAGTATGTGCGTCTTGGATTTTGGCTCAACGTCGGCGAGCTTCGCGATCGTTTGACCGCCCCACACGCGGCCCACCGACTCGAGTCCGCGCAGCGGGTGATCGGTGAGATAAAAGCCCAAAACTTCCTTTTCGAAAGCGAGCGTCAGCGCGCGCGTCCACGGCTCGAGCTTGTCGATCTGAACTTTGTTGTCCTCGCTCGCACCTCCGCCGTCGAGATCGAAAAGCGACGTCTGGCCGACCTCACGCTCATTGCGGATGCCTTCGGCGCGATCGACGAATTTCGCGAAACCGCTTAAGAGCTCGTTCCGGTTGTAGCCGAAGTTGTCGAGCGCTCCCGCCTTGACGAGCGCCTCGATCGTTTTCTTGTTCACGCGTTTGATGTCGATCTCGCTGAAGAATTGCTCGAGCGAATCGAATTTCTTGTTCGGCTGGCGCTCGCGCGCCTCGACGATCGATTGCACCGCGCCCTCGCCCACGCCCTTGATCGCGCCGAGGGAGAAGACGACCTTCTCGCCCTTCGCCGCGAACTTGTACTCCGAGTGGTTCACGTGCGGGGGAACGACCTCGATCTTGTGCATCTGGGCGTCTTTGACGTACTTGACGATCTTGTCGGTGTCGCTCATCTCCGTCGACAAGAGCGCCGCGAAAAACTCGACCGGGTAATAGTGCTTCAGCCACGCCGTTTGCGCCTGCACCACGCAGTAGGCGGCGGCGTGAGATTTGTTGAAGCCGTAATCCGCGAACTTGTACATGAGCTCGAAGACCTCTTCGGCCTTCTTCTTATCGAAGCCCTTTTCGCTCGCGCCTTTGAGGAAACGCTCGCGGTGCTTATCCATCTCCTCTTTGATCTTTTTCCCCATCGCGCGGCGGAGCATGTCGGCTTCGCCGAGGCTGTAGCCGGCGATAATCGAGGCGATCCCCATCACCTGCTCTTGATACACGATAATCCCGTAAGTCTCGGCGAGGATCTGCTCGAGCTCGGGGAACGCGAACTCCACCTTCTGCTCGCCGTGCTTACGAGCGGCGAACTCGGGGATCATCGCCATCGGACCCGGCCGATAGAGGGCGTTGATCGCGGTGATGTCCGTGAAATTCGACGGCTTGATTTGTCGGACGGCTCCCGTGTACCCTTCGCCTTCAGCCTGGAACACGCCCGCGGTATCGCCCTGGCACATGAGCTCGAAGATCCCGGGATCCTTAAGCGAGATGTCTTGCACGGTGAATTTCTTGCCTCGGTTTCGCTCAATGAGATCGAAGGCTTCTTGAATATGAGTCAGTGTTTTTAGGCCCAGGAAGTCGAACTTGATCAGCCCGATCTTCTCGGCGTGCTTCATGTCGTACTGAACGACGTTCTCACCGTCCGCGCCACGGTATAAAGGCGCGTGGTCCATGATGTTGCCGTCGGCGATCACGACGCCCGCCGCGTGGATGCCGGCGTTACGAACGAGGCCCTCGATTTTGAGCGCGAGGTCCATCATCGTGTTGATCTTCGGATCGGTCTCCATCAACTCTTTCAAGCGCGGCTCGGTGTCGATCGCTTCCTGCAAGTTGATGCCGAGTTTTTCAGGGATCAGTTTCGAGATCACGTCGACGTCGGCGAACGTCATACCCATCACGCGGCCCACGTCGCGAATCGCGGCGCGCGCCTGTAGGCGGCCGTACGTGATAATCTGCGAGACCGAGGGCTGCCCGTACTTTTGCGTGACGTACTCGATCACGCGTCCGCGATGCTCCTGACAGAAGTCGATATCGAAGTCGGGCATCGAGATACGTTCCGGATTCAAAAAACGCTCGAAGAGCAAGTTGTACGGCATGGGATCGAGATCGGTAATCCTTAAAGAGAACGCGACGAGCGAGCCCGCTCCGGATCCCCGTCCCGGCCCCACCGGGATGCCCTGCTCTTTGGCCCAGCCGATAAAGTCTTGAACGATCAGGAAGTATCCGTTGAAGCCCATCTTGTCGATGATGCCGAGTTCGTACTCGAGGCGTTTAAAGTAGTTGGGCTTATTCTCTTCCGAAACGGTTTCACCGCGATGCTCGGCCTCTTCGAAGCGGCGCTCTAGGCCCGCCTTCGCGAGGCGCGCGATTTCATCCTTCAACGTCACGCCCGGATCGGTCGGATAGATCGGAGCGCCCTTGGCGTCCTTCAAGTTAAACTTTAAGTCGCATCTTTCCGCGATCTCGAGGGTCCGGTCGCACGCTAAAGGCAGATCCTTAAAAAGGTTGCGCATCTCGGGCGCGCTCTTGAAGTAAAATTGGTCGCTGCCCAGACGGAAGCGGTTCTCGTCCTGCAAGGTCTTGTTGGTGCCGATGCAGATCAACACTTCTTGGGCGATTTGATCGTCGCGCGAGATGTAGTGAACGTCGTTCGCGGCCACGACCGGGACGCCGAGCTTCTCGCCGGCTTCGCACAGAAACTGATTCACCGGGGTCCATGCCGGCACGCCCGTACGGTTCAACTCGAGGTAGAACCTGTCGCCGTAAATACGCTGAAAGTTTTGAATCTTTTCGATCGCCGCGTCGGCGCCCTTGTTCTGAAAGGTCCAGGGGACCTCGCCCATGAGTCCAGCACTGAGCGCGATCAGATTGTCCGAGTACTTTTCGAGAACTTCATAATCCACGCGCGGACGGTAGTAGAACCCTTCCTGGTATCCGATCGAAGAGAGTTTACAGAGTTGCTGGTAGCCGGCGTAATTTTGCGCGAGCAGAACCAGTCGCCGCGCGGGCTGAGAGGCCGCATCGCGATCCTCCCCTTTCACCAGGCGCGACTTCGGCGCGATAAACACCTCGAGGCCGACGATCGGTTTAACGCCGTTATCTTTGCACGCGAAAAAGAACTCGATCGCGCCGAACATGTTTCCGGTATCGGTGAGCGCGACCGCGGGCATTTGCAGTTCCGCCGCCTTCTTGGCGATGGACTTTAGGCGACAGGTCGCCTCAAGCAATGAGTATTGCGAGTGAACATGCAAATGGACGAAGGACATTCTACTCCCATTCAATCGTGCCGGGTGGCTTTGACGTTACGTCATAAACGACCCGGTTCACACCACGAACTTCGTTCGTGATGCGATTGGAAACGTGCGCCATGAACTTGGCGTCAAACGGATACCAATCGGCCGTCATTCCGTCGGTCGAGGTGACCGCGCGTAACGCGACCACTTTATCATAAGTGCGGTTATCGCCCTGCACGCCGACGGTTTTTACGGGGAGAAGAACACAGAATGCCTGCCAGATTTTTTCGTAAAGGCCGTGCTTTTCGAGCTCACCGATATAAATCGCGTCGACCTCTTTGAGGATGTGCAGATCTTCCTCGTTGACCGGACCGATGAGGCGAATCGAAAGCCCGGGCCCCGGGAAAGGATGGCGCCATAGGAATTTTTTCGGAATGCCGAGCTCGACGCCGATGCGGCGAACCTCGTCTTTAAAAAGCTCGCGGAGCGGCTCCACCAACTTGAGACCGAGATCTTTCGGCAACCCGCCCACGTTGTGGTGCGACTTGATCGTGACGCTCGTGCCGCGCGGGCTCACCGACTCGATCACGTCGGGATAAAGAGTTCCTTGAGCAAGCCACTGGCATTCGCCGACTTGCTTAAAGGCTTTCTTGAAGACTTCAATAAACGTGTGGCCGATGATTTTGCGCTTCTGCTCGGGCTCGGCCACGCCGGCGAGCTTCGAAAGAAAATCCTTCTTCGCATCGTAGCCTAAGACGTCGAGGCCGAGCTCGGCGTACATGCCCTTCACGTTCTCGAACTCGTCTTTACGAAGCAAGCCCGTGTCGACGAACACGCATTTCACGCGCTCGCGGCCCAGGGCTTTCGTCAGCAGAGTCGCCACCACGGTCGAGTCAACGCCTCCCGAGAGCGCGCAGAGCACGCGCTCGCCTCCGACCTTCGCTTTGATGTCGCTCAAAAGGTGGTCGGTGATGAGATGCGCATTCCAGTTCACCTGGGCTTTGCAAAAATCGAAAAGGTAGCTCTTAAGGAAATCGGTGCCGGCTTCCGTGTGCGCCACCTCCGGGTGAAACTGAACCGCCCAGAACGTATCGCTCACCATCGCCGCCGGATGATCGCTGGAGGACTTCGCGACGACGCGCGCGCCCTTCGGAGCCTTCGTAATCACGTCGCCGTGGCTCATCCAGACCTTCTGCGACGGCGGAACCGGCGCGATCTTTTCGCTCCATTGAACTTGATTCAGTCCGTACTCGCGCTTGCTCGCGCGCTCAACGACCCCGCCGAGCTTGTGCGCGAGGAGCTGCATGCCGTAACAGATGCCCAAAACGGGCGCGATCTTTAAGAGCTCTTCGACGTCCCTTAGCGGCGCTTGCGGCTCGTCCACCGAGCTCGGTCCTCCGCTTAAGATAATCCCCACGGGCTTCCGTTTTTTGATTTCCTCCACCGGAGTATCGAAAAGCATCAGCTCCGAAAACACCCCGAGCTCGCGACATCGACGCGCGATAAGTTGCGTGTACTGAGACCCGAAATCTAAGATGACGACGCCGCCTTGAACCATTTGCTTCCTATTCCAGTCGGTAGTTGGGTGCTTCTTTGGTGATCGATACGTCGTGGACGTGCGATTCTCTTAAACCTTGCGGAGTCACGCGCACAAAGCGCGCCTTCTTCTGCAGGTCCTCGATGTTGCGCGCACCCACGTAGCCCATCCCGCTCCTTACGCCGCCAATGAGCTGGTGCAAGATCGCGCGGGCCGATCCGCGGTACGGAACGCGGCCCTCGATTCCTTCGGGCACGAGCTTTTCGTGATCGGTGATGTCGGTCTGACCGTAGCGATCTTTCGAGCCCTTCGCCATCGCGCCAAGCGACCCCATGCCGCGATACACTTTGTACGTGCGGCCTTGATAGAGAATCGTTTCGCCGGGGCTCTCGTCCGCGCCGGCGAGCAAGTTCCCGATCATGACCGAGTTCGCCCCGAGCGCTAGGGCTTTTGCGATATCGCCCGAGAACTTGATCCCGCCGTCGGCGATAATCGACTTCTTGTTTTTCTTGGCGACCTTCGAGCATTCCATAACGGCCGAAAGTTGGGGCATACCCACGCCGCTCACGATGCGCGTGGTGCAAATCGAGCCGGGACCGACGCCCACTTTGACGACGTCGGCTCCCGCCTGCATGAGCTCGCTGGTTCCGTCGCCGGTCACCACGTTACCCGCGACGATAATGACGTCTTTGAAGTTCGCCGAAATCCACTTCACCATCTCGAGCACATTCTTCGAGTGGCCATGGGCGGTGTCCACGCAGATCACGTCAACGCCGGCCGCAGCCAACGCCTGCGCGCGCTCGCGGGAACGCGGATCGACACCGATCGCGGCTCCGACGAACAAGCGGCCGTGCTTGTCTTTGGTCGCTTGCGGGAAGGTTTGCGCCTTCTCGATATCCTTGATGGTGATGAGGCCTTTGAGCATGCCTTGAGAGTCGACCACGGGAAGTTTTTCGATTCGGTGCTTTTGCAAAATCGTTTTCGCCTGGGTGAGCGTGGTGCCGACGGGCGCGGTGACGAGTTTATCTTGCTTGGTCATCGCGTTCGCGATCGGCTGGTCGACGTTCGTTTCGAATCTTAAATCGCGGTTGGTCAGGATCCCGACGAGCTTGCCGTTCACCGTGATGGGAACGCCGCTGATCGAGTACCTTCGCATCAAGTCGAGCGCTGCCGAAACCTTATGTTCCGGAGACAGCGTGATCGGCTCGAGGATCATTCCGCTTTCGTATTTCTTCACGCGCTCGACTTCGAAGGCCTGCGCCTCGATATCGAGGTTCTTGTGGATAATCCCCAATCCACCCATTTGCGCCATAATCTGCGCGATCTTGTGCTCGGTGACCGTGTCCATCGCCGCCGAGAGGATCGGCATCCTCAAGCTGACATCACGAGCGAAGACCGAGTCGGTCGAGACCTCCGTCGGTACGATCTCGGAGAACTGCGGAATTAGCAGTATATCGTCGAAAGTAAAAGCCATTGGGATTTGGACGTCTTCCACTTTTGAATCCTTTCCGTTATTTCTGATACCAGCTCATATACTCGATGTAGTTGTCGGCGGACTTGTCGAGGAACGCCAACTCCTTCTCGTTCAGTGGCCGAACGGCTTTCGCAGGTCGACCCAAAATCAAATGCCCCGGGGGAAACTTCGCGTCTTCGGTGACGAGCGAGCCCGCCGCGACGATCGAGTTGGACGGAATCTCGGCTTGGTCCATGATCACCGCGCCCATTCCGACCAAAACTTTATCGCCGATCTTACAGCCGTGCAGAATGACCGAGTGCCCGACCGTCACGCGATTGCCGAGAACGGCGCCGCACTTTTTATACGTGCCGTGAATGACCGTGTTGTCCTGAATATTGGTTTCATCGCCGATGACGATCGGCATGACATCGCCACGTAAGGTGGTGTTGAACCAGATCGAGCAACCTTTTCCGATTTTGACGTCGCCGATGATGTCGGCGGAGGGCGCGACGAAACTTCCTTCTCCGATTTGTGGGGTTTTACCGAGTAAAGGAAGTATCATTTTGAAGTCCCTCTCAATTCATATACTGGTGCCTGCTACGTTTCAAATCGGAGCGAGAGCTCAAACGTGCACCATTGTCTATTTCGGCATTCA
>CAYPFC010000119.1:0-5665 GCA_964409815.1 uncultured Pseudobdellovibrionaceae bacterium
GCTTCACGCGCTTCCTCGAGGCGGCGGACGGCAGCGAGGCGCTCAAGTTGCTCGTGGATTCCACGTCGCGCATCGATTTGATTCTTTGCGACTGGGAGATGCCCCGTACCGACGGCCTCACGTTCCTGCGCGCGGTTCGAGCGAATCGCATGCGAGCCGAAACCCCCTTTATCATGGTGACGAGCCAGCAATCGCAGGAGCGCATGAAGGTCTCGAAGGCGAAGAAAAATCTCGTGAACGCGTATATCGTCAAACCCTTCCGCGCCGAGACCCTGAGGCAGAAGGTCTTCCAAGTGCTCTTCGACGGGCCGGAATCGAAAACGCAAGCGTCATGACCTCGCTTTTCGCCCTCCTCATTTCGATAAGCGCGCACGGCGCGGAGGTGAGCGAAACCTTTTCGACCCGTGCGGGCTACGCGAGCGGAACCGCGGTCTGGAACCAGGCTCTCGGAATGGTTCATCCTTCCTTACAAGTCATGAACTACAAAGCCGGATTCACCCCGCTCCCGTTCGACGTCGGCGACGGCTCGCATGGAGCCTTCGATGTTTCGACGTACGCGAATTTCAGCGTGGGCGGCGATGTTTCGGGGAATATCATTCGCCTCGACCTCTCCGCCTACCCGATCCTTAAAGTGACGAATTTCCATTTGGCCGCGGGCTGGACGATCGAACCCATCGGCGATCAGCCGTTGATCATTCACAGTTTGACCGACGTGACGATCGAGGGCGATATCCTCTGCCAGGGCGCCGACGGCACGAACGCGGTCGGCGCGACGCCCGGAACGGGAGGCCAAGGCCGCTGCGGAGGCGCCGACGGAGGCAACGGCGGTACGACGAGCGGCGCGGGCGCCGGCGGTGGCGACATCGCCGGAGCCGTGAGCCCCGGAGAAGGCGGAAACTTCACCGGCGGCGCGGCCGTGGGCGGCGGCGGAGGCGGAAGCTGGAACACCACGAGCGCGGCGGGTGACGGATCGAATTCGTCGGTCGCGAACGGCGGGCTCGGCGGCGACAGCGTGAGCGACCCCGAGTTCACCGGAACGCTCGGTGGCGCGGGCGGTGGCGGAGGCTCGGGCACCGCAGCCGCTGCGGGCGCAGGTGGCGGCGGAGGAGGAGGCGTGGTGATCATTCACGCCGTACGCGATTTCAACCTGGGAACCTCACCCGTGAGCGCGACCGGATTTATCTATGCGCACGGTGGAGCCGGCGGCGATTCGAACGTCGCGGGCGGCCCCGGAGGCGGTGGCGGCGGCGGCGGCGTTAAAGTCTTTGTCGGCGGCACGATCAATATTTACAACAACGACGCCGGCGGCGCGAGCCAGGCCGAGGGAGGCGCCGGCGGCACGAACTCGATGGCCGTGCTCGGTGCCGCGGGCGCGCCGGGTCGCAGCTGGTTCACGAGCGTCGCGTACAACGGCATCGGCTTCTACACGCCGGCCGAAGAGCTTCCGGTCGTACCGGGCAACGTCGAATTCTCGAGCGCTTCGCAGTACGTGATCACGAATGCGGTCGACCTTCTTCAATCGCGCGCCGAAGTTTCGGCGCTCACGCTTTCGCCCGTGTCCGCGGACTTCACGTTCGAGGCGGCGGGAAGCGACGACGGCTTCGTGAGCGACGACACCGGCTGGACGACGAGCCTCGCGGCGCTCTCGGGGAAACGCTACTTAAGACTACGAATCTCGATCGCGACGTCGAACGTGAATACGCCGACGATGATCGACGGCGCGTCGCTCACCTACACCTCGAACAAGATCGAGAATTTCAAGCTCGAGGCCGCGGGCTGCGGTCGCGTCGACAAGGGCGCGGGAACGCGCGGTCTTCTGCCGCTGCTTTTCTTTTTGATGTATTTAAGTCTCCACCGAAAACTTCGTCAGAACTGAAAGCCGAGCTGAAACCACCCGTCGGCGGTCAGCGTGTGGTAGCTGTTGTCGAAGAAGTAGAGCGCCTCGAGCTCGACCCCCAGTAAAAATCCGCGCTCGCTCCAGGGTTTCGCCAAGAATCGGTGGGACATCCCCACGCCCATGCCCTCTCCGATCAGCATCGAAGCTTCGCCGCGATACTCGCAGTGCCAGATTTGTTTCACCGCTTGCAGATGAAAGCCCAATGCGCCTTGCGTTCCGCCGCCGATCGACTCGAGTCCCGTGCGCTCGATCTTCGGCATCATGACCGCGTTCAGGCCAAAACCCCACGGCGAGTACGCGCGCATCGCCGTCAGGCCCACGTTCGCGCTCATGACCGACACGTCCTCCTGAAACGGATAATCGTCTTTGGGCACGGGAGTGAACGTTGCGCTCGCATAGCGCGCGCTCACTCTCCACCAGCGCGCGCCCTCCAGGCCCGCATCGACTTCGGCCGCGAACGAAATCGCGCTCCCGCCCGAAAGCGTCGCGCTCACGTCTTCGGGGGCTTTCGCCTGCACGGCCTGGTATCCGCCGCGCCAGAGGAAACGCGCCCGGTGCGGCTCGTGCTCGCGCGGCAGGTCTTCCTCGGCGACGATGGGTTCCGGCGCGCTCGGTGCCGCGACGGCCGCGGGGGCTTCCGTCTTCTCCACCGGTTTTTCCTCCGTCATCGGCGGCGCCGGCGGGGGCTCGCTCACTTGCGTGAGCTGTTCGGGCTCGAGAGTCGAGGGCTCGCTGAAGAGGCCCATGCGCCCCGCGCGCGCGCCCGAAGCCACGCGCCAGTAGTAAATGCGCTTCTTTGCTTTCGCCCACACGAATTGCGTCGCTTCGACTTTCGCCGACACGATGGGCGTACGGAAATCGGGAGTCTCGGAAACTTCGATCCAGTACACGTCGGCGCCTTCGACCTGCTCCCACTCGAAGACCGCCTCGAAGTCGGTCCCGTCGTCGGCGTGCGCGCGCGGAAAGATCTGATTCCACAGCCACGCGCCACGTCCGTCCTTGCTCGCCGGTCGACGCAGCTTGGGCGTTTTCAACTTCGGCGCTTCGAGCGGCGCCTCGCGGATATACAGAGGGTACTCGTACAAGGGGGGAATGCGGAAGCCTTGCTTGTCCAGAGCCCACACGCTCCAGAACGCGTCGCCCTCGACGCCAAATCGGGTCGAGTAAGAGTTACCGACCCCCTCGGCTTCCTGAACGCCCGCGGGTCCGCGCGCGTGCCAGACGTAGCCTGAGGCTTCCGGCAGCCGCGTCCACAGGAAGAACGCTTGCTCGTCGGTGCGCATGCGGTTGCGCGGAAGCGGAGTGATCAGGTGCAGAGTGGGAGCGCGCCAAATCTCGACGTCCACGGGCGCGCCGGTGCTTCCGTTCGCGTCGCGCGGATAAATCAGGTGGTGTCCGGTCTCGAGCTCGAGCTCGCCGCCCGCACCTTCCACGCGCTCGACTTTCTCGGGCGCGCCGGTCTTTTGCAGAACCAGCTCGCGCACGGGACCATCCCACTGGAGGGCGACGCGCGCGCGGTCTCCGTGCACGTAAATCCTGCGCGAGGGCGGCTTGATGAACTTCAATCCCTGTTCGAGCTTGAACGTTTTGCCGTGGCCGCGATTCACGCGCAGCAAACTCGTGGAGTTCACGCGATGCTCGCCGTTCGCGCCGTGCACCAGAGCTTCGCCCTTGTTCACGCGAACCTCGAACTCGCCGTCGTTCACTTGGCGGAGCTGCAGATCGCTGCCCGCGCCGACCGCCAATGAAAACTCCGGAGCGTCGATCTGCGCGGGCCGGAACGGGTTACGCGCCTGCAGGCTTCCGCGCGTGAATTTCAGGCGGATCTCTCCGCCGGCTTTCGTATTCTCGGGCTCGATCGTGACCAGAGTATTTTCCGACAGTTCCACTTCGGTTCCGTGCTCCAGATCCAGGCGCGCGGTCGATTGCGAGAGCGTCAGAAGCGAATCGTAAAAGTACACGCTCTCTTTCGTTTCGGTTTTTTCCCAAACGAGGCTGTTCACGCCTCGTCGGCGCAAATCATTTTCAGAATGCACGATCTGACCCGCGAGTTTCGCGCCGGTGGGTTCGCCACGCGCTCCGAACGAGACGATGTCCAGATGCCAAAGCAATAGGAGCGTCTCGACGAACAATGCGGCGAGCAGCCAAAGCACGATTCCGCGGTCGGTACTTTTCGACCTCATCTTATATATATCGGAAATCTCGAGCTATTCTCGATATGCGACCATTGCCGCGCGGCTTGAGTCTGGTCTCACTAATCCTTAGTATAGTCCGCATGAAAACTAGAATTTACATTCTCACGCTCCTCCTCCCGCTCCTGAGCTCGTGCGCCTCTTCTACCAAAGAAGGCGAGGTCGGCGCCGATCGCCGCCAGCTGATGCTGATTCCGAGCTCGCAAATCGTGAAGATGTCCGGCCAAGCCTACGAACAGACCAAGGCCGAGGCGAGGCAAAAGGGCACGCTCGACCGCAATCCTCAACAAGTTCAGCGCGTGCAGCAGATCATGCAGCGCTTGGTTCCGCACACGGCGATCTTCCGTAAGGACGCGCCCGGTTGGGCATGGGAGACTCACGTCATCACCTCCGAGGAGATCAACGCGTACTGCATGCCTGGCGGAAAAATCATGTTCTATACGGGGATCATTGAGAAGCTCGGTTTAAGCGACGCCGAGATCGCCGCGATCATGGGGCACGAGATCGCGCATGCTCTGCGCGAGCACGGCCGCGAAAGAATGTCCGAGGCGATCATTCAACAACTGGGAGTCGCGGCGCTCGTCGTGACCGGAGCGGTCGATCAAAAATACGCGGGCGCACTGGCTGCACTGACCACCGTCGCGGTCACGCTTCCGCATGGGCGCGGCCAAGAATCGGAGGCCGACGACATCGGCGTGGAGCTGATGGCGCGAGCCGGATACGACCCGCGAGAGGCCGTAACTCTGTGGAAAAAAATGGGTCAGGCCTCGGGCGGCAAGAAGCCACCCGAGATCCTTTCCACTCACCCTTCGGATACGACACGCATCAAGCGCATCGAAAAACTCATTCCGAAAGTTCTCCCGCTTTACGAACAAGCGAGATCTTAAATTCAATTTATTCGTCGTCGCCGGGACGGCAAACGAAGCCGACGTTGCAGCTCGCCGAATCTTTGGTCGGGATCCAGGCGCTGACGGCTTGTTCGTGAGCCAAGCAGTGACCGCCGCCGCGAACGTAACGATCGTACTCGCCGACGCCCGTGTAGAAGATAACTACGCCTTCATGATTCAAGAGATTAACGGCCTGGCGGCAAGTCAAATCCGTCGAGACGGCGCGGACGACGCGAGCTTGTGCGATCGAGCCGATTGCGACTAGCGCGATGAGCAATGCTGTTTTCATGTAAATTCCTCCCTATAACTCGAGCCCGTAATTGGGCTGTCGTGGTTTTCCGTGGAAATAATCCGTGGTGAGCGGCGCACGCAACCCGTGGGACATTGAATCCGTTGCCTGTACGCAACGCTAAGATCCCCATAGTATTGACCGCGTACACGCGTTTTGTGAGAGTCGTCCCGTGCTCAACGTTTCCGTTTTACTCTTTGATGATTACCGCAAGTATCTGAAGGCGGTGCTGGACGAGAAGACTCGTCGCAATCCCCGCTTCTCGATGCGAGCGTTCGCGCGCGCCGCGGATTTGAGCCCGTCGCATCTCTCGCGCACTCTCAACGGTCGCGGAAAACTCAGCGTGACTTCCGCGCGCCAGATCTCGCGCGCGCTCAACTCGACGAACGAAGAATCGGAT
>CAYPFC010000119.1:5675-9001 GCA_964409815.1 uncultured Pseudobdellovibrionaceae bacterium
GCTCGTCGAGCTGGAGGACGCGAAAAGCGACGCCGACCGCCGACGCATCCTTCAGCGGCTCTCGCGCTTGCAGCCTTCGCGTACGCGCGTGCTCTCGATCGAAAACTTCCAAATCATCGCGCAGTGGTACCACTTCGCGATCTTGTCGCTCACGAACCTCAAAGGATTTCGCGGCGATCTTGGCTGGATCGCCCGCCGCCTGAAGATCCGCCTCGAAGAGGCCGAAGTCGCCGTCGGGCGATTGCTCACGCTCGGATTGCTCGAGCGCACGCCCAAGGGTTGGAAAGCCGTCAACGACGCGGACATTGGAACGACGAGCGACGTTTCTTCGGAAGCCATTCGGGAGAATCACTCGCAGCACCTGACCCTCGCGCAGACCGCGCTCCGTGAGCTCCCGATCGATCGCCGCGAGTTCAATAATCTCACACTCGCGATGAACCTCAGCGACGTTCCGCGCGCCAAGGCCGCGCTTCGCGAGTTCATCGAAAAGTTCAATCGCGAGCACGAAACCGTACCGGGTCAGGAGCTATTTCAGCTCAACGTCCAGTTTTACCAGATCACTCGAAGTGAAAGGGGCACACCGTGAAACTCGCACTCCATGCTCTCGCCGTTTTGCTATTACCCGCATTCGCCCAGGCCGGAACGAAAGTCGGCAACGGAGGCGGAGGCTGGATCTGCCGCGAGCAATCCACCTACGACGTGCGCTGGTTGGTCTCGGTCGATCTCTTCGAGGCGCGAGCCGAGTTCGGGTTGAGGATCCCAAAAGTGAGTGAGCTGAACGAGTGGGAGATTTTGCGCCAGAAAGTGGCGTTCATTCGCGCCGAAGTGCCGGAGCTCTCTCTCTTGATCGAGCGCGACGTCCACGCGTTTCTAGAGCGCGTGATCGTACTTCCAGATGGCTCCGACCTCACCAAAATCGACGACGGTGAAATACGCGTGAAACCATCCCCCACCAGTTGCGTGGCCGGCTACCTCTACTACGCGCAAATCGCCAATTATACGAATGACGGCCGCCTCCTGATCAACGGCGAGCTCTGGAACGAACCTAAATTTTCGAACACCGATCGCGGAGCGCTCCTCCTGCACGAGCTGGTTTATAAGGCGATGCGCGAGCGCGGAGGCGATCTCACCTCAGCGCGCTCGCGTCGCATTGTCGGTTTGCTCTTCAGCGATTTGCCACCGCAAAAGATCCGCGCGGCCATTTCACCCATGCTTCCGAATGAAGGCGGCAAGGGCGGTGGCCGCGGCGGTACGGGCTCCTAATCAATCGTCTCCGCTCGAATCTTGAACGCAGGTGTAGCCGATAAAGCAATGGCTTTTATCCATGGTTCTAACCCATGCGGCCTGCGTTTCCTCGCTGTGCATGCAGTAGCTGCCATTGGCGACGAAGCGATCATACAGCCAGCCGGCTTGCGGATGGTAAGCCGTGTTCATTACGATGGCGCCGTTCGCTTGGACGAGTCCGCGCGCTTCCGAGCACGTCATGTCGCCTGTGAAAGGGCGAGCGCTCGCCAGAGCACTGAACAAGAACAGCGACGATAGAATTGCGAATTTCATATTTTCCTCCCTCAAGCTCGTGATTGAGCTTTGTGCCGGAGGAAATAATCCCGCGAGTAAACAAATTCAATGGGCGTTATCCGACGCCCACGAGCGCTGGCTACCGCGGTCACTCGTGGAGGATCGCCAGGCGACTCGCGGAAGACTCTACAGTTTTTGTTTCTTACCCCAGACTTCCTCGAGTCGGTCGTAGCGTCGACAGCCTTTGACATATTCTTCGTAGCGTTCGGGATTTTTCAGGTAAAAGTCCTGATGATACTCTTCGGCTGCGTAAAAAGGCTTCGCCGCGATGATCGCCGTTGCAACAGCTCCGCGAATCTTCATTTTCTTCGCGTACTCGCCCATCGATTTTTCAGCAGCCTTTTTCTCTTCGGGGCTCGAGTAAAAAATCGCGCTCGTGTACTGCTCGCCTTTGTCGCAGAATTGACCGGTGGCATCCACGGGGTCCACGTTCGACCAAAAAAATTCGAGTAACCTCTCGTACGAGATTTTTTTCGGATCGTAGGTGACTTCGATCGCTTCCCTGTGCCCTGTCTTACCGGTCGCGATTTCCTTGTACGTCGGATTTACCTTGGTGCCGCCGGTGTACCCGACGACGACCTTCTCGACCTCTCCGCGCTTCTTCAAGAAATCAAACGACGCCTGCATGCACCAAAAGCATCCGCCCGCGAAGATCGCCGTCTTCTGCGTGGCATACACCGGCGCTGACGCGCCAAACAGTAGCGCGGCGACGATGATGGCTTTCATTTGCCGCCGCCTTCTTGTTTCTTATCCGTACCGCCTTCGAAATCTTTCAAATAAGCGCCGTAACCTTCCTTCGCCAAGTCTTCCTTCGGAATAAAGCGCATCGCCGCGGAGTTCATGCAATAGCGCTTACCGCCCTTGTCTTTCGGACCGTCGTCGAAAACATGGCCCAAGTGCGAGTCACCCGCCTTGCTGCGAATCTCGGTGCGCTCCATGAAGAGCTCACGGTCGGTGCGTTCCTCGAGGCTCTCTTTACGAATCGGTTTCGTGAAGCTCGGCCAGCCTGTACCGGAGTCGTACTTATCTTTCGAGCTGAACAAAGGCTCTCCCGAAATCACGCACACGTAAATGCCGTCGCGCTTTTCGTTCCAGTATTCGTTTTGAAACGGACGCTCAGTCCCGTTGTTCATCGTCACGTCGTATTGAGTTTTCGTCAGTTTGGATTTGAGCTCTTCTTTGTTCGCCACTTTCTTCTCCTTCGCCAATAACGGCAGTGCCGCTAGTGTCGCGACGACCGCCAAGATCGATAATGCTTTATTCAGAGACGGCATGGATGACCTCCCATGCAAGTTAGGGATACCGGTACCCGGAAAATTACAATTTCTCGCCGAATTTTGAGAGCAATTTCTGATTGAGCGTGGATGCGCTCGGGGTCGACTCCCGCACACTCGCGATAACCCGCCCTAAGTGCCTGGAAAAGCTCATATATCTGGCGCAGGGCGCGCAAAGCAAGACATGTAGGCGTATACGCCATGTGACAGACTCGCCCGATTCGACTCGGCGAACGACGTCCCTGCATCTCATCCCGTCTTCCCTTCCAGACACATCCTGAGCTTCTCCTTCGCGCGAAAAATGAGTACTCCAAGGTGAGGGGCGCTCACGCCCAAAATATTACAGATATTTTTCGTTTCTTCCTGCTCGATCTCCTTCAGCGAAAAGGCCTCACGCTGATTCGGCGTCAGATCCTCCATGCATTCCAAAATGAATCTCAGGATTTCTTTGTTCTGAAAAAGACGATCGGGGTC
>CAYPFC010000120.1:0-8942 GCA_964409815.1 uncultured Pseudobdellovibrionaceae bacterium
ACTTCATGAAGGGTACGATCAACGATCAAGCTCTGCACCACTTCGTAAAGTTCATCGAAACGGTTAGCGCCAGTCTCCAAAGCGACGCGGGTGATATTACCGTCTCCAACATCGCTCGCTAAGCGCGGCGTCAGCCCTTCCGCGGGCGGCCGCCGGCCGTCCGTAAGGCCCGAATTTTTCCTATACTTTAGGCTTAAATCGCGCTCCAATATGGCTGTGTAGGAGGGCTTTACGCTCTATGACATTGCCAGGACGGTGTGACCGGAAAGTCGTCGTCGACACGAACGTAATTCTATTCGACGCGATGGCCATCAATAAATTCCATAATTCCGACATCTACATTCCCTTTTCCGTGATCGAAGAAATCGATCGCTTTAAGCGCGACCTTGGCGAGAACGGGCGAAACGCACGTCACTTCTCGCGCTTGGTGGACGTGCTAAGGGACAAGGGCTCGCTCGCGCAAGGCGTGGAGCTGGAGACCTCGAAGGCCTACGTCTTTGTCATCTCGGATTTTCACTTCAGCGGCTTGCCCGCCGAAATGAACCTGAGCATCCCCGATCATCGCATTCTCGCGACCGCATACACTTTGAAGAAAGAGCACCCGAAGAGCGAAGTCGAGCTCGTCACGAAAGACATCAACCTGCGGATTAAGGCCGACGTGTTCGGCATCGATGCGAAGGACTACGATCCCGAAAATACGCACCTTGAAGACATGTATAAAGGCGTGAAAGAGATCGAGCTCGATCCTCAGCAGATCGATTCGTTTTACAAGGATCGCGGTCTGGAGCTCGGCGAGGAGCACAAGCTTTTCGCGAATCAGTATCTGATCATGAAGGATCGCGCGAACCCGAATCATTCGGGCATCGGCCGCTACGACGGCAAGCAAGGCCGCGTGGTTCCGCTGATCTCGCCGACCGAGAGTCTTTGGGGCATTCACCCGCGCAACATGGAGCAAAGCTTCGCGTTCGATGCGCTTTTGAACGACGAGTTGCTGTTCGTCTCGCTGGTCGGAAAAGCCGGGACGGGCAAGACGTTGCTCGCGTTGGCCGCCGGACTTCACAAAACTTTGGATGAAGGCCGCTTCCAGCGCTTGCTGGTCTCGCGCCCGATTTTTCCGATGGGTCGCGATATCGGTTACCTGCCCGGCGACGTCGAGCAGAAGCTGAACCCTTGGATGCAACCGATCTTCGACAACGTCGAGTTCCTGCTCGGCGCCGATAAAAAGGCCGCGGGCCGCGCGCAGGAGCTCATCAATCAGGGTATGTTGAACATCGAGCCGCTGACTTACATCCGCGGCCGCTCAATTCCCAATCAGTACCTGATCGTGGACGAATCTCAAAACCTGACTCCGCACGAGATCAAGACGATCGTCACGCGCGCGGGGCAGGGTACGAAAGTCGTCCTCACCGGGGACAGCTACCAGATCGACAATCCCTACATCGACGCTTCGAACTCAGGGTTAACCTACTCGGTCGAGCGCTTTAAGGGGCAGAGGATCTCGGCCCACGTTTCGCTCACGAAGGGTGAGCGTTCCGAGCTCGCCGAGCTCGCAGCGAATATTCTTTAGTGCCAGGACCATTTTCCGGGTCACGCCGCGTAAGTGGCCCGCGAGAGCGTCTTCGGTACTTGGATGCCGGGACGTCCGTGAAAAGAAATCCAACCGAGAAAGAAATTTCTGAATTCAAAAAGGTTTGCGATTTTAGAATCAACCCGTGCTAGTAGGGTTGCATGGAATTCCTAATCGCACTTTTCTTCGATACCACCGCGCCCGTCGTTCATCCTTCCGAATTTAAAACCGGCAAATCCTGGACCTGGGATTACCGGGACGCCCATGACAAAAAGTACTCCACCGAGCGTTACACTGTGATCGAAGTGCAGGGCACAAACGTGACCTTCGAGATGGCCACAGAATTTCCCGGAAAGCCGGGCTTCGTCGCCCACCATCGCTTTGAGGCCGACGTCGCCAAATGCGTGAGCGCGAACAAGACGTGGCGCCTGCGCATGTGGTACTTGAACGGCACGCGCTGGGAAGAGTACTCGAATCCGAAGACGTTGCCGTTCGAGGAGAAGTTCAACTGCCTGCCGGAGGCGATCTCCGACAAAGAGAATATGTTCGGCCGCCTGGTGCAGACGATGGAGGGCGGCAGTTGGTATACCTACGACGGTGTCGCCTTCCAGAAAGAGTTCGACGGCGGGTACACGTTTCAGCGCCGGTAATCGAAAGTTCGTCAATTTATGATCCGAATACGCATGGAATACGATTCCGTCGTGCGTGCACACACTGAATACATCTGATGCCCGATAGTTTTCGTGAACTTGGAGGTTCACATGAAAACTCTGCTCGTGGTCTCATTCTCGCTCATTTTCCTAGGATGTAGTCGTGACGTCGGTCCTGATGGGCCTCCGCAAGTTTCACTTCCTTTGCCGTAACTCAACACGCTAGGGAAGTCGTTCGTCGGCTGCGAGGACTACAATTCGTGGCGCTCCGAGCGCCGTGCGAAATTTTATAAGGAACAAAACGCATATCACACATGGCGCGCCGACCGGCAGGTCATTCCGCTCTCTTCCGACTTGGCGTCCGAGCCCTCACGCTCGACCAACGTGCAAGAGGCCGGCATCGACGAACCTGACATCGTTAAGCTCGACTCGCGCTACATGTTTGTCGCGCGCTCCGAGCGGATCGAGATGATCGCTCTTCCCGGCCTTGAAGCGAAGGACTCGCTCGCGATGCCCGGCGCTCGCGGGATCAAGCTTTTTCTCGAAGGCGATAAGCTCGTGACGTTCGCGGAATATGCGGACACCACGCGAGTCGCGATACATAAGATTTCAAGTGCGGGACTCGCGCTCGCGTATGAACATCGTTTCCAAGGCTACCTCGTCAGCGCGCGTTTGAGCGACGGCCAAGTTTTGACCGTCACGCAGACGTTTCGGGGAGTCGACGATGACTCCGACGTCGGAATTCCGTGCGAGAACCTCATGGGTCCAGTCGTTGACGACTTTTCAAACACAATCACTGGCATTCACCGCATCGACCTCGCGAGACCCGCGCGCGTATTTTCATCGGGACAATACGGCAACGCCCGCGACATCTACGTGACGGCGAAGAACCTCTACATGATCGGTCATGGCTACACGTGGTTCTTCTGGGACGCACGCACGCGCAGCGACGACTTCTATAACAGTCAGATCGTCGTAAAGTACGATTGGCGCGCGAAAGAGGGGCCGAAGTACCTCGCGGCGGGCGCGGTCTACGGCGAGCTTCGCAATCAGTTCTCGTTTCACGAGAAGTCCGAGAAGTTCTACGTCGCGACGAGCTTCTGGCGCGACCTCGCGCGGGCCAATCGACTGTGGGTCCTCGAGCAGGACGGTTGCGATCTGAGCATCGCTGAGATGTCGGACGACTTCGGCCATAACGAAGACATCCGCGCCGTACGCTTCCTAGACGATAAGGCTTACGTCGTCACGTTCGAAAGGACCGATCCGCTCTTCGCGTTCGACCTGAGCGAGGGCAAGCCGCGCCTGATGAGCCGCCTCGAAGTTCCGGGATTCTCGGCGTACCTGCATCCCATTGCGACAGGCGCGACGACCCGATTGCTGGGCGTGGGTTACGATGCCGATGATGTCGGAGATTTCTCGTGGCTCGGTGGCGTGAAGCTTTCGCTCTTCGACGTGAGCGATCCCGCCGGCGTTCGCGAGATCGACGCGAAAGTCTTTGGCGCGCGCTTCAGCCATACCGACGTGAGCGTCGATCACCACGCGTTCACGGAAGACCGAGAAACGGGACTCGTCGCCCTTCCGGTTCGACTGCTGAAGCCGGCGCGCACATCTTCGCCTTGGGACTACGCCCGCGAGATCGAGTTCTCGGGCGCGTTCGTGATCAATCCGGGAGCATCGCTCGAGCCCGTCGCGCGGCTCACTCACTGGGAGTGGTTGCCCGATGATTGCCGCCGGCAGCAGGCGGACGGAATGTGGTGGAGCTACTCGGTCCCGACAAAAGACGTAAGCCGTGTCGTGCGCGTGGGCGAAAATTTCGCGAGCGTATCGATCGCTGGAGTTAAACTGCACTCACCTGAAAAAGATTTCGCCGTTTTTCGTGAGATTCGATTCACGGGCGTCGAAAACGACTGTGCCGACGTGTTCGCGACAAACTAAAGTCCTGGTATCGGCCGGATGGAATACCGCGAGAATACACTTGCGCGCCATCCGGCCTCGAGAATTTTCCTTAAGCGTCGATAGGTTACTTGAATATGGAAGCACTCAAGCTGGCCCCGCGGCCGAACATCTTTGAATACACCGACGCCAGAAAATTTCTGGACGACATGTATCACCACTTTAAAGCGAGCCACCGCCAGTTCTCGTTCCGCTACTTCGCGCAGCGTGCGGGTTTCCGCTCGCCGAACTTTCTGAAGCTCGTGATCGAAGGGCAGCGCAATCTTTCCGACCTCAGCATTCCACGCTTCGCTGTGGCCCTAAAACTGAATAAAACCGAGACTGAGTTTTTCAAGCACCTCGTGCATTTCACCCAAGCCAAAAATGCGGGCGAGAAATCGGCCAGCGCGCAGGCCATGATGCGCGCGAAATCGTTTCTTAAAATTCATCCGCTTCAGCAGGCGGAGTACGCCTACTACGCGTGCTGGTACTACATTCCGGTGCGCGAGCTTGCGAGCGTCGGGGGCTTCGAGGAAAATCCCGAGTGGATCGCCGCGCGCCTTCGCCCGCGGATTTCCGCGGGCCGGGCCGCCCAGGCGCTGCGCGATCTTGAAACGCTCGGGCTACTCGTGCGCGGCACGGACGGAAAGCTCACACAGGCCCAGCGCACGGTCACGACGTCGAACGAAGTCAGCTCGAGCGCGATCGTCCGCTACCATAAGCAAATGATGAGTCTCGCCGCGAGCTCAATCGACGACGTTCCCCGGCAGCGTCGTGAAATTTCCGCGGCGTGCGTTCCGGTCTCTAAGGCGACGGCCGCGAAGCTCAAGGAGATGATCCAGGAGTTTCGCCAACAACTTCTGACCATCGCGGAAGAAGACCAAGCTCCCGCCGATACCGTTTATCAAATTAACCTGCAGCTCTTTCCCCTCAGCGACTGGGAGGACCCATCATGAAGAAACTCATCGTCGTCACTCTTGCTCTTGTAATGGTCGGCTGCGCCTTCGCGGGAACCGGTACCGGTAACCCGAACAGCCCGAACGCGTCGCATGGCGAGCCGATCTCGAAGATGTTCGCGATGATGGAGCAAATTTGTAAGAAGATCGAAACCTGCCATCCCGAAGCGCTCGCGGACGTTTGCAAGAACGCGATTCCGGACATGACCGAGTTCGCACCTAAGCTCGGCGCATACGAAACTCCCGCGCCCAAGCTCGGTGACCTGCTGATCAACGATTACACCGGAGCGCGGCCGGCGGACCCAGCGGGGGTCGACGCCTGTCGCACGCAAGTCGAGGCCCTAACGTGCGCGGATTCCGCCATGCAGAACGCGTACGACGATAGCGAGGCCAATCCATTCGCGCTCGCCGCCGAAATGCTCGGAACCGACTGCACGCGAGTATTCGATCCGTAACCCGCAGGACCTAAGGCCCGGGGCCGGCTCAGCCCTCGGGCGGGCTTTTCCACGCTCGTCTTTGGGAATCCCGCGCGCGGATCTATACTATTCTTAATGTCGAATCCGTCCTCTCAACATTCGAAAGAATGGTTCGTGTATCTCGGTCAGGGATACCGCGGGCCTTATTCCGAAAGGCTTATCCAAACAACGCTTGAGCACGGGGCACTTCCGGCGAAAGGCTTAGCGTGGAAACAGGGGATGGAAGATTGGCGCCCCTTCACCGAGATCGACGCGTTCAAGGCCGCGAGTGAAGCGGCCGCGCGCTACGATCAGCTCGAAGTCGACGATCCCGCGCTCAACGGAACTCTGGATTTCCTGGACAGCGAATCGGACACGCTGATTGAGGCCGAGTTTGACGACGAGATCGAGGCGGCGGCGCTGGAAGAAGCCGCTAAGCGCGCGTTGAAAACCCAGGGAGCGCTCGGTTCCTTATCGGCGGCTCCTCCCGCCGCGGCTCCGAGTTGGGCCGCTGTTCCCGAATGGAACTGGCCCGCGGTTGAAGAGAAGACATCGTCCCGAACGGGACTTGCGGTGTTCGCGGGCACCGTGGTCGCGATCCTCGGCCTGGCGGTCTATTTTACGCTTTTGAATTTCGAAGTGCGGGCGTACCCGATCCTCAAGGACATCAGCGCCGACGAGTACATCGATTTGAAAAACGCGGCCTCGCAAAATTACGAGCGCGTCGGCACCTCGGTCGCGATCGCGGCGGTGCCCGGATCGATCATCGAGCCGCGCTTTTACGTGGGCACGAATCTTCCCGACGGCTCAAAGTTGGAGTTTGACGTCCTCGGCATCGCGGAAACGTTGGTGGACGCGTTCAACGCGCACGCGCGCGTGAGCGTAAAAGTCGAGCGGGGATTCGCCCGCACGCAAGGCGTTCGTCTTGAGAACGGTCAGCGGCTTCCGCGCGGCGAGTACCACGTTTTTGTCCGTCACAAGGGCGAGATCGTTGCCAAGCGCACGCTATTCCTGGGAGGACCGAAGGACCGCGATTACGAGGCGAAGCTCAAGCTCTACCACGAGCGTTTGAAGGTCACCGCCCAATCCGAGCTCGACGAAATCCGCCAGTTCACCGAAACCCTGGCGAAACAACTGCGCGATACGAACACGCAGTTCAAGAGCGGCCGAGATTGGTCCGCGTTTCATAAGAACTGGGTGGGGCTGCAGAACCAAATCGACGGTTTGTTCGCGCAGTGGACGCCCGAAGCGCTCACGCGCGACTTCTACTATGGCTCGCTCTACCTTTCGCTGAAGCAGGTGGGGGAGCGGATCTCTAAGCTTCATGCCGATCAAAACTCGGCCATGGCCCTGCGCTCGGTCGCGGGAGAACGCGAACAGATCCTCGCAGCCGACGCTCTCAGCGTGGAAAGCGCGCTCCTCGGCGTTCGCGCCAAGATCGCCCTGGCCGAACGTCAGCCGCTGACTCCCGGCGGACTTCCCCAGCGTCAAGGACTCTAGTCCGGTTCGTCTCTCAAGTCTCAAGGTGAGACCGCCCCTTTCCGAATAGATATCGAGGGGGTACGCATCCATGGCAGGATCCGACACCAAACCTGAATTGAGTTTTTTGGAAAGCGGCGCGAGCGCGTTCGCGGAGATCGAGCAACTTCGCTCGCGAAACGAGCAATTGCGCGCGCGCAACGCCGAGCTTCAGCGGATCGCGGACATCGGTTGGACCGCGGAGAACGAATTGCGCGGATTGCGCAATCGTGAAGCCGAGCTCGCGGACGAAATCGATACCCTCCAGAATGAAATTCGCACGAAGGCCGCGCAGAGCACGCAGTTCAAAGCGCAGATCGCGCAACTCACGCAAGATATCGAAACCGTAAAAGCCGAAGCCGCCCGCGTACGCAAGGCGATCGAAACCCAAGCCCGCGCGAAAATCGTTCAGATCAAGGAAGAATACACGAAGCGCCTGCAAGAGTTTAAGCGCGAGGGCGAGATCAAACGCAGTCTTGAGCAAACGATCGCGCAATTGACCGAAGAGATTCAGCGCGCGCAAACCGCGGCGCAAAGCGAAAGCCAGCGGGCGATCGCCGCGCAGAAACAGATCGCCGCGCTGGAGGACGAGCGCGAAGACCTCACCACGCGCCTTGACGCCGCATTGGCCGTCTTGAAGGAGCGCCAAATCGAAATCGAGCGCCTGGAAGCCGAAAAGTTCGAGTCCGAGCGTCACGCTGAAGAGATCGCCGCTAACTTTTCTCGCGCGGGCGGTGAGTTCGCGAACCAGCTCGCAGAGCTGAGCGAGGCCGCGATGGCCGCCGACGTCGAAATCCAGCGCCTGCGCACGGAGATTCAAAAGCGCGAAGGCGAAAAGACCGGTCTTGCGACCCAGGTGGCTGCGCTCGAACAGGAAATCGCACATTGGCGCGCGACCGCCCAACGCGAGCAAACCGATCGCGCGACCATCGAGCGCGCCCTGCAAACATACATGGCCGAGGCTCAGCGCACGAGCCAAACCCAGGCCGGCGAAAACGCCGCGCTTGAGAAAGCGAATCGGGCATTGACCCAAGAAATCGAATCGATTCGCGAGGCGCTGGCCGCCCAGACCCGCGAAAGCGCGCGCCTCGACGGCGAGTGCTCCGCCCAGGGCAAAGTGATCATGGGACAGGCCCGGCAGCTGGAGGAAGCCAGCCGCGCGATCCGTAACCGCGAGGCCGAGATCGCCGAGTGGCGCGCTCAGGCCGAGGGCATGCAGACTCATGCGACGAACTGGCAGAAAGCCGCGCTCGATGCCCGCGAGGACGCTCGCGAAGCGAAGGATGAGACGGGTCGGTACCTCGCGCGTATTTCCGAAATGTCGGCCGCAGCGATGGAAAAAGACGCCGAGATCCGCAAGCTCCGCGCCCAAATAGAAGAGCGTGACGCGGCCGTGAGCCTCGCGCGCAAAGAAGCCGCCGAGGAGAAAAGCGAGGCCGAAGCGCTCCGCGTGGCGATGCGCCGTCAGCTCAACGTCCTAGCCAACGTTTCGCGCTCCGAGAAGGAAAAAGAAGAAGAGCTCCAAGCCCTGCGCATGCAGGACAAGGGCCTGGACGGCGCACTGTATGACCTTCGCAAGACTTGCGCGGAGTACGAACGCGTGATCAAGGGCTTGAACGAGATGGTCGTTACCCAACGCGCCGATTTCGAGCGTAAGCTGACCGAAACCCGCATGAAGAACGAGACCGAGATCACGAAGATCAAAGCGCGCACGGACGACAAACTGGACGAGCAGGAAACGCAGTTCGAGATCACGATCAGCCAACTGAAAACGGCTTACACGCAAGAGATCGCGGAGCTCGAGACCGCCCACGCGGAAGAGATCGCGGCGATCAAAACCGCTCACGCCGAAGAGATCGCGAGC
>CAYPFC010000121.1:0-7158 GCA_964409815.1 uncultured Pseudobdellovibrionaceae bacterium
ATATCGACGGCGGTGTTTGGCACCTCGATGTCGGCTCATCTCATCCTGGGGCTGAAGCAGGTCCCAAGGGTATGGCTGTTCGCCATTTAAAGAGGTACGCGAGCTGGGTTCAGAACGTCGTGAGACAGTTTGGTCCTTATCTTCTGTGGGCGTAGGAAATTTGAGTGGAGCTGTCCTTAGTACGAGAGGACCGGGATGGACAAACCTCTGGTGTTCCTGTTGTCGCGCCAGCGGCATCGCAGGGTAGCTATGTTTGGAACGGATAACCGCTGAAAGCATCTAAGCGGGAAGCCAACCACAAGATTAGATTTCCCTGGGGCTTCGGCCCCCTAAAGACTCGTTCGAGACTAGGACGTTGATAGGCGGCGGGTGTAAGTCGGGCAACCGATTCAGCCGAGCCGTACTAATTGGTCGTGAGGCTTCTTCATTTTTTTCTCTCCAAATAGCGAATGCACGCTGACTTCGGCTGAATAAGTCGAAACCAGTGTCGCTCGGAGCGGAGAAAATGATTTTTCAAAAGTCGTACTTACTTTGTTAGGAATGACTTAAATTGAGCAGTTAACAAGTTACAGAGCCAATTCTAGATAATGCTATTCAACGTTTGAAGATTCCGTTTTGCTGGTGTCTTTAGCGGCGGGGCCACACCTGATCCCATCCCGAACTCAGAAGTTAAGCCCGCCAGCGGCGATGGTAGTGCAGTGGTGACACTGTGGGAGAGTAGCACGATGCCAGCTCTTTTTTATCCCGATCAAGAAATTGATCGGGATTTTTTTTGCCCGGAATTTGGCGATGGGCGAATATCCTATATTCAAAATTAATTTTAAAACTGTATCTCTCTCGAAAACTTAGCCCGGCGTCAGCGGTTGCGTGTCGAAATCGCCGTGTGATCTTATCCGCGCAGGGGGAAATCTATGCGCACGCTTTTAGTGATACTTTCGCTCGCGTTTTCCGGTCCGGTATTCGGTGGAGATTTTTCGAAAGCTCATATCGACAACCTAGTTTCTGATTTCTATGCCGCACAAACGGCAAAATCGGCGATCGCAACCGTTCAATCGCTAATGGATCCGCATCCCCAACAAGAATGCGAAGATCGCGAGGAAGATGAGGGAGCGATTCGTGAATCGTGCCGCGATATCGCCTGCGAAAAATTGGGCGCCTTTGGCTGCGATAGCCTGGATGAGCTTCGTGCCGTAGGAAACGCTTGTCGCGGGAACCGTAACGGCGCCTGCCTCCAGGCCTCTTGCGATCGGCTTGGGACATTTGGATGTGACAGCATCGGCGAAATCCAAGATGTCGGCGATCTTTGCCGCGGTCATTACGGGCGTCGTTGCATGAATATCGCGTGCGACCTGCTGGGTACGTTTGGATGCGATAGCATCGGCGAGCTTCAAGCCGTGGGCGACGCGTGCCGCGACGTTTCGAGTCGCTGCATCGAATCGACATGCCAACGCCTCGGTGTCTTCGGCTGTGATAGCATTTCGGAGATCCAGGACGTCGCGGACTCTTGTCGCGGAACCTAATGCATTTGCGCGTATGCGCGGCTCGATCGTGAGCCGCGGTGCGGCCCCTAACCGAATTCCAGCTTCGTTCCCTCTGGAAAATCCGCTAGAAACTTAAAGATTCCATCGGGGGAAAGAATGGTTCAGTTCGCCGTCGTAAGCGCTCTGCTGACGTACATCATCACGCTTTATTTTATGCGCAATCCTCTCAAGCACACGCGCCTTTTCATGTGGCGACGGTTCTTGAGCTGGTTCCCTCTCGGAATGACCTACGCGTTCATTTATATGGCTCGCTACAACGTCGACACGCTGGCGACTGCGGGCGTGCTCTCGAAAGTGGACAAGAGCTATGTTTCGGGCTGGGGCTTCATGGCCTACGCGGCAGCGCTCTTTTTCACGGGTCCGCTCATCGACCGCATCGGGGGAAAAAAGGGGATGATCATGGCCGCCCTGGGCGCCGCGATCTGCAATACCGCGATGGGGTGGATTCTTTATTTGCATCTTCACGGAGACACCTCGCTCAATCTAGTGCTGCTGCTTTCGATCTTTTACTCGATCAATATGTTCTTCCAAAGCTTCGGTGCCATTTCGACGATCAAAGTGAAGTCGTTTTGGTTTCACGTTCGTGAGCGCGGAACGTTCGGTGCGATCTTCGGTACGCTGATCTCCCTCGGTGTTTATTTCGCCTTCGACTGGACCGAGGCGATCATTAATGCCGCTCGAATTCCGGGCGTCACCGTTCCCAGCGGAAAGGATATTTCAGAGGGACCGCTTCGCGATCTGATCCAATGGGCTTTCAACCTTCAGGACTCGACCGTTCCGGCGTACTGGCTCGTCTTCTTTATTCCTTCGGGGCTTTTGATTCTATGGGCGATGATCGATCTATTATTGATCAAGGACTCGCCGGATCAGGCCGGATTTTCGAAACTTGAGACTCACGACGCTTCCGCGGGTCAATCGATGGGCTTCGATTCCTACATGGACACGCTCAAGGCGGTGTTCACGAACCGCGTGTTGCTGATGATCGGCGTGATCGAGTTCACGTCCGGCGTGCTCAGAGACGGAGTCATGAAGTGGTACCGCCTCTACGCGAGCGACACGGGCTTGGGCGTAGAATCCATCGTTAAGCACTGGGGCCTATGGGCGGCGGTCACCGGAATCCTCGGGGCATTTCTAGCCGGCTGGGCGTCGGATCGTTTCTTCCACTCCCGCCGCGCTCCCGTTGCGGGAATCATGCAGTTAATCATGTTTATCTGCGCCCTTTGCATGCTCCTTACGATCGGCAATAATCCGATGGTCGTCGGAGTGAGCGCGTTGATCATCATGATGGCGGTCATCGGCGTGCACTCGATCATGTCGGGCACTGCCACCGCGGACTTCGGTGGACGCAAAGCCGCGGCGACTGCGACCGGCGTCGCCGACGGATTCTCGAAGCTGGGATCCTCATTTCAGGAGTTCGTGCTCGGTGCGATTATCGTGCACGAGACATGGATGTACTGGCCTTCGTTCTTGCTTCCTTTCACGCTTCTTGGGTTGTTCTTCGCGATCAAGCTTTGGCGTGAGTTGCCCGAGGCCACTAAGAAGTACTTGAAAGAGGTCGAAAAGCTGAAAGTTACTTAAGGGCCTCACGCACGTACGCGGACGCCGTATCCATCAGCCACACGATCACGGCGATAACCAGGATAATGCAGCCGACTTCGGCCCACATGGCCTGGCCCTGGTATTGAATGAGCAGAGTTCCGATTCCCCCGCCGCCCACGAGGCCAATGACCGTCGCCATTCGTACATTCGTATCCCAGCGATAGACGGTCATCGCGATATAGGGCAGTACGACCTGTGGAACCACCGCGTACCACACAACTTGAATCTCACTTGCCCCCGTCGAGCGAACGGCATCGAGCGGCCCTTCGTCCACGGATTCGATGATTTCGGAGTAATATTTCACGAGCGAAGCGACCGAGTGAATCATAAGCGCGAGCATTCCCGCGAACGGACCCACTCCGACCCACACGGTGAAGATCAGCGCCCATATTAACGGCTCCACGGAGCGCGATACGTTCATCCACAATCTGAGAGCCGAGTAGAGGGCAAATCCCCAAGACCGGCTTATTAAATTCTTCGCGCAGAAGAAAGCGAGAAAGAATGCGATGGGAACAGCGAGCGTGGTGGCGAGAAATGCGATGAAAATGGTTTCGAGGGCTTCGATGATCGCCTTCGGCAGCAGCGAAAAATTAGGATCGGTCATTCCTTGCCAGAGCCTGAGCGCGCCACCCAGACCATCCTGGTCGAGAAGCTCACGCATTGAGGCTTCAGTCACGATGAGGCTCGCGGTGAGCGCGAGGACGAAAAGCAAAACGGCGTGCCAGAACCAGAACGATCCCGACAGTGGTGTTGCCGCCGCCTGGAGCTTGCGCGCGGGGCTCGCGAATAAGACCTCCCCGATCGTCATCGCTCCCATTTTGTGGCTTAGCAGCGAAAGCAGAGCTGAAATTACCATGAACGCCAAACCCATGAGCGCAAAGTACGAAAAGTGAAGCTCGAAGAACTCTTGATCGTACCCGGGTTGGCCGAAAATGACCGCGAAGTAGTAGAGCAAAGCGAGCGTGGCAGCGGCCGCGCCCGTATCGAAGATAAACTTTCGCGCACTCCGTGAGCGCTCAACCGACATGGATATCCCTCGCGTCTTCACCGTAGATTCGTTTGAACCATTCCTTATCAATTTCTGCCGGTGAGCCTTCGAAAACGATTTCGCCCGCGCGCAAAGCGATAACCCGCGACGCGTACTCGCGAACTAAACTTAAAAAGTGTAGGTTGCAAATTACGGTTACGCCGAGCTCGCGATTGGCTTTGCGCAGATAATCCAGAATCGTATGCGCGGTCGCGGGATCCAAGCTCGCGACGGGCTCATCCGCAAGGAGCAGTTTCGGCTCCTGGCAAAGCGCACGCGCGATCGCGACCCGTTGTTGCTGGCCCCCGGACAGATGATCGGCGCGCTGTGCGGCTTTCTCGCCAATCCCGACGAGAGATAGAAAGCGGGAGGCAAGCTCCCGATCTTGTGGTGAAAAACGGCCGAAAACACTCGCCGCGACCGACATATGGCCGAGCCGGCCCGTGAGGACGTTTTTCTCGACGCTCAGGCGCGGAATCAGGTTGAAGTTTTGAAAGATCATCGCGATTCGACGGTTAACTTCGCGGGAGGCGGCGCCGCTAAGGCCGTCTACGCGTCGCCCTTCGAAATAAATCTCGCCCGAAGTGGGTTTCAACAATCCATTGATAGAGCGCAAGAGCGTCGATTTGCCCGAGCCGCTCAGGCCGATAACGACTAGAAACTCGCCTTCGCGCACGTCGAACGTTACGTCTTTTAAGGCAGTAACCCCGCTCGGATATGTTTTGCTGAGATGTTTTACCGAAAGTAATGTGCTCACTTTTTTGACTCGGATTCCGCGGAGCCTAGGGCTTTTACCGCCGCGCGCGTGGCATCGTAATCCTTGTCGGTCGTGGGCGCGAGCCCGGTGACGGACGACAGCTTCTTAAGAACTTCAAGTCCTTCGGGAGTCGCCGCGAATTTGACGAGCGCCGCGCTGATCTCACGCTTCATTTCTTCGGGCATTTCTTTGCGAAAGATGACGGGATCGTTTGGTATGGGTGAGGTGAGCTCGACGATTTTGATTTTCTTTTCAACGTCAGGGTACTGCTCGCGCACGAGCCTACGCGCGTCCTGAATCTCGTTTTCGGCAGGCGGAGACCAGAACGTCGCCCCCGCATCGACCTGACCCTGATAGATCATCGAAACCACGTTGTCGTGGCGCATGGCGAACATGTGCTGCTTCGGTTTGATGCCTCGGTCTTTCAGATATTTCAAGGGCAGTAAGTACCCCGATACGGAGGCGGGATCGACGAAGGCGATTTTCTTACCGTTAAGATCCTCAAGACGCTTGATCTTGCCGTCCTCGCGCGCGAGGAACTGCGCTTTATAAGTCGTCTCTCCGTAGCGTACGGTCACGAGACGCGCTTCCGCGCCGTACTTCTCGTGCGCGAGCACGTATCCGAATGTGTTTATCGCAGCGACATCGGCGCGGTTGGTACCGAACGCCTCCACCACGGCGATATAGCTCGCAGGGATCGAGATCCTGAACTTGTACGGGGTATTTGCTTCCAGGTAGGACTTTAGCGCTTTCGACGTGTCTTCCAGAATTTTCGCGTCGACGGAGGGCACGAAAAAGAACTTGATCGGATTTCCCTCGCTTCCCAATTCGTCGCGTGTCTTCGTACAACCCAAGAACACGAGCGACATCAGAAGGAGAGCGGCGAGGCGGAGCATCCCTGAACGGTAACAAGTATTGGGTGGGTGAACAGCTATTGACGCAGATCTTCCAGGAACGCTTGAAATGGATTGGCGTCCTTGGGTTGACTCAGGATGAGAGTACGTCCGAGCTCCCAAACCATATTTTGCGTTTTTAAATCGACAAGATTGTACTGCACGAGGGCGCCGCGCTTGCCTTCCTCCTCCCAGGCGACCGTAAGGATTTCGAGCTTGTAGGAGCCGTCCTTTTCCTTTTTCGGTTTGAGAGGCGCTTGAATGCGTTTGAGCCACGCCTTGGTCTCTGGAGTGCCGCCGATGATCTCGATCTCTTTCGTCTCGAACCAGCCCGGGTGCACCTTCTTGCTGGATTCGAGAAGCTGCACGTCTTGGGCCCATTTGGACTCGAACTTTCGGTAAAGCGGAGCGTTCCGGTCATTCCAGAAATTAAGAATGACGAAGGCGAAAAGACTCACCGAGATGCACCAGAAGAAAAGATGCAGGCGCTGCGTAAGCATGACTTATTGTAGTCTCAATTTATGGGGCGACAAGGTCTAGTTCTTGCGAAACGTAAGATTCCAGCAATCCATTCCGCGCTCGAGATATTTCTTTTCGAAATGCGTCCGGGGCGACGTCACGAGCTCGCGCGAGGCGAGTATGCAGCCCCAATCGCTGGTCATGCGCGCAACCGCTTCGTCCGCGTACCCGGCGATGTTCGTCGCGAGAATGAGCTCGCCGCCTGATTTGAGCTTTTTCAAAAGGCTCGCCATGAAGGGCATGTTATGCCAGCGCAGATTCGACTGTTTGGCCTTGGGGTAGGGGTTCGGGTAAAGCAAGAAAACCCGCCTGACGGACTCGTCGCGAAGCGCGTGCGTGAATACCGAGACGGCGTCCGCATGAAGGACAAAAAGATTCTCTAGATCCGGATGATTCGATTTCCTCTGCTTGAGGCTTGCGAAGCGCGAGTGTGTGCGCTCGATCGCGAGCAACTTCCTTCCAGGCTCCGTCTGGCAGTAACGGATCGCATGGAGGCCTTGTCCGGCGCCGATTTCGACATCGATCTCGCCCGCTTCGAGCAAGCGGCGCAGATTTTCTTCGATTGTGGGACGCGGCACGCGCTCTTCCGTGAATGGACGCATGAAGACGTTGTAGCAAAGGTTGATCGCCGCCGCAAACCGCTCAAGAATATCCGCATGCGACGGTCCCAGAAAGTCATGCTGCTTACGCACCCCGATCTGCGCCCTGACCGCCGTCCGGCGCTCGCGGGCACGGAGCGTGACGTCTGGCTGGCCCTTCGGAAACTCGGCTTCGTGACCGAAGTGGCGGCCTTGAGAACGGATCTGAGGGAGCTCGATCGCG
>CAYPFC010000121.1:7168-8895 GCA_964409815.1 uncultured Pseudobdellovibrionaceae bacterium
CCCAACGTCGTCTTCAATCTGCTGGAAGAGTTCCGCGATGAGGGTGTTTTCGATTTTCACGCGGTCACCAAGCTCGAGGCGCTCGGCATTCCCTTTACCGGATGTAACCCGCGCGGGCTCATCGTCTCACGCAACAAATACTGGGTCAGCCAGATCGCGCGCGGAGCGGGTGTTTTGTCTCCGGAGTCGGCTCTCGTAACCGGGGCGAGCATTCCAAAATCGATTTCGTATCCCGCGTTCGTGAAATTCAACCGTGAGCACGCGAGCATGGGTATCACGGAAAAGAATCGCGTAACCAACGCGCGAGAGGCGGCCCGCGAGGTTCGTCGCCTTCGCGCGCGACTGCCCGGAGAAGTCCTCATTCAGGAATTCATTCCCGGCGAGGATGTGAGCGTAGCGATCATGGGCAATGAGAAGGCGCGAGTGTTTCCACCGTGGACCTTGCGTTTGAGCTCGCCGCAGAGATTCGCTACCGAGCGCGTGAAGTTCAGCGCGGTTCTTCGCCGGAAGAACGGGATCCGCGCGATCCGCTATCGCGGAGGCGCCGCGCGGACGGCCTCGCGCGAAGCGCGGCGTCTTTTTCGGCTGATGGACTTGAACGGATACGCGCGTTTCGATTTTCGAGTGAGCGCGGAGCGCGCGTACATCGTCGACGTGAACGCGAATCCGAACCTCGCGCGCGGCGAGGATTTCGCATCTTCAGCTCGGGCTGCGGGCCTTGAGTACGAAGAGCTTCTCGTATCGCTCTTGAAGCTCGCAAAGAGCTACCGACCCAAAATATGAGGCCGAGAATTCCCTAGGTACGCCGCGGCGTTGGCGCCCGTTTTGGAAAAATGGTGAGAACGGGCTGCCCACCTTTCATCCATTCAAAGCGCGCACGGATTGTCGTTTATAATTGCACATACAACAAAATCTTTTGGGTTCCGGTCCCAGAAAGGCCCCGGATGAGTTGATCTTAATTTCGGTTAATGCGCGCTCACCGCTGCAATGGAAGAATTTTCATGCACACTTGTGCACATTTCTTGCTCAAGCGTTCGCCTGAACCAATTCATAGAACAGGGGAATGTTTCATGGCGAAGTTGTTCAAGGCCAATGCCTATTGGCTGATCGCTCTCACGCTCACGGCCGTGAGCTTAGTAACCAGCAGCTGCGAATTCCGCACGCCCGCAACGGTGGTACCCGCAAAAAATAACAACGGTGAGGTGATTGAGAAATCGTTCTTCTACCGCAATCGCGAGTTCAAGCCGGGAACCTGCTCCGATCAGAAGTTCATGGCGACATGGGCACCGATCGACGAGCGCGGTATATACGCGGAATACTTCCTATACAATGGAGTTCCTAAGAAAGTTCACTTGAACATCTTCTGGTGTTTCACGCAGGACGCCCTGATCGGTTACGAAATTAACCCGAGCTTCCCCAATCAACGTGAGCACGCTCGTGCGGTTATCGAGATTCCGATCTCGAAGCACTACCACTATGAGTGGAAGAAGGACGGCTATCAGCGCGAAACGAATGAGTTGGTTAAGAACGGGGACCGCGATGCGTGGATGCACACCCCGTACATGGATCTCGACTTCAAGAGAATTAAGGTCAACGACTGGTCGTACTCGATCGTTTGGGACGACCCCGTGGTCTTGGATGTTTCGGCGATCGAATGGGATCCGGAGCGCCAGTTCTTGGCGTTCACGGTCGAAGCAAAGGACTCGTGGCTTCCCCAGCGCGCGCAG
>CAYPFC010000122.1:0-8815 GCA_964409815.1 uncultured Pseudobdellovibrionaceae bacterium
GAGGGTCCATTTGCCAGCCATTTGTCCTACCTTGTAAAAACAATGGAAATCTTGTGAATTTATGGGGTTAACATGAGACTCCTTAGGGTGGCAAGGGAGATTCAGGTGCAAGTCGGGCAGATGGAAAAGTTGGCTAAAGACGCCGGGTTCTTTCCGCTGCGCGAGCCTCAGCGCAAGGCTTTGGAGCTCTTGAGCGCGGGCCACCCCCTCCTCCTGGTTTGGCCCACGGGCTCCGGGAAATCGCTGTGTTACCAGCTGCCCGCGATCGCCGGGGAGGACCTGACCCTGGTCGTCTCCCCGCTGATCGCCCTGATGGAGGACCAAACGGCCAAATGCCGGGAGCTGGGCTGGCCCGTGACCTGTGTGCACTCCGCCGTGAGCAAGGGCGAGCGCGAGGCGCGACTGAAGAAAGTCGCGGCCGGGAAAATCAAGCTTCTGTACGTCACGCCCGAGCGCTTTCGCAGCCCGGAATTTCTGGAGGCTCTAAAGAGCCGCAAGGTCGGCCTGCTCGCGGTCGATGAGGCGCACTGCATTTCCCAGTGGGGGCATGATTTTCGCCCGGACTATTCGCGCCTGGGGGAGATTCGCAAGCTCCTCGGCTCTCCGCAGGTCCTCGCGCTCACCGCGACGGCGACGCGCGAAGTGCAGGACGACATTGTTCAACAATTGGGCATGGGTGCCGGCGCGCGCGTGCTTTGGGAGGGCGTCGAGCGGCCGAATCTCCACCTCTCGGCGGTGGAATGCGACGGCGAAGAAGAAAAAATGGCCTCGCTCGAGGAATGGCTGCGCGCGACGGCGGGGTCCAAGATCGTGTACTCGACGCTGATCGGAACTTTGGAACGCTTGTCGGAATGGCTTCAGGTGAAAGGTTTCGCGCACGAGATTTATCACGGCGAACGCGGAGATCAGGAGCGTAAGCGCGCGGGCCGCGCGTTTTTGAGCGGTTCGGCCGAGCTGATGCTCGCGACTCCCGCATTCGGACTCGGCGTCGACAAGCCCGACATCCGCGGCGTCGCGCACTTCGAGATTCCGGGCTCGTTGGAGAGCTACTTTCAAGAGGTGGGACGGGCGGGCCGCGACGGCAAGCCCTCGCGCTGCCGGCTGTTTTACCACCAGGAAGATCTCGAAACGCAGATGCGCTTTATCGAGACGCTGACTCCGGATCCCGACTTCGTGCGCGCGACGTATAAACTCCTGGTGGCGTGGAAAGATCGCTTGAACGTCTTGCGCTTGGACGATCTGCGCGAACAGCTGAGCTTTAAGAATAAGCGCGACTACCGATTGGAGACCGCGCTCAGCTTTTTGGATCGCTGGAACGTGATTCGCTTTCCGCACCGGCGGCTCGACAAGCTCGAGTTCGTGCGCGAGCTCGAGGAGGCCGACCTGTCTCCCGAGTTGTGGAAGAAGCGTAAGCTTTCGCTGCAGAAAAAGCTCATGAGCTTGGTACAATGGTTTCGAAGCCGAGAGTGCCGCAAAGTCGAGATCTATAAGTACTTCGGCTGGGACGACACCAAACCCTGCGGATTCTGCGATCGCTGCGAGGAGAACGCGCAATGAAGCTCTTCGCGACCGAGCTGCGCTCCTTCCCGAATCCGAAGCTCGCGCTGGATGAAGGGATCATCGATCTGAGCGACGACTTGCGCGTCGAGCGCCTGCTCGAGGCGTACAGCTTCGGGATTTTTCCGTGGCCCCATGAGGATCTGCCGACGCTTTGGTACTGTCCGGATCAGCGCGGCGTCTTGGAGTTCAAGGATTTTCACATTCCCCAGAGCTTTCAAAAATTCTTAAAAAAGACGACGTTCCGTCACACGTTCGATCGGTGCTTCAACGAGGTTTTGGAAAACTGTGCGTTCGTCGCGCGCCCTCACCAGCGCGGCACGTGGATCACGAAGAAGCTTATGCGCGCGTACCGCGACTTTCACAAGGCCGGGTACGCGCACAGTATCGAGGTTTGGGACGGGGAGGAGTTGGTCGGCGGTTTGTACGGCGTGTACGTCGGCGGCCTATTTTGCGGCGAGAGCATGTTTTTCAAGAAAACCGGCGCGAGCAAGTTCGCTCTCGTGAAGATGGTGGAGTACCTGAGGTCTCAAGGTCTCGAGTGGATGGACATTCAGATGGTGACTCCATTGACTGAGCAATTCGGCGGCAAGTACATCGCCCGCAACGAGTTCTTGCGAAGACTCGAGCGCGCGAAGCTCGCGGCGAAACCTTTAGATTTTAAAATTTGAAGCGTTGGCCCCAAGGCGCTCCGCGCTTCGAATCGTAGTTGTCCGACGGGAGCGAAATCCAATAGAGAAACCAGAACGTCAGCGCGGTGAGCGCGGCGTAGGCGATAAACTTCGGGAGATGCTGCAGAAATATAATTCGGTAGTAGTTCCATGTGCGGTAGCGTTGCTCGCGCACGGCTTTGATGAAACTTTGTTCGATCCCTTTGCGAAGCGCTTTGGCGTGGCCGCCGGGCAAATCTTCGAAACGCAGTCCGACCATCAAACGGGTCGGGCCTGAGAACGCGTCGCGCTTTCCGAACCAGTTGCGGGGCTCGTACTCTTCCACGCGAACGACCCTTGCCCACCAGGCGATTTGTTCCCCGGACGGGACTGGGACTTCCACTTTGATCCGCTCGCCGACCTCGATTCGCGCGGCGGAAGTCGTAAGGAACGCCGCTCCCGATTCGGACAGATTCAAAAGAAGAGTTTCCTCAATGCCCGCCGGTCCGACGGTGTCCTCGAGGCTGAAGCGCATAACGTTACGATCCTGCGGACGCAGGATGTAGCGAGGCGCGCGCGGAACGAATTTTCTCAATACCGCATTCATGCACTCTTGTTATCGGCGAATTTCGGCTATTTTTTGAATTTGTCTTCGACGGCCTTCAAGCGACCGGCCAGACCTTCGTCGACCCAGCCGTTTCGGCGCATGATTTCATTCGTGGCGTTCAGGCGCTCGATCAGGCCCTTGGTCAGGGCGACGAGCCACGTGGGAACCTTTTCGAGCTGAGCCTCGATCGAAGCCTTCGTGAGGCGCACGGCTTTCACGGGAGTCAACGCGACGACGTTCGACGAGTGCAGGCGGCCCGAGAGCAACGCGGTCTCGCCGACGTATTGGCCGGAAGAGACGAGGCCCAGCGGGATCTTCTCGCCCGTCTGAGTCGTGCGAAACACTTCGAGCTGGCCCTCTTTGACGATGTAGAGAGCGTCGCATCCGGTCTTCTCGCGGATCATGTAATCGCCGGGTTGAAGTGAAATCACGTTCGATTGGTTCGATGAATCCATGCACTCTCCGTCAAGCAAAGGCTCAAAGTTCTTTTCGGGAGGGCGGGATTTTTTTTGAGTACGGGAGACGTACCTTAGAAAATATTATTGGAAGGACGCAGACGTTTTCGAGCACGCAACGCTGACTCGATGTGGGACGAAGACGCCTAAGGTCGCGGTGGCGATAAGGACGTCCGTCCCGGACATAAACATGGTCATCGATTCTATTCGTCCCGCCGGGCAAATTCCCTCTTCGCGGGGTAGTCGTTTTCCCGGAATGAACCCTAAACCAAAAGAGAAGAGTTTGAATTCTTCGGTCGTCGCGACCGGACGCGCAGTGGATTCTCCACGCTGGACCGTGAGGTGATTGCACGCGGTGAGTGCCGTAAAAATGAGCACAGCGAAAGCGCGCATCTTCATTCTCCGCACCAAATCTTGACGGTCACGGGAGAATAAATTCCCACCGTAATGTACGTGAGCAGAACATCCTCGGCGGTCTTCGTTCGGACGATCGCGTGCGGACGCTGATCCATGCAGACCTTCTGGAGCGCGACCTCGCGCTCGCCGCGGAACCCGAGCCAGTAATAGTCGAAGTAGTCGACGTACGCGGGCTTCGCGCGGGGGTCGAATTTGTCGCTAAATACTACTCGCGTTGTCATACAGCCTGAAAGCGTCAGGAGGAGAGTCGCGAGCAAAGCGAGTTTCATAACGATTTTTTCTCTTCGGGGAAAATCGTCGGCGGCAGCTGGTAGCGCTGCGCCCACTCGCGGCTCGTGCGGCCCTGGCCGTCTTTAATCTCGACGTCGGCTCCGGATTGCATCAAGAGATCGATCATCGCGCGATCCTGGTTTTGAATCGCGAGCATCAAGGGCGTCTGGCTAAACGTGTTTTGCGCGTTCACTTGCGCCTTCATGGCGAGGAGCCAGCGAGCGGCGTCGGGCCGACGAAGCTTGGCCGCGTGATGGAGGGCCGTATTCTTATCGACATCCCCAAGATTCACGGGCGCACCGCCCTCGATCAAGCGTTTCAGAATAAAAGGCTGCTGATACTCAAGCGCGATGACGAGCAGGGGATCGCCGTCGCTATCGAGTTGGCCGAGCTCCGGCTCGCGGTCCATGATGACGTCGAAAATGGCGGCGTCGCCCCGGGGAAGCGCGAAGTGAAGCGCGGTCCAGCCGTTAGGATCCGCGGTGTAGATCGAGGCGCCCGCCTTCAAAAGCGCGCGCACGGTTTCGAGCGAGCCGAAGCGGACGGCCATCATTAGTGCGGTGAGATCGAAATTGTCCTTGAGCTCAAGCGGCGCGCCCTTCTTCGCGAGGAGCGGCACCGAGCCGGCGGAGCTACCGAGCGCGGAGTAATGAAGGGCCGTCGAGCCCTGTTGGTCCTGAAGTTTCGGGTCCGCGCCGGCAATGAGAAGCTGCTCGACGACGGCCACTTGGTTCTTGCGGGCGGCGGCCATGAGGGGAGTCATCCCCAGCGAAGAAGGCTGGTCGACTTTCGCGCCTTGCTCGAGGAGCTGCTTTACCCGGCCGCTCTCACCGCGGGCCGCGGCCTGAATTAACGGGGTTGTATCGACCAGCTCGATATCTGGCGCGGGAACGCTCTTCATGGAATCCGAGGTTTTGCTTAGGGAGCCGCAGGCGTTAACGGCCAGCGCCAGCAATACAATGGATAAGACTCGGGTGCCCGCTCTCAGCATGCATTTCCTCTTGAAATTCTGATGTATTCTGAGGGGCCTTCAGGAGCAAGTTCTTTATCCGAATTGGCCTCCTATATAATGAAAGCGGCTCTAAGTTCGCGGAAGGCTTGATCCGCGTATTTCCGTCTCGAGGGCTCAAAAACGTCACTTTCCGGAGCCGAGATCTAAAACTTCGACAGCTCGTGGTGGCATATAGCTTGCCTCTAAAGCGCCTGGAGTCTCATCCGTTCATGGGGAATTGGTATGAGCGTAATGCTTTAGGAGTAAGTCATGGAAACCAACACCAGCTTCTTCGGATCTATCGTTAATTTCTTCGCTGTGGGCGGATTTTGGATGTTTCCAATTTTCGTAGCGCAGCTGTTCTCGCTCGCGATTATCGCTGAGCGTGTCGTTCGTTTGTACTTCCAGCGCCAGCCGAACCTGCGCGGACAAGCGAATCTGTTCGAGGCCGACATTAAAAAAGGCAACCTCGAGCGCGTCGTTCTTCAAGCTCGCAGCCTCGAAAAAGGCTCGGCTCTCCGCCACGTTGTCGAAGCCGGCGCTTCGGCCGCTTTGAACATGGGCGGGCGCGATGAAGTTCAGGCGAAAATGGATGAGGTTCTTGTTCGTGAGCAGTCGAAACTCGAAGCCCGCGTGGAATTCCTCGCGATGCTCGGTAACGTCGGTACTTTGCTCGGTCTTCTCGGAACGATCGTCGGTATGATCCGCTCGTTCGCGGCGATCTCGCAAGCCGACCAAATGACTAAAGCCGCGATGCTCGCTGCCGGCGTTTCGGAAGCTATGCACGCAACGGCTTACGGTCTCGTTATGGCGATCCCCGCTCTTGTTATGTACTCGGTTCTCCAAAACCGCATCAACAAGCTGTCGGACGATATGACTCAAGCCGCTCTCCGCATCTACAACTTGCTCGGCTTCCACTACGATTCCGTTAAGACCAAGAAGACTGCTGAGAGATAATTTCGGTCCGTAAAGAGTATCTTCAAGGAGAAATGCCATGCACGTCGCAGGATCAGGTAAGCGCGGAAGAAAAAAATCGATGAACTTTGAGTTGAACCTCATTCCGTTCATCGACGTGCTCTCGACATGCATTTGCTTTCTGTTGGTGACTGCCGTCTTTATCAACCTCGGCTCGTTTCATGTGAGCCAGGCTGTCGGCAGTGCGAAAGCGAATGAACAGGAGAAACCGAAAGGCACCGTGACGGCGTCTTTCGGTGGTCAGGGCGACGTGCGCTTTGAAACTAAAGATATTCCGGGCGTTAAAGGCTCGATGATCACCATCAAAGGTGAAGGTGGCAAAATCAATTTCTCGCGTACCGAAGAATGGATTCGCGCATTCGCTTCGCAACATACGGAAGTCAAAACCGTGTTGCTGATGCCGAACCCGTATTCCAAGTACGACGATCTCATTCAATTGATGGCTCAGTTCAAGAAGTCGTCGATGGATCAGATCGGAATCGCGCCGCTTTAAAAGGGGAGAATGAGTATGTTGAACACAGCTAGTCCGTTAGGTCGCTCCGCTCTCGGTTCCGCGCTCGCGGGTCAATCGATGATCCGCCCGCAAGGATCGCGCTATCGTCGCATGATGATCGCCGGTCTGATGCTGACGTCGCTGGTGGACGCGTTCTCGATTCTCGTTATCTTTTTGATCATGAACACGGGCGCGAGCCAAGACGTTGTCAACATTGGAGAGAAAGTCGTTCTTCCGCAAGCTAACGAAAGCCAGTTTATCTCGAACGGCGTCGTTGTTCGCGTGGAAGACGGCAAATTCCTGATCGAAGACAAACCGGTCGCCCTCGGTGAGCTCGTCGCCACGCTGAAGTCGTACAACGACGGGGCCGACGCCGCGAAAAAAGAAGGTTTGGTGATCGTTGCGGACCGCAACTTGGATTACGCCGACCTGAGTCCGGTGATCCTCGCGGGATCGCAAGCCGGATTTACGAAATACAAATTCGCGGTCATTCGTAAAGACTAAATCATTTGCGAGCGGGACCTTGTTTCCGCTCGATCTCATTGGCGAGGCTGCGTACGCGACGTTTTTGGGCCGGCGTAAAATACTTCTCGTAGAATTTTTCCGGATTCGCCTGGGCCTCCGAAAGGATTTTCTGCATTTTCTCGGGATCGCCTCCCGATTCTCTCGCGATCACTTCCAGCACTTCCGAGGCGAGGCCGTAAATCTCTTCCTTACCTTTCCCTTTGCCGGTGAGTTGCTCGACTTTTTCGTCGACGCGTTGACCTTCCGGTTGAGTCTTTAGGGCGTGTTCGCGCAGCGAAGGGTCCGTCATCATCTTCCGAGTATCTTCAAGACCGCGCTTTTGGTGCTCATCGAGCTCTGCCGCTGCTGAAAACTGTATCATTATAAGACTCACTAATAGCACGCGCATGAATAACTAATCGGAGCCCGGTATGGGGATCTTAAATACTCTGTAAGTGGGTCTCACGGTATTGACGGCTATCTCCCGCGGTGGTCAAGTGGCCGGAACCTATGAGGGGTAGGTAACAAATCATAAGAGGGGGACCCATGCGATTTCTAGGGGTAGTTGTCGTAGCGATGTTCGCGATCTCCGCGCAGGCTCGAGTGCACACGCTCGAATCGGCCGTGAACGCGATTCAGAAGGATCAAGTCAGCACGAAGTTGCTTATCTATAAAGTTAAGGACCGCAATTCGGAAGTGGCCAACCAGCAATGGCAGCCCTTCTTGGCTCGCAACTCGTTCGCGGTGGCTCCGCTGTTTCCGCGTTTGACCCGTTTGACCGCGGTCGAGCGGGGCGTTCTCACCATGAGCACCCGCCGCGACGTGACCGAGTTCGGTCGCTATTTCGTTCGCGCGTTCCCCGAAGGCCTTTCGAAAGAGCAGGCGATCGCCGAGCTCAATCAGCTCTATGCGGACGCGAACATTGAATTCGCTTACTTCGAGACCCTCGCCGTCGACGCCGTCGCGACCGAGCGCATGCGCTCGCGCCCGTTGGCCGCGGTCGCCCCCGTCGAGGCGCCCCCGGCCGGCACCGCTCCGGGCGACTTCGAGTCTCAGCAGTTTTATCTGAACGCCGCTCCTGAAGGCGTCGATGCCCGCTTTATCTGGGAGAAAGCCGGAGGAACCGGTAAAGGCATTCGCGTGATGGACGTCGAAACCGGCTGGCACACGAACCACTACGAGTTCAGCCCGGTATTCTACGACAACGGCAAGAACGCGTTCACCGATCACGGCACGGCTGTTTGGGGTGAGATCGCGGGCCGCCGCGATGGCAAAGGCGTGACCGGCATCGCGTACGATGTCGAGTGGGGCATTGCCGCGAATGGCTTCAAAGGCTTTGGAGACTATCCGCTGACGATCGCCGCGGTGATCGAAGACGCGGTTCTTCAGCTTGTCGCCGGCGATGTCCTCGTGATCGAGCAGCACGCGCCGCTCGTCGACGACTACGGCCCGATCGAGTACTTCGAGCCCGTATTTAAAATCCTCCAGTTGGCCGTCGCCAAGGGCATTCACTGCGTGGCCGCCGCGGGTAACGGATACTCGAATCTCGACGATCCCAAGTACAATAAGGCTTTCGACCTCGCCACCCGCGATTCGGGTTGCATCCTCGTAGGAGCCGCGGACTCGCCCAAGAGCTCGCGGGCTCGCCAGCGCTCGAGCTTCTCGGACTACGGCTCGCGCGTCGATGCTTACGGCTACGGCGGTTGGCCGCTGGATGCCGGAGGGAACTTGCTTGTGGAGATGGTTGGTTTGGTGCGCGAACTGGTGCCGCGGGAGTTCCCCGTCCACGCCCTCGGTATCGGTCACCCGGCCAATGTAGCGGCTTGTGTGAAGATGGGCTATGAGTTGTTCGACAGCACCATGCCCACCCGCGACGCCCGCCACGGGCGATTGGTC
>CAYPFC010000123.1:0-8792 GCA_964409815.1 uncultured Pseudobdellovibrionaceae bacterium
AGGCGAACCTTTTTGGTCTCGTACTGAAGACGCGGGAGATCGCGGCTTAAATGAGCCTGCCGCGCGAACAGCAGTCCGAAGACAAGGGCGACTCCGAGAATGAGGAAAACGACCAAACGGCTACGCATTTTACCACCAGGGGCCGCGGTCGCGCTTGTAGAAGAAGTAATCTAAGCCCAGGCAGCGACCGGCGCCGAGCCACGCCAGGATCAGGAACAAAACCAGATGAAGTTTGTGCAACTCGATCAATTCCGGCCCGCTGTTGAACACGAAGTTCACGGTGACGATCGCGGCGAGAATCGCGACGGGTCGCACGAAAAATCCGAGAATGAAACTGATGCCGACGAGAAATCCGAAGTAGACCACGCAGTACGCGAAGAACTGCCAATTCGGTACAACGTACCCGTCGAGGAAATCCTTGTACCAATCCGGCGCCGCGCTCATCGGAGCCCACTCCGTGATCGCGGCGGCGATGCGTGGCTGCGAGAGATAATCGCCCTGATAACGCCCCCACGCGGTCGTGAAAAACGACCAGCCGAGGTACATGCGCAGCAGCGCCACCGGAAAAAGGTGGCCGACGTATTTGGCGCTTTCAAGGTACGCAACGAGCATGGAGGGATCTTCGCACTCCCCTTAAGCGGGGTCAACGACACCCTTCTTAGGACACACACCCTCAAGGACGCATTTCTCGCATAAGGGCCGACGCGCCTTACAAATCTGCCGGCCGTGAAAAATCAGCAGGTGGGAGATCAATACCCAGTCATTTTTGGAGATTAAAGTCTGCAAATCGAGCTCCACCTTGTCCGGGGTCTTCGCGCCGGTCAGGCCCAGCCGATACGCCACGCGCTTTACGTGCGTGTCGACGACGATTCCAAGCGCGATGTTGAACGCGTTCCCCAGAACGACGTTCGCGGTCTTTCGGCCCACGCCGGGCAGAGCGGTGAGCGCGTCGAGATCCTTGGGGACTTCGCCGCCGTGGTGCTCGACCAGCCTTCGGCCCGTGCCCTTAAGGGCTTTGGCCTTGTTGCGATAGAAATTGATCGAGCGGATCAACCGCTCGAGCTCCTCGATCTCGGCCGAGGCGTAATCCTGGGCCGATCGAAATCGGTCAAATAAATCTTTCGTCACCAGATTCACGCGCTCGTCGGTGCACTGGGCGCTGAGAATTGTGGCGATAAGGAGCTCTAATGGATTCGAGTGATTGAGCGCGCAGTGAGCGTCCGGATAATACTTCTTAAGCTTGCCAACGATAGTCCTGGCGCGGCTCTGACGTTGTTCCGGTTTTTCACGCATGACAGGTATCTATTCCTCCACTCGACAGATGTCGAGAAAAGAGTTTCGGGACTCGTTCGCTTTTTGCGCTCTATTACAATGATGTAGTGAGAGGAGGTACCATGGAAGGACCTCGCCCCTTATTTGAGCATGAGCTCGGTGATCTGATCCGGTTTCTTTCGACTCATTTGCGCCCCGGCAAACAATGGTCAATCGCCGACGAATACCCGCTCGCCATTCACGACAGCAATTTGAACAACGTTCGCGTCATTCGCGAAGAGAACAATTTCCTCTCGGTCGCCGTGATGAAAACGCTGGTGATCAAATCACCCGTCGGAATTTTCAAAGTCGCGGCCATCGGAAGCGTCGTCACCAATCCCGAGCATCGCAATCAAGGCCTCTCGCGCCAGATTCTGGAAGACTGCCTGACCTCGGCGCGCGCACACGGCTGCGATTTCGCGATCCTGTGGACGGATCTGTTCGATTTCTACCGTAAGCTCGGCTTCGAGCTCGCCGGGACCGAGATCTCGCTGACGATTCCCGCGACGTTCAAGTGCGCGGACGCCCCCGGCTTGAAATTTTTGAACACGAATCGCGTCGATCCGGAAGCGATCCTGCGTCTGTACAGCCAGCACTCCACCGGCAGCGTTCGCACCGTGGATGAGATCCGCAGACTCCTGCAGATTCCGAACTCGCGCGTGTTTACCGCGTGGGACGAGCAAAACAAGCTACAAGCCTACGCGGTCGAAGGCAAAGGCGCGGACTTGGACGGCTACATTCACGAATGGGGCGGCGGCGTCTCGAAGCTGCTTCCCCTGCTCCGCTACGCGATTCAGCAGCAGAAACGCCCGCTCACGCTGATCTCGCCGAGTCACTCGGCGAATTTGATTCGTCAACTCGTCGCCGGCGGCGCCACCGAGCATAGCGGCGTTCTAGGAATGATCAAGCTTCTCAACCCCCCGGGATTCATGGCCAAGATCAAAAAGTACATTCGCGCCATGGGCGTCGACGACGTCGTCCTCGAGCCGCGCGAAGGCCGCTACTACTTGGGCTACAAACAAGAAATCTTCAGCACCGATTCCGAAACCGATATCGTCCGCCTCGTTTTCGGCCCGCTCAAAGCTTCGCAGTTACACCCGTTCGATAAAGAAACCGCCGAGGTTTTCGAAAGGCTCTTCCCGATCAGCATGTGGATCTGGGGATGGGATTCCGTATGAGTTTTCGCTCGATTCGCGAAAATTCGGGAGCGATCGTGCTGGGAGCCGTGCACGTCCTGCTCGCGTTGAGCTTGCCGTTCATTCTCGCGCTGATCGTCGGTTGTCAAAAAATCGAGGAAGAACAGCCCGATTACGGTCCGGAGGTCGCGGGCACCGAAATCGATCTCGCGCTCAGCAAGGCGATTCACGGCGCCTCATTCGACGCCACGTGCGTGGGCCAGTACGTGAAGTATAATGTTACCCCCCGCCTCGAGAACGAGGAGGTCACGACTCTTCTGGGCACCACCCACGTCGAAGTCTTTGACCGCGAAGACACCGCCACCGAGGCGAAGTTCATGTTGCGAATCACGCAGTCGGAGCGCCTGACCGGAAACGGCCAATTCGAAGTGCGCGTGACCGAAGAGCCGCTCGTCTTGCAAAAGGTCTCGCTCGTGGGCGCGACGAGCACGAAAGCCTTCGAGGCGAAGGCCGTTCAAACCGCCGAGCGTAAAATCGATCGCATCACCTATCACAACTTGCGCGAGTTCACGCAGACCGAGGACGCCCCGAAAGCCGTGCGCGAGCGCGCGGGCTGCGGTGGCCTAAGCCCCTGCTCCCTCGAGGTTCGTTATATTCGATTCAATATGGTTCAGTGGTACGACGACGGAACCCGCCAGAAGGTGGCGTTCGATTTCGCGTTCAGCACCCAAACCCCCTTCCTTCCGTTCGGGAATGACTTCGATCAGCTCAACGGGCTCATGATTCTCGACTGCCGCAGCACTTACGTTCCGATCGAGCGTCGTACCGTATTCGTGCGCGACTGCCTAACTCTTGAAGACTTGCAAAAATAGATATAGCCTCCCCGTGATCTAAGGGAGGCTAAAATGCCTAAGCGCGTGGCCGTGGTCCTTTCGGGCTGCGGAAATAAAGACGGAGCCGAAGTGACCGAGGCGGTGAGCACGCTCATCGCCCTGAGCGAAGCGGGAGCCGAGTATCAGATCTTCGCTCCCGATCAGACGTTCAACGTCGTCGATCCCGTCACGACCGAGTTCACGATGGAAACCCGAAACGTATTAAAGGAAGCCGCCCGAATCGCGCGCGGGAACGTACGCGATATCAAATCCCTCCGCGCCGCCGACTTCGACGCGCTCGCCATTCCGGGCGGGACGGGTGTGGCCCGCAATCTTTGCACGTGGTTTAGTGAAGGCGCGGAGTGTAAGGTCTATCCGGAAGCGGAGCGCGTGATTCGGGAGTTTTACGTCGCCGAGAAACCGATCGCGGCCATTTGTATCGCGCCGGCGCTCGTCGCGCGCGTTCTTGGCAAGGAAGGCATCACCGTCACGCTCGGTAACGAGGGCGAGGCCTCGCGGGAGCTCGCGAAAACCGGCGCCGCCCATGAGGTCTGCGCGGTCAATGACTTCGTGACCGATCGCGATCACCGAATCATCTCGTCTCCCGCCTACATGCACGGCGGCTCAAAGCCTTTTGAAGTTTTCCAAGGCATTCGCGGAGCGATTCGCGAGCTCGTGGAGATGGCCTAAGGGCGGGCTAGTCCCCGCGCGAGTTGCGGACGAACACCGATGACGGCGAAAATGGAGAGATGGAGGGCGTCATGCTCAAACTTCCATTTCTTATCTCGCTTTCCTGCATATCCCTACGCGCGTTCGCATCCGATCCCGTTACAGATACGTGGGCCGGAATCCAAAGCCCTTGCAAGGCCTATTACGGCCAAGGGAGCACGAATTCGGGAAGTTCGCAAATCTGCGTCGATCTTTGCATCCATAGCGCATCGAAAGTGAGCGGTCGCCAGGTGACGAAGACCGAGAGATGCTTCGAGTTCCCGAGCGACAGCGCGGCCAGGAGCCACAAAGACACGCTGGACGCGGTTCTCATGAATTTGAATACGTCGGCGGCTCGCGAGGAAGCCATCCGCCTTGCACGCACTGGCAGCAGCGCGGACTCCGTTGTCAGTTCAATCAAACAACGGTTCGGAACTGAATCTTGCGCTAACGCGACCAAAGTACTGACGGGCGCGGACTACGCGTTGAGAAAGGCTCGCGAGTCGTTCCAGCTTACTCATGCGAAACTCACCTGCGACGTAAATGCCCAAGGCGTTCAGCAAGCGCTCGGAAACGCGACTCGCTAGGCGATCAGCGCTTCTTCCACTTTTCCAGAACGGATTTGTGCTTAGGTCCCATCCAGAGCGAAGCGAAGAGCTTCGACTCGCTCTTCGCGCTCCATTCGGAAATGCCTTCGCCGACCGACAAAGCCGATGCGTGTTCACGAATCTTCCACGGCGAAACGATGCGATCGCAAAGCCCTAAGCGCAAAGCGCTCTCAGCGGGCAATAATGCGCCCTCGGTGAGCAAAGTGCGTACGCGATCCTCGCCGATTTTTAACGCCCATGCCTTTCCCCCGCCCCAGCCGCTCGTCAGACCAATGCGACGCTGCCAGAAAGAGAACACCGCCGACGGTACGGCCCAACGATAATCGAAGCGTGCGAGCCATTCTACTCCGCCACCCAAAACATCGCCCTCGATCAGCGCGAGCTTCACCGCCGGCCACTTGCCGAAAGCATCCAGGCACGCCGTGATCTCGCGATTGATTTTTAATCCGGGAGCTTTGCCCTTCAGCCGGGCGTAGTCGGACAGGTTTCCACCCGAACAGAACATCCGAGGGTGCCCGCTGGTAACGACGACCAAGCCCCGCCACGAGCGAAACTGGCGCACCAACGAGCGCAACGCGCGCGCGGCCTCGAGGCTCAGAGCATTGGAGCTTTCGGGAATATGGAATTCGATGAATAGAACGGAGTCGCGAACTGTCGCTTTGAATGGGCTCATGGCCCGGCACTATACCTTATCGAGAAGGTTGCGGTAAATATCGGTACTCTTCATGAACTTCACGCCGAGACCGTAACCGCCGGCCGAGTGGCCCTTGTGGGTCGTCCACACGACGCGTCCGTGAACGTGGTGCTCACGCTCGACGTCGCTCAAGTGAACCTTCAAGCGCAGCAAATCGCCGGTCGCCACCGAGGGCTTCTTGGCGAGCTCGAAGTAAGCTCCCCCGCGCGAGAGGTTGAACATGTGGGTTTCGTACTTTTCGCCCGAGATGAACGTTTCCAGCGTCGCGAGTAAATTGGTGCGATACCGGCGGAAAACCTGCTGGGGAACGGTCTTCGCCACCATCAATTTGCGGGCGAGGCCTTTCAGGGTCTTCAACTCAAACGGACGTTCGAGGAAATAGATCTTATGTTTCTCGTGCAGCTCTTCGATGTTCGTGTCGCCGATCTGGTCGGTGATCATGAGCATCGGGTACGCATATCCCAACTTGCGGAGCTGTTGGGCGTAAGCGATATCTTGAGAGGCGAGGTTACCCGTCTGCATCAAGAGCAAATGAATGCTTTTGCTCTTGAGGTTGAACTCGATCTCTTTCTGATCGAAGGAGAGGATCACTTCGTAGGGAAGCTCCGTCTCGATGTAGTTCTTCAAGAAGCGGGCATCGTTCACAGATTTACAGCTTAAGAGCACGCGATGCATGTTGATTCCCCCCACACCTGTATCTCATCGGCGCTAGCCGATAGTCTGTTGAATGTGGGGAAAATTGTCGAAATGTTTAAGCAAGGGCCGTCTCAGAATGAGAATTAATACGTGCAGTCGCGAGCCGCGCGCGCCGTGAGGGTTACGCGCAGAGGTGTCTTCAATTTGGCCCGACTGTCGACGTAAACCGAGGACTGCCCGTTCCCGAAGCGCGCCTTGGGCAGACCAACGAACTCAATAACCATCTTATCTTTACGGACCGACAGGATGAGAATCTTGCCGCCGTCGTCGTGAATTCGACAGGACTTCCTGTCTTCCGAACACGCAAAGTCTTCCGACGCTCTTCGCCCCGAGGATACTACGGACAAAAATGAAGAAGCGTCTTCGTCTTTGGCGATTCCGACGTACACTTCGGAAATCTCGCGCGCATCGGCATGAGAGAGCGGAGCACCGTAGCAGTCATAACTTTCCCCAAGAGCTTGGACCGTCGCTGCCGATGCAAGAATAATAAAAATCGCAATTCTCATATTCGCTCCTAGGGCTTGCACGGGTGAATGTACACCGGGCTCCAACCCTTGATTTTTTCCATGATGCCGGGCGCATCTTCCTTCGGTACGCCTAAGCATCCCCAAGTTTCGATCGGACCACCGCCTTCTTTATTATGAAAAACGACCGCACGCCCGCAAACATTGTCGTTAATACCCGACTGCATTCCGTGAAGCGTAAACGCGGAAGAATAATTCTTACTGTCGTACGGAAGCCCAGTCATCAGAAACCCGCAACTCGATTGGTGAGAGTTATTCGTGTTGCTGAACCCGTTCGCGTCCAAAATCCCGTCATTGTTCGCGTCCGAATTGTCGCCGTGAGAAACAAGGTGCGACGTCACGTTGCCCGTCTCGATCTCCACCACGTACATCCGCTTCTCGCTGGATTTCTTTTCGAAGTCCACGATCGTGAAGTACTTGCGATTCTTGATGCGATCCGAGTTTTTGTTGAAGAAGTCCACCATTCTTTTTACGGCGGCCTCGGGAGCCCCAGCCGCGATTGCGGCCTGTGCCGTCGATTCCGGAATCTCGGTCGGACCGCGCCCCTCTTTGCCGGAGAGGATCTTCTTATCCTTCGTGCAGCGTTCAAGCTCGCGATCGAAAGGCCACTTATTAAAAGTTACGGAAGGCGTAATGTAAGGGGGCTCGGGCCGCGGGCGAGGGAGCGGAGGACTTTCCGGAAGCGCGAACTCCCCGCCCGTCGCGGTTTCGTGCGCGAAAAGCGGCCAGGCGCCAAGGAGTATCATCCCGAGTACGAGTGCATGAACCATACGTCTCATTTCGGAACAAAAACGCCAGGACTTTAGGTCCTGGCGCGTATTTCTTTACTAAGGATCTTAAGAGCTTAGCGCTTTTCGGGCGGGGTCCAGGTCAGACCCTCTTTGCCGATCCACTGGCCACGGGGGCGATAAATGCGGTTTTTCGAGTATTGCTCGAAAATGTGCGCGAGCCAGCCGCTCACGCGCGAAACCGCGAAGATCGGGGTGTAGATGTCGATCGGAATTCCCATCGCGTAGTACACGGTCGCCGAATAGAAATCCACGTTCGGAAGCAAGCCCTTCTTGCTCTGCATGACATCGTCGATGTCCTTGGACATCTGGAACCACTGCGGCTGTCCCGTTTTCTTGCCGAGTTTTTCGCTGAGCTGGGACAAAACTTTCGCGCGCGGGTCGCCGTTCTTGTACACGCGGTGACCGAAGCCCATGACTTTCTTTTTGCCGGCCAACGCCTCTTCGATCCAGCCGCGGGCCGCTTCCATCGAGCCGATCTCCTTGAGCATGAGCATCACCTGCTCATTGGCGCCACCGTGCAAGGGACCCTTCAATGCGCTGATCGCCGACGTGATCGCCGAGTAGATGTCGCTCAACGAAGACGACGTCACGCGCGCCGCGAAGGCCGAGCAGTTCAACTCGTGATCGGCATGCAAGATCAAACAGGTGTCGAAGTCCTTCGCGATCGTCGCGTCCGGCTCTTCGCCTTTGAGCATGTACAGGAAGTTCCACGCGATCGACTGATCGGGCTTCGGCGCGACGTACGCTTTGCCGTTGCGATTGCGATCAAAGAACGCCACGAGCGTTCCCATCTTCGCGGTCAATCGCAAGGCGATTCGTCTCTGCGCGGCCGCATCCGAAGAGTTCGCGTCCGCGTCCCAAAGCGCCAGCATCGAGACCGCCGAGCGCAGCCACGCCATGGGATGAACGCCTTTGGTCGGCAGCGCCTGGAGTTGCTTCAACTGATCGGGCGCCAAGGCCATCTCGGCGGCGAGTTGCTTGCGGAAGGAAGCGAGTTCGTCGGCTTTCGGGAGGCGGCCTTCCCACAAGAGGAATACCGTCTCTTCAAACGTCGAATTGGCCGCGAGATCTTCAATCGTGTATCCGCGGTAATTCAGGGTCGCGCCAACGATGAATGAAATTCCCGTCGTGCACGCGACGACTCCCTCGAGTCCTTTATCAACCGCGCCTTCGTAAACTTGCACTGCTTCGGCCATGGGATGGTCCTTTCGATACGATCGAGCAACCCAACTAGAGTAATCTACTTCAGGGGAATTCGTCCAGCGATGGAGCTTAGCTCTTCGCCAATTTTATCACTTTGTCTTTCACTTCGAGGACGACCAGAGTCTGGTCGCGAATCGGCTCGGCTCCCGAGCTGAATTTTTGCACTTCGAACAGGATGTGATTGCGCAGCTCGTGCACGCCCCGCTTAGGGCCGCTTAAGAAACTGCGAGTCACGCGCTCCATTCCGTA
>CAYPFC010000124.1:0-8721 GCA_964409815.1 uncultured Pseudobdellovibrionaceae bacterium
GCGGTACGAAAGGTTCACGCCGCGATTGCGAAAGCGCGCTTCGTTCTCTTCCTCGCGCGTGCTCCAGCTTCCGATCTCGGTGCGCTCGAACTCCTTGCCGTTGACGGCCAGTATGCGCGCGCGGATGAACGGCGAGTGGCGCGAGACCTCGAGCCCGTTTTCCGAAAGGAACTTTTGCACCGGCGTGAGCTGCTCGTCCTGAATATCGACCATGAAGATACCCGGCCGCTCGGTCGTGTCGGGGGAGCGGAGCTCGCCGACGAGCGTTTTCTCGAGGTGGGGAAGAAGTTGCGAGAGCAGCCCCGCGAGCGCGCTGACCATGATCAGTAAAAGGCTCGTGCCGAGGCGGCGCGACCAGAGCGCCGTCATCAAGTGCAGCCTGGGACTCAGGTTCGGCGACCGCCAGGCGCGCACGCCGCGCAGAAACGCGTACCCGAGACCCCCGATCAAAACGATGCTCGCCGCGAGAGCCGCGAGGAAGGTGCCGGTGACGATCCAGCTGCGCGCCTGAACGAACGTCAGCACGACGAAGAGAATCGTTCCGCTCACGAGCACGAAAATCAGGGCGCGCGCGGAAGGCTTGCCTTCGCTGCGCTCCTGAAATAGCGACATCGGTTTTTCGAACGCGAGGCGCGAGATCGCGGGGAACAGAAGCAGAACGCCCGCCATCGGGCCGACGATCAGAAGTAAGAGCGTATTCTGCCAGGACCAGACGAGGCTGAACTCGGCGGGCATGGATTCTTTCACGAGCGGAGCGAGCGCGAGGGCGCCGATCCAGGCGAGCGCGCCGCCGAGCACGACTCCCGTGACGAGGACGAGCAGAAGCTTCGCGAGCAGCATGCCGCGGAGCTCGCGCGAGGACACGCCGAGCGACTTCAGCACCGCGCTGCTCGAGCTCTCGAGCGAAAGCCAACGGCGTCCGAGGTAATAGACGCCGATCCAGCCGAGCGCGAGCGTGATGAGCCCGGTCAGCCCGAGGAAATCGAGGAGACGCGAAAGCACGCGCAGAGAACCCTGCTCGAGGTCTGCCGGAACCGTCACTTGAATGCCGGGCTCGGTAAGGCGGCTCTCGATGAGCTTCTTCAATCCCTCTGGGCTCGCGCTCTCGAGCGCGGCGAAGATCGTGTCGGAAATCGTCGAGCCGAACTGCACGAGTTTCGTCCAGATACTCGCGGTGCACGTAGATTCGCGGCGCCATGTTGCCCATTCGGAAAGTTTGCGACGAGTCTTTCTTGATCACGCCCGCGATCTCGAAGCGCGCCTGGCCGATCTGAATCGTATCGCCCACGCGCGTGTTCATAAGCGCGAGCACGTCTCCGGCGACCCAGGCTTGAGGTTTCGCCGCGAGCTCCTCGACTCGGGCAGGTCCGGTCGTCCCGTTCGCGCGCTCGATCCGCAGTTCCCCGAGCAAGGGAAACTCGCTCGAGGCGAAGCGAAGCATGCCGAGGCGGCTTTCGGCGCCGGCCGTGACCATCGCGAACATTTCTGTGAGGTCGGCGTAGCGCGCTCCGGGCAGGACTTCGCGGAGAGTCGCGCGCTCAGTCTCGCTCAGCATACGGCGGCCCGAGACGCTCGCGTCGGCCGTCAGGATATTGCGGCCCTGAACTTTCAGAGTGTCGGTGAGCGAGTGCCGGTACACGTCGACGATGACAAGCCCCGTGACCGCCGTGCACAGGCTCACCAGCCAGAGCAGGTAGAGAGACTTTTGGCGCCGAAACGACGCGCGGATCAACTCTAAGAAGGCCACAGCTTGCCTTGACGGAGCGTGAGAACGCGGTGGCAGCGGGCGGCGACTTCCTGCGAGTGCGTGACGATCAGCGCGGTTTGCGCGTACTCGCCGAGCAATTCAAAGAGCAGGTCTAAAACTTGGTGTCCGGTCTTGGCGTCGAGGCTTCCCGTGGGCTCGTCGGCGAGGACGAGGCTTGGTTTGTGAATGAGCGCTCGGGCTATCGCGACACGTTGGCTTTCCCCGCCGCTGAGTTGGCTCGGCAGGTGGGTCAGGCGTTTTCCCAAGCCCAGTCGGCCGAGCAGCGCTTCTCCACCGGTGGTCGCGAGGCCTTTGAGCTTCAGAGGAAGCGCGACGTTTTCCTCGGCTGTGAGGTAGGGAATCAAGTGGTAATTTTGAAAGACAAACCCGAGCGATTCGCGGCGAAACTTCGCCCAGTCCTCCTCGGACCAATTCTTGGTACTCGCGCCCTCCCACTGGATCTCGCCATGGTCGGGACGCTCGAATCCCGCGAGCAGCGAGAGCAGCGTCGACTTTCCGCTTCCGGATTCTCCGACGATGGCCGCGATCTCTCCCTTCGCGAGCTCGAGGTCGAGATTTTCGAGAATGCGGAGCTCGGTTTCGCCTTGGTGAAAGGACTTCGCGAGGCCATGGAGTTTTAACGTCATAAGTACTTCTTTAAAAATGAGTAAACGGCGCGGCCGATAACTTCGTGACCTTTTTCATTCGGGTGAATGCCGTCGGTGAGATTGAGCTCCGAGCGTCCGCCGACGTCTTCGAGCAGAAACGGAATCAGCGGGATGGAATGCTTCTTCGCAAGGCGGGGATAAACGGCGGCGAATTCCTCGGAGTATTTCTTGCCGTAGTTGGGCGGCATACGCATTCCCGCGAGAATCACCGATACACCCGCCTTCTTCGCTTCCCCGATGGCTTTATCGAGATTGTCCTCAAGCGCCTTCACCGAGTTTCCGCGAAGACCGTCGTTCGCGCCGAGCGCGATGAGCATCAAGTCGGGCTTCTGTTTGAGATGCCACTGCACCTGCGAGACCGCGCTCGCCGACGTCGAGCCGCTAATGCCCGCGTTGATCACGCGCCACGATTTTCCGGATTTGGCGATCTCCTTTTCGACGAGCGCCGGGTAGGCCTGCGAGCGCGCGACGCCGTAGCCTTCAGTGAGCGAGTCTCCGATGATGACGAGTTTTTTAGTTTCGGCGGCGAAGGCGAGTGACGATGTAAGTGCGAGTGCCAACAGGAAGCGCATGCGAGAGAGTCTAGTTGACCGGCGCCTCACACGTCATTGAAAAAATCGGCGCCGCGGGAGGCATATACTCCGTGCTCCAAGTCAGACGGTCCGCGTCCGGCCAATAGGTGACGCTCTCCTGCTGTCCCAAAGCCTTGATCGCGATTAAAGAAAAATCATAATCGCTCTTCCACGCGCCGGCGTTCGCGAGGTCGCTCAGTTTCTCGAGGGGAATTTCAATGAGGCGCGAGTAAGTCAGAACGCCGAGAACCGCGCGACGGTGATTGACGGCGGCGTCGGTGACGAGCTTGCCGATGACTCCGTCTTGCGCGAGCCACGCGGGAACCGGGAGCTCGCCGATTTTCTTGAGCGTGACCGCGGTCGTGCCGGCGCCGCGAATCTCGTCCCTCGAGAGCGTGTAGACCACGGCGTTGCCGATCGTGATCTGCGGAAGATTGAGCTCCTTGGTGATGAGGATCAGATCTCCGCTTGGAAGAAAAGCGATCGCCTCGGCGTCGTGCGGTTGGTCGGGATATTTAAGGATCAATCGTTTCAGAATCGGCACTTCGCTTGGAAATTGCGACAATTCCTTCACAAAGACGATTTGAATTTCTTTTCTGGTCTTTTTATTGTCGCCGATGTCGGCGATCGCGATACACGGGCCTTCGGGGCATTCCGCGTAGCCTATAGCTTCGGTATCGCGCGGACGCATTCCTTTGACTTTTACTTTCGTAAGCCCTGAGCCATCGGCGCGCGTGAAATAAAAGGCGCCTTTATCCCCGGAGTCATTGATCCAATAGATGCGATCGCGGACGAGTTTAGACGCCGCCATGCCGCTCGCTTCGCGAATCGATTGAAAAGGCAAGTTACCCGAGGAGACCGGCTCGGACCAGCGCGCGCAGAAGGCCGCATGCGCGCGCGCGGAGAGGGATCCATTGGCGAAAAGTATCAGGGCCATAATCGAATGTTTGAGCATCTGAATATTCTTGCGCCCGGAGACGGGGTTTTCAAGGCCTGCCATATAATAAGTTGACCGCGTATGGGCCGGCGGTAGACTCGCGCACGCAATTCAAACGGGGGGGGATTCGTGTTGAAATTTGCACTGTCATTATTGGTTTTGGTTTCGACTCAGGTCTGGGCGGACTCGGCGCCCTTTATGGCCGGGAAGTCCGCGCATCGTCATCCGGCGATTAGCTATAAGAGCTATCTTTATGACGCCGCGCTGGCGGTCGATACGGCCAGCGAAATATTCACGACTCCGGTCGACGAGTCTCGCCGCTTTGAAGGCGCGACTCTCCCGGCGGCCACCGCGTGGCCCTCGCTCGAGTACATGCAGCAACGCTTTCAAGAGATGCGCGATCAGCGTTTCATCCAGCACTCTTCGAAGCCGAATTTCTTGCGCCGAATCTCGTGGCTCTATCCCGATGACGGGTGCTTCGCGCGCGCGCAGCTCGCAAACCGCAATTTGCTGAACGCGAGCGCTCCAGCTCCAAGCAAGGTCTACGTTTTCGGAGATTTGAGCGTTCAGACCGTGAACTCCCCTTATGGTTCGGTGACCTGGTGGTATCACGTCGCCCCGGTCGTGGAAGTGAACGGACAGAAATACGTATTGGATCCGTCGATAGAGCCGCGCAATCCGCTGACGCTGCAAGTTTGGCTGGCGAAAATGAATCCTAACCCGGGCACGTTAAGCGTGGCGATTTGCGGATCCGGCTCGTACCACCCGTATGACAAGTGCGACCGCGAAGTGAACGGACAGGACAAGCAGTCCGAAATGGAACAGGGCTGGTTCCTCGATCCCGAATGGGATCGACTCGTTGATTTGAATCGCGATCCCGAACGCGAGCTGGGTAATTTTCCGCCCTGGTTGTAAGGTTCTGACCGAACCCTGACCAAATTCGTTTATTCGCTTGATACAATGGCGTCATCACAGGGAGGTGGCGCCATGGCGACTCTCGTAGCCAAGCGATTGTTCCGGACTTTTCAGGAAGCCCGTCAAAAGAAGAGCCTTTATCACCGCGTCCGTGAGTTTAAGGGTTTTGTTCCGATTCATTACGAAACCGACGATTTTCGAGTGACCACCGCCCAAAGCGGTCCCGAGATGCTTAAAGTTTTGCAGCTTCGCCACGAAATTTTCATCGAGGAGTGGCAAGGGCGTCGCGCGTTTCACGGCCTGGATGTCGACGATTACGATTTTCGGGCCGACCATTTGATGATTATCGATAAGCGGATCGATGAAGTGGTGGGGACTTACCGTTTGCTCTCCTCTCACTTCACGCATGACTTTTATTCTTCGAGCGAGTTTGAGATCGACGAGTTTCTGCGAATGCCCGCGGTGAAGCTCGAGATGGGGCGCGCGTGCATCCACTCGAATTATCGCAACGGCAATACGATCGATCTGCTGTGGAAGGGGCTGACCCGCTACATTCAGGCGACGAAGACGGAGTTTCTATTCGGGTGCTCGAGCGTGAAGTCGGTCGAGCCCGAGGTGATCAATCGCTTGTACCGCACGCTTCATGACCAAGAGGGCTTTTGCGACGAGTTCCGCGTGCGCCCGACTTTCGATTATCGTTTTCCCGGATTCCTGAGCGCGTTTCCTCAGCCGCTGTCGCCGATGGAGCGACGGGAGTTGATGCCGCCTCTGCTGCGCTCGTACCTGAACGCGGGGGCGAAAGTTCACGGTTGGCCGGCGCTGGATCGTGACCTTGCTTGCACCGATCTCCTGACCATTCTAGATTGGAAACGGTTGAATCCGAAATTCCAATCTCGATTTATTGGTTAGGGTGGATGCGCAGACTCTTACAGCCGTTTCGTTGCATAGGAATCATTCTTTCGATTTTCGTGTTCCTGGCTCACATGGGAATCGTGTGGCTCATCGTGCGCGGTCGGTGGAGGCGTGTACTTTGGGCGAATCGGATTTTGCAATTTTACTCGCGCTGGGGACTGTGGGTCTTGCGGGTGCGGGTCAATCCGATCGGGCTGGAGCAGGCTCGGGCTCACGGAAGCGCGCTTTACGTGGGCAATCATCTTTCCTACATGGACGTGTTGGCGATCTCGTCGGTGGTGCCGGCGTGTTTTGTGACGTCCATGGAAATCAAGGAAGCGCCGGGGTTAGGCCTGATCTGTCAGATGGCCGGCGCGCTATTCGTCGAGCGCCGAAATAAGATGAACATTCACAATGAAGTGCGTGAGATCACCGAGGGTCTTCAGCACGGAGCGAACGTCGCGATCTTTCCCGAGGCGACGTCCACCAATGGAGAACAAATCTTGCGCTTTCGTCGTTGTACGTGGCGGCGGTCGATTCCGGGCGTCCCGTCATTCCGTTTTGTTTGAACTATCGGACGGTGGGCGGAAAGGCGATCGACGTGATCTCGCGCGATACGATTTTCTGGTACGGGGATATGGACTTTATTCCTCATCTTTGGGCGCTCGCCGGTAACGGGGGAACTCTGGTCGATTTGCACTTTCTCTCCGCGATACCGACTGCGCTGGACAGCGACTCGAAGGCGATCGCCGAGCAGTCGCAGGCCATGGTCGAGGCGGTATTCCGTCCCGTTAAAAAAGAAGAAGGCCCACGTGTTGACGGTGGACCTTCTTTGGGAGGGGAATCGGGGAGTCGCCCGTCATAGGCGACGAGCCTTAGTGTTTCTTCTCTTCGGTCGAGTCGGTTTTTTTCGACGAGCCGACTAGCCTCGAGAACAATCCACCTTTGCCGCTCTCGATTTGGACGGAGCGCGCTTTGGCTTGTGCGGACTTTGGGACCATGATCTCAAGGACGCCGTTTTCGCTGCGTGCTTGGATTTTCTCTTGGTCGACGTTCTGCGGAAGTTGGAAGCTGCGGACGAATTTTCCGTAGGAGCGTTCGAAGCGTTGGAACATTCCTTCTTCGGTTTTCGATTCGCGTGTGCGCTCGCCGCTGACGGTGAGTTTTCCGTCTTCGACGTCGATCTTCACGTTATTCTGATCGATGCCGGGTAGGTCGACGCTGATTAAGTAGTAATCTTTCGTCTCGTGCAGATCGACAGCGGGTGCGAAGGTCGGGAGCTGCGCCTCATTTCGCGTGGCGATATCCGACGTGCTCCAAGCTTGGTCGAACGCTCTTTCCACTTCGCTCATGAAATCCCACAGCGAATCGCGACGATACGGTGATAATTGGTGTCTCATATCTAAATCCTCCTTGGACTATATGAATCTCACACCGTCAAAATGTGTCGCCCTGTCGTGGTGTCAAGGGTCTGGGTTTATAGATTTTTTTTATGGGGTTTGGTGGAGGCCAGTGCGGCATTCGGTGGCTGCAGCTGCGCCGAGTACTTCCGCAGCGGAAGTACTCGCGGTTAAATCGATTGGGTGGACATCAAGCGGCGGTAGGAGTCGCGCAAGGATTCGTCGAAGGTTGTAACGAGAGTATTTAGATCTTTGCTGAATTGGCCGCCTTCGGGGGCGACGGTCGTTTCACCCGAGACAACGCCAAACCACTTCGGTGCCCCATTGCGCATAACCCAGGCGCTTGCGCCAGACGATCCTTGCCCGGTATCGCAATCCGTCGCATACACGTTGGATGTACGCCCGCTCTCTAACTTATAGGTCGCCAGCGCTTGGCAATTTGTCATTGTCAGAGCAAAAGAGTTTCCGTTGCGCGAATTCTCGGCGTAGTTCGAAACCACTTTAAGAGGCCAAGTCTGGCTTAGATCTGTTCGAAAATCGATATCTTCCTCACGGATAAAAGTCGCACCTTCGGGAGATTCAGAAAGGCGGACGATTGCGACATCATTGTGGTGATAGGTCATTTTTTTAGAATCCTGAGAATAGGCCGGATACTCCGCGCCGGTTATCCGAATAATTCTTCCGCTAGGAATATGCTCGAAAAAACAGTTTTTTGGATCCCGATTTCGACCGCCATCTCTTTTGACGAATAAGTGACGGCTTACAATTGCAACGTCGTCGCGGAAAGCGAGGGTCGCGTTCGAAATAGTATATCCACTTTTCAACTGTTCGAGGGTCGGAATAGTTCCCTGTCCAGGGACCGGTCCGGCTGCATGACAGTAGATTCTCCCCTGAGCACCCTCGATGTCCATTACTACATCGCCTGGGTTGCGCTCGATTCGATCATCGGTGCCGATGAGTGCAACTTCTTGCAAAAGAGCAGAGGCATCTTCGAACTGGGAATTTCGAATTGATTCACAAGGAATCTCAGAATGAGATTTCGGAGATAAGAAAACAACTATGAGAATTACGGAGTAATTACTAAATTTCATGAATTCAATCCTAGGACCTACGTCGCGTTCCAATTCGATGCAATCCGTTTTCTTATAATATAGGAACGACGTGCGCGATGCTATTATGAATTCAGTTAGAGGTAAACCTTAAGTGCCATTAAAGAAGTTCGCGTCCCTGCGCCTTTTTGTCACCTTGGCTTTGGCCTTGGTTTCCACCTATACAAATTTGGCTTATAGCTATGGGCCTGAGGATGGGGGACTCAAAGACGATCCCTTTGCCTATTCAGGTCCGAAGATCAATGTGAACGACACGAGCGCGAACAGAGGTGCAAATAGTGACCAGTTAGCTTCCGAAGCCCTAGGGAGTAAGTGCACTCCGAACGCCACAGTATTACCTGAAGATCGCAATGATTGTGACGAAGCTAGAAGCCTCAACGGATGTCAAACTTGTCACCTTAACTTGAATTCAGCTGGTGAGCGACTGTGTAACGTGAAGTGTAGAGGCGCTGGTGGGAGTATAGAAATGGAAGCCCTTTACA
>CAYPFC010000125.1:0-8666 GCA_964409815.1 uncultured Pseudobdellovibrionaceae bacterium
CGAGGATGCTGACCGGATCGCTCGGATTCTTCGCGGAGACCGACGGTCGGCTGAAGTATCACTGGCACATGCGCTACCAGCAACCGCTGCAATCGTCGACCGACGGAGGAAACACGTTCGAGGTTTCGCCGACGGTCGCGTTTGACGGATCCGTGGGCGCCTCGTACCACCTGACCGAGCGCTGGAAGACCGGGCTGTTCTGGTACGGTCAGCTCCACCAATACGATTTCACTTACCGCTCGTCGACTCAGACCAACTCGGGCTCGCAGTCCCTGTTCTATTCGAACATGGAACTGCGCATGGGCCTGGATTTCTAGTTATTTGACCTCAGCGTTCTTAAGGTATTTGTCGTACCAGTTAAAAATCTCGAAAAGAACGTGCTCGATCGACTCCACCGAAGCGTAGCCGTGCGATTCCTCGGGAAGGAGCACGAGCCTGGCGTTGGCGCCTTGTCCTTTGAGGGCGTCGAAGTAGCGCTCGCTCTGCATGGTGAAGGTGCCCGAGTTGTTGTCGGCCATTCCGTGCATGAGGAGCATCGGCTTCTTCATTTTCTCGGCGTCGAAGAAAGGCGAAAGCTTCGTGTAAGTCGGTTTCGCCTTCCAGAACGGTCGGCGCTCGCCCTGAAATCCGAACGGCGTGAGCGTTCGGTTGTACGCGCCCGACTTCGCCACGCCGGCGGCGAAAAGATCGCTGTGCGTGAGAAGGTGGGCGACCATGAACGCCCCGTAGGAATGGCCGATCACGCCGACGCGTTTCGTATCGATCAAATCGCGTGACTTCAGGGTGTCGACCGCGGCTTTCGCGCCGCTGACCAGCTGTTCGATAAAGGTATCGTTTTTCGTTTCGGGATGGCCGATGATCGGCATCTGCGCGTCATCGAGAACCACGTAGCCGCGAAGCGCGTTGTAGACCACGGCTTCACGGAACGGCTTCTCGAAGCGATCCGGTGAGCCGCGCACTTGCCCGGCCACCGAGGCGTCGGTGTACTCGAGCGGGTACGCCGAGATCACCGCCGGATACTTCACGCCTTTCTTGTAGTCGAGCGGGTAGTACAGCACGCCCGAGAGCATCACCCCGTCGGCGCGTTTGTAGGTGATGATCTCTTTCTTGATCTTCGCCATGATGGCGTACGGATTCGGATCGGCGTATACGGTCTCGCGCGTGAGTTTCCCATCTTGCTCTTTGCGCAGATCAAGTCGCGGGCTCACGGTTTGAGTCTCGTAATTCGTATAGAACGCCGAAAAATCCGGATTCGCGAACGTCTCGAAGGATTCGTACGAACCCTTCTCCGAGCGGAAGATCTCGGTCCTCGCCAAGGACGCGAGGTCCATGCGCATGAGGAACGGGCGGTCCCCTTCGGGCGTCGCTCCGGGACCGGAGAAGAAAATCGACGCGGGCTCCTTCTTGTCGACCGCGATCACCGCGCGCCCGAATTTATTGCGCACGTGAACGGGTTCGCCCGGCTTCTTGTAGTCGTCGTTCTCGCTCAGGCTGAACACCTCGCGCGTGATCCATTTGCCGTCCTTCTTGTAAAGCAGCGAGGACGTGATCCATTCTTTGTCGCGCTCGTAGTCGCTGACCCAGAAAATCTCCATATCATCGAGGAAGTTGAGCTCGGCGAAGCGGTTTTTGATTTTCAAAACGCTCTCGGGTGCGGGTTTTCCGTTCTCGGGGATCTTCATCATGAAGAGCTCGTCGCGATGATCCACCTTGACCGCCCAATCTCCTTTATCGAGCGCTTCGACCCAGAACACCGTCTGCGGCTGCGATTCGACCCAATAGGGGTGACGGGGGCCGGTCTTCACGCCTTGAATCGGAATGTTCTCGAAAGGCCCGCCCTTGGTGATCTCGTAAATGAGCTTGCCCCGCGAGTCCCAAACCTGCGCGTCGCCGGCGAAATAGTAGTACGGAACCGAATAAGAGAAAGGTCTTTGAATGCGCTCGACCAGGACGAGCTTTCCGTTCGGCGAAGGCGTCGCGTTCATGAAGATCGCGGGTTTGCCGACGTTCGTTTTCGCCTTTGTCTTCGTGTTGTACTTCACGAGCTGGCTTTCGGCCGCGCGCGCGAAGGTGTTTTCGTCTTGGGGCGATTTGAGTAGGTCCGCGTAAGTACGGTTCTGCGCGACCGTGCCCTTGGTTTCGAGGATGACGGGGCCGGTGGGCGCTGCCGTATCGACTCGGACCGGTTTCGACTGGGCGGGCGTGCGCGCGCCGATGAGGAGCTCGTTCGCGCTCATCCAGTGAACCGTGCGGCCCAAGACCGCGTTCAGACACACGCCTGGAATTTTCGAGAGCGCGAGCGAGGGCGTCTCGATGATCCAAAGCTCGTGACAATTTTCTTTCTCGGAAGAGATCACGACGCGTTTGCCGTCGGGCGACCATTTGATTTCCCGTAAGATCGATTCCTTCGGAAACGCGATCGGTCGTTCCTTTCGGGTCTTAAGGTCGAAGTAGGTCACGCGTGTCGCGTAGTAGTTCGAGATCGTGGTGTAGTTCGAAGGGTTAAAGCGCGTTCCGGCGAGCCGAAGCTTAGGGCGCGCGACGTACTTGATCGACGGCGTTTCCTGAAAGAACGCCTTGATGACGGCGGTTTTTTGAGGGTTGAACGACGGCGACGAGAAAGACTCCGCCCGCACGAGCTTGTCGATCATTTCCTCGGGCTTTTCGTACTTCGGTGCCGCGACGGCGGACGCGCAAACCACGGCGCCGGCCAGTAACAAACGCTTCGTCATTTTAGTCTCCTAGTTGATCGACTTGAATCTCTCGGTCGCTTCCACGAGTTTCGCCAGGATGCCGCCCTCGCGCGCGGAGTGGCCGGCATCGGGGACGATGTGGAGATTGGCCTCGGGCCACGCCTTCTTGAGGTCCCACGCGTTCTCGACGGGACAGACAACGTCGTAGCGCCCGTGAATGATCTCGCACGGCAGGTGTCGAATCTTGTGCACGTCCTCCAGGATCTGGTTGTCGTTTCTCATCCAGATGCCGTGCGTGAAGTAGTGGCATTCGATGCGCGCGAACGCCTCGGCGAATTCATCATTTCCGGAATCTTGAATCATCTGCGGGTCGGGAATGAGTCGCGACGTCGCGCCTTCCCATGTCGACCACGCGCGGGCCGCCGCGAGCCGCACGCCGCGATCGGAGCTCGTCAGCCGCTGGTAGTAAGCGCGCACGAAATCGTCATGCTCGCTTTCGGGAATGGCGGCCTTGTACATGTCCCACACGTCGGGAAATATGTGAGAGGCGCCGTCCTGGTAAAACCACCGAATTTCTTTTTCGCGGCAGAGGAAGATTCCGCGCAGGATGAGACCCTTCACCGATTGCGGATGAGTTTCGGCGTAAAGCAGGGCCAGGGTCGAGCCCCAGCTGCCTCCGAACGCGATCCATGACGGAATGCCGAGGTGCTTGCGAAGTTTCTCGATATCGGCGACGAGGTCCCAAGTCGTATTCTCTTTCAGCTCCGCGTAGGGCGTGCTTTGTCCGCAGCCGCGCTGATCGAATAAAATTACGCGATAATGATCGGGATCGAAGTAGCGGCGATGCGAAGGTTCGGTGCCGCCGCCGGGGCCGCCGTGAATAAAGAGAATCGGTTTGCCTTTCGGATTGCCGACCTCCTCGTAATAAATCTCATGCATTTCCGAAACGCGAAGACGTCCGGTTTTGTAGGGCTCGATTTCGGGAAACGCGGAATAGTTCATGGCGCCTCCAAAATCGCGGTAACGCCCATGCCGCCGCCGGTGCAGATCGAGATCAATCCGCGGCCGGAGCCTTTTTGCTTCAGCGCCTTCGCCAGCGTCGCGACGATGCGCGCGCCGGTCGCCGCGAACGGATGGCCGAGCGCGACCGACCCGCCCTTGACGTTCATCTTCGAGCGATCGATCGATCCGAGCGCGCCCTTCAGGCCAAGTCGCGTGCGGCAGAACTCGTCGCTTTCCCAGGCTTTCAATGTGCACAGCACTTGCGCGGCGAAGGCTTCGTTGATCTCGTAGTAGTCGAAATCCTGCAGCTTGAGGTTCGCCTTGGTCAGCATCCGCGCGACCGCGTAGGCCGGAGCCATTAGCAAGCCTTCGGCCTTCACGAAGTCGACGGCGGCGGTCTCGGTGTGCGTGATGTAGGCGAGAACGGGAAGCCCGCGGGCTTTCGCCCATTCTTCGCTCGCCAGCAGAATCGCGGCCGAGCCGTCGCTCAAAGCCGAGCTGTTCGCGGCTGTGAGCGTGCCTTCGCCGCTCTTGCGGTCGAACGCGGGAGGAAGTTTCGCCATTTTTTCCAGCGAGGTGTCGGCGCGCACGTTGTTGTCTTTATCGAGGCCGGCGTGCCCGATGATAAGGTCGTCGTAGAAGCCGTCTTTGTACGCCTTCACCGCGTTCATCTGGCTCGCCAGCGCGAGCTCATCTTGCTCTTGGCGGGTGACTTTCCAGTCTTTCGCCATCTTCTCGCACGATTGTCCCATGCTGAGCCCGGTACGCGGCTCGACGACTCCGGGCATCTGCGGTTTGAGGTCGCTGATCTTCAGCTTCATGAATTGCTTCATGCGGCCAGTGACGGTTTTTTCTTTGTTCGCGGCGAGCATCGTGTGGTTGAACTTGCGCGAGAATACGAATGGCAAGTCGCTGTTCGTGTCGACTCCGCCCGCGATCCCGGCGTCGATCTGCCCGAGGCGAATCTTGTTCGCGACGGCGATCGTCGCCTGCAGGCTGGTTCCGCATGCCTGAACGAGATCGTAGGCGGGCGTATAGGCCGAAAGTCCAGATCCCAGCGCGCACTCGCGTGCCAGGTTCCAATCGCTCGAGTGCTTGATGACCGCGCCGAGGACGACCTCTCCCAGCGTTTCGCCGCCGAGGTTGTAGGCGTCGACCACCGCTTTAAGACTCGCGCTCATCAACTCTTGATTGGGAATGCCCATGTAATTGCTGAAGGAGCGCGCGAAGGGAATGCGTTTGCCACCGATCACGGCGACTCGTTTCAAGTTGCTCATCGAGAACCTCCGGAAGGAGCGGCCATTGTGTCGCAAAGGGTCGCGCCCGGCAACCTTTGACTGGGGCGTGTAACGCCGGTCACGATTGTAGAATATGAATACCGCCGACGAGTTCCTGAAGCAGAAGCATCTCTTCCAATTGGGCGACTTACCGACCGAGACGAACCCAAAGACGGTGCAGCTCTCCGATCTAGCCAAGAGCGACGTGGAGCGAGGGCTCGCGTTAATTCGCGAGGTCGATCTCGCGGCGCTGAGAAACTTTAGTGCGGCGAAGACGGAGTACCGGCCCGTATTCGAGGCCGTGCACGCGACCTTGTTTGCGGGCGATCGCGTGTTTTTGGTCGGGTGCGGAGCTACGGGACGCCTTTCGCTGTCTCTGGAGTTCTTGTGGCGCCGTAAGCATCCGCAGTCGGATCAAGTTTGCTCGCTGATGGCGGGTGGAGACGTGGCGCTCGTGCACTCGCTCGAGGGCTTCGAGGACTTTCCCGAGTACGGCGCTCGTCACTTGCGGCAGCTCGGCTTCGGCAAGAACGATCTTTTGATCGGCATAACGGAGGGCGGTGAAACTCCTTACGTGATCGGCGCGGTCGAGGAAGCCGCCCGCTCGTCGTCGCGCAAACCTTTGTTCTTGTTTTGTAACCCGCCGAAGATTTTGATCGAAAAGGTCGAGCGCTCGCGAAGAGTCCTGACGAACCCCGGGATCTTATCTTTTTATTTAGCGACGGGTCCGATGGCGCTGACCGGAAGCACGCGCATGCAGGCGTCGACGGTGCAAATGCTCCTCGTGGGACTGGCTCTGGAGTATGGCGCGGATTTCGACCGCGCGTTCGCGGATGTCACGGAGTGGATCAAGTACCTGGAGCAGAATTCGCCGCGCGGGATGCGGAAGTTCGTGGAGGGCGAGGCCGCGACCTATGCGGACGGCGATCTCACCTGCTACAGCGCCAGCGACTATGCGATCACCGTGTTCACCGACACGACGGAGCGCGCGCCTACGTTCAACCTCGCGCCGTTCGACAATCCGAAGCATCCGACGCCCAGGCATTCGCTGACTTACCTGGCGATTCCGAAAACTTCGGACGCGCGCGGAGCTTGGGTCGCACTGCTCGCGCGCACACCTAGGCCTCTGAATTGGGCGGACGTGCATCCCAAGGCGACGGACGATTACCTGTACAGCTTCGACTTTTCGAAGAACGCGTTCACGTTCCGGAAAAGTTTGGTTCCGTCGGCTCAGCACTTCGAGTTCTCGATCGAGCAAGCCGGGAGCGACGCGGTCATGAAGTTCCGCGGACTTGAGGAGCGCTTCCCCATGTTCGGGCGCTCGGATCTTTTCGATCAGCTCACTGTGAAGATGCTTTTGAACAGCCACTCGACGTTGATGATGGGTCGGCACTCGCGCTTCGAGGGCAACTTGATGACCTGGGTCTATCCTTCGAACGGGAAGCTCATCGACCGCGCCGCGCGCTACACGCAGATTCTCTTGAAACAGCGTGGTGCGGGAAACTTCGCTTACGACGATATTGTCCGGGCGCAATTTCAGGCGAAGGCAGATTTGAGCCCTAAGGAATCCATCGTTCACAAAACAATCGATATTTTGACGAAGTCGCGTCCGCACGAAATCGGTAAATAATCCGCGCCGCGAACGGTCGCGAAATTGTGCCCGGGCCCAGCTCCGCAGCGGAAGTACTCGTGTTTTATTCGAGATGAGCGGCTGTCGCGCGTTTCCGATGGCGAAACCTTCGAACAATCTTAACGACGCAAATGATTTAACAGCCGAACTGTTCCAGGAATTTTATCGCGCGAACTCGACCGCTTGGGTCTCGCGTACGACGGTCACTTTAATCAAGCCGGGGAAGCTCAGTTCATCTTCGATCTTCTGCGCGATCTGTTTCGACAGCGTCAGCGCCTTGTGGTCGTCCACGCGTGAGCCATCGACGGTCACGCGCACTTCGCGGCCCGCGCTCAGGATGTACGTCGCCGTGACACCTTCAAACGAGTAGCCGATCTTCTCGAGGTCGGCCATTTTCTGAGTGTACGAATCCATCGTCGAGCGGCGTGCCCCTGGACGCGCGCCCGAAATCGCGTCGGCCGCGATCGTAAGGAACGCCAAATCGGTCGAGGGCTGCTCGTCGTAATGGTGCGCGCGAACGGCGTGCACGATCTCGGGTTTTTCGCCGTGCTGCTCGATGAACTCGGCGCCGATCACGGCATGGCCGCCCTCGCGCGAATGATCCATCGCTTTGCCGATGTCATGTAACAGGCCCGCGCGGCGGCCGTCATGGGCGGGAAGCCCCAACTCCGTGCTCAGCAAGCCGCAGAGCCAGCCCACCTCGGCCACGTGAAAGTGCTGGTTTTGCGCGAAGGAGTAACGGTAGCGTAGGGCGCCGAGCATATTGCGCACGTCCTCGTGCATGTCGGGAATGCGGAGCTCATTGGCCACGCGGTTCCCGTCGACCAGAATTTTCTTAAAGAGCTCTTTCTTGCAGCGATCGTGAATGCGCTCGATCACCGCTTCGTCCAGGCGTTTCTCGCGCGAGCAGGCTTCCAGAACCAAGCGGCCGAGCTCGCGACGAACGGGATCGAAGCCCATGACGGTCGAGCTCTGGTACGTTTCGTTGTAAACGACGTCGATTCCGCAGAGCTGCTCGATCTTGCCGATCCACTTGTTCTCGGGGCCGTAGGTACGCGCTTTGTGATCGGGGTTGTCGAAGGTCACGTTGCCGATTCCGCGCTCGGCGCAGTAGGGGCGCGCGAAGCGGTTCAAGACTTGGTGGAGAGACTTGCGCGCGTCACGCTCGGCGTTCAGCTGCGCCTCCTGCTCGATGTCCTGCGCTTGGCGAGTCACGGCGTTGCGGACTTCTTGCTCGACTTCACGATGAATCTTCTCGCGCAACTGCTCCGGGGTGAGGGACGAACGCTTTTCGGCTTCTTCCATCAGGCGCTTTTGCATTTCGCTGGCGCGGGCTCGTAGCTGATTCACGCGCTGCTCGAATTGATTGATCTTTTGCTGGCGGGCATTCATCGCCTGGCTTTTGCGATTCAGAAGCTGATCGCGCGTATTCGCGTTTTCGCGAAATTTCAGCTCGCGCTCGTCGAGGGTGTCGGCGTACTCGTCATTTTTTTGGACCAGCTTGCGTGTCTCTTTTTCGAACTTCTCGTAAGCCGCGTCGCTGACCTCTTCCATGGCGAGCTTGAGCTCTTCCATCTGGGCGTCGGCATCTTTTTTTGCGCTGTCCACGAGGTCGGCGGCCTCTTCTTCGGCGAACCGGCGCGAGCGCCCGCGGGCCCACGCCAACGCGAGGAGGGTTAAAATTCCGCCCACCAAAAGTCCAGCTGCCAGCATCAATAATGGAATTGTCATCTCGTCCTAACCTAGCACCCGGCGCCGGGATTCAAAATGCCCGCCATGGGGCATCAAAGCCTAAATCTGCGGCCTTTTCACACCGATAAGCGGTTGTAGGAGTTTCGAATGGATAATGTGAAAAAACTGAAGCGTGGAGAGATCCTTTTCAAGGAGGGCGATGCCCCTACCGCCGTCTATCTCGTACAGAGCGGGAAGATGGGTTTGATGCTCGAGCGCGGAGGAAAATTCCTCGAAATCACCGCCGTCGGGCCCTCGCAGGTTCTCGGCGAGCAGGCGCTTTTTTCGACCGGTAAGCAGGCGTTCACCGCGCAGGCCCTCCAGGAATGCAAA
>CAYPFC010000126.1:0-2431 GCA_964409815.1 uncultured Pseudobdellovibrionaceae bacterium
CGCGATGACGCTCGTTCAAAAGCAGACCCGCGGCCACTCGGTGCGTGAGTCGATCCGTCGGCGCGAGGCCCACGAAATTCACGCGCGACCACCAACGAATCGGACCCTTAAAGACCCAGTAGATCGGCTGGCGAACGATCCACGGCAGAGAGTCGGCCATGAGGTTCGCGAAAATTCCGTCGAACGCATCCTGAATTTTCTGGAACGCGACGGCCATCGAATAGTCGAGGAACATTTTATCCTCTTTGCGGCGGCCTTCTTCCTCGAAGCGTTTGATCACCGAAGTCGCGATGAACATCCACGAAAGAATATCCGCGAAACGCCCGGTGAGTTTCTCTTTCACTTTGAGGTCCCCGGCAAGCAGGCCCATGGCCAAATCGGACATGAAGGCGAACGACGCCGAAACCCAATTCAATTTCTGAACGTAACGGCGTGCCGGACCGCCCACGGGTGAGAGCACGAAGTGCGCGCGCGTAACGCTCAGAACGATCGTACGCACGAGGTTTCGCACCACGTGGCCGATATGCCCCAGAAGGCTTCGTCGAATGCCTTCACGTCCCCGCGCTCGACGGCATTCACTTCCGCGAAGGCGTAGGGATGTGCGCGCAAGGCGCCTTGCCCGAAGATCATAAACGTACGGGTCATAATGTTCGCGCCCTCAACCGTGATTCCGATCGGCATCCCGATATAGGTACCCGCAATCTGGTTACGCGGCCCCATCGAAATTCCCGCGCCGCCCAAGATGTCCATGGCGTCGTTCAAGATCGAGCGACCGATCTCGGTCGCGTTGTACTTGGCGATGGCGGTCACGACCGGAGGAGAAATGCGCTGATCGAGCGCGCTCAAGACGTAGCGGCGCATGGCCTCGAGCATGTACGAGCCGCCCGCGATACGCGCAAGGGGCTCCTCGACACCCTCGAATTTACCGATCGAAACGCCGAATTGTTTACGAATGTAAGCGTGGTTCGAGCAGAGGCGCGCGGCGAGCTTCGAACCGCCCGCGCTTTGCGCCGGCAAGCTGATCCCACGGCCCGCGCCCAGGCATTCCATCAACATTTGCCAACCGCCGCCCGCTCCGTTGAGCCCGCCGATGATCGCGTCTTCGGCGAGCATGACGACGTCGTGGCCTTCGGTGGGACAGTTATGAAACGGCACTCCGAGCGGATCGTGGCGATCGCCGATTTGAACGCCCTTCAAGCTTGAAGGAATCAGCGCGCAGGTAATACCCAGATCCTCGCCCTTTCCGAGCAAATTGTCCGGGTCGCGCAAGCGGAAGGCGAGACCGATGAGCGTTGAGATCGCGGCAAGCGTGATCCAACGTTTCTTCCAATTCAGTCGAACGTAAATCTTGCCGTCGTCGCCTTTGAAGAGCGTACCACTGGATGTAATCGAGCCCGCATCGGATCCAGCCATCGGCTCGGTCAAGCCGAAGCAGGGAATCTCATCGCCGATCGCCAGGCGCGGGAGGTATTTCTTCTTCTGCGCGTCCGTGCCGTAGTGGTTGAGCAACTCCGCGGGACCGAGGGAGTTCGGCACCATGACGTAAATCACGGTGGGAATCGAACGCGTCGAAATTTTCTGAATGACCGCCGAATGCATGGAGTGAGAGAAGCCTTTTCCGCCGTACTCCTTCGGAATGATCATCCCGAGGAAGCCCTTGCGACGAATGTACTCCCATACTTTCTCGTCCATAATGCGCGTGCGGTAAAACTTGTAATCGTCAATCATCGAGCACAATGTCTCGACTTCGTTGTCGAGGAAACTTTGCTCCTCGGCTGACAACTCGTGATACGGCTGCGCCATCATCGTCTTGAAATTCGGATGACCCGAGAAGAGCTCCTTCTCCATCCACACCACGCCGGCCTCGAGCGCCGTGCGCTCCGTGGGCGAGATCTTGGGCATCATCTTCAACGCCTTCATGACCTTCATCAGAGGGCCCGAAATCACCGCCGCGCGCAGGGGCGGAATCATGAAGAAGAGCGAAACGGCGAAAAACCCGAGCGCGAACCCTAGTGGCGCCCCGAATCCGGCCATCACCACCAGCGCCGCCGCCACCCAGAGGGCGAGCGGCAAACCGAAATAACCTAGAGTGAGAAATACCGCGACACTCGCCAATATCGCCGGGATGAAAATTGAATCCTCAAGTAGAAACCCTGAGTACTGAGACCACAGGTTCGCGAGTTGTTCCATATACGGACCTCCGACAGGTGATAATCCCATATTAATCCCGCCGCGCTTCGAATTCAATCAATTGATTGAATTTTTCAAGCAGACGATTAATACTGTTTCTAAGATGAAAAGCCGTCCCGCCATGAAACAAAGCTCGGCTCGTCAGCAGCTTTTAGACGCTGCCCGCTCCCTTTTTGCCCGCAAGGGCTTGAGTGGAACGTCGATACGGGACATTGCTCAGGCGGCCAAAATCAATTCTTCC
>CAYPFC010000126.1:2463-6246 GCA_964409815.1 uncultured Pseudobdellovibrionaceae bacterium
ATCAGCTACTACTTTGAAAGCAAAGAAGGGCTTTATCGCGCCTGCATCGAAGAAATCGCTCAGACCAGTTTGGCCATGACCGAGAAAGTCCTGCAGCCGGCACAGAACGAAACCGAGTTTCGTCTGCGCCTGGAGATGTTTTTAGACAACATCTTTCAGCTCTTCCTCGAGGACCGTGATACCGGGTTGATCTTAATGCGCGAGTTCGACCGGCAACACTCCCCCGCCGAGCAGACTTTTAAGGCAAGTTTTTTAAAGGTTCTGAACTCCATCGTGACTTATTTCTCCGAAGCGCAGAAGCGCAAGCTCGTCGACGAAACGAAGGACCCGTTCGTGTTAGCTAGCCTTTTGTTTGGGTGCGTGATCAGCCAGATGCGCATGGACCACTTGCAGGAGCGCACGTACAAGAAAACTCTCTTGAATGCGCAAGAAAAGCGCAAAGTCGAGAGTCATATAGTGGACCTTTTCACAATTCCGCCTAGAATAAAATAGAGCGGAGGGTCAGTGATTATGCATCTTGGATGGCTCATCGGGTTGGTCCTGATATTGGTTTCGCCGCACGCGTTTTCTCAAGGCGCGCGCCGACTGACGATTCAATCCTCGCAAGACACTTTTGACCTCGTGCTGAGCTCAAAGTCGAGCGGCACAGTCGACGGCAAACCCGCGAACCTCAAGCCCTTAGATGATCTGTGGCCGGTCCTCAACAATCCGATCGGCAACGCTTGCCCCGCGCAAAAGGGAACGCCCGACATCACCGTAAAGGAAAACGGCAAAACGCGCTCGATCTATGTGAAGGCCGGCCTCGTCAGTGACGGGCAATCGTGCCTGAACGTCGGCGGGGAAGGCTTGCTCTATTTCCCCGTTCACCGCGAATTTCTGATCGGGCCCCAGCGCGACTCGATCAAACTCAAGTCGCCGGTTAAGATCTTCCGCCAGGGCGTCAAGCTTCTCGATATCAAGAAAGACGGCAACCAGTGGGTTACGGACAATCCCGATCTGCTTTTGAACTGGGACTTCCTCGAGCGCGTGGAGAATAGCTTACGCGACTTCGACGTGCGCCTGCGCGTTCAATCCGAAATCGCCAAGGGCAAAACCAAGATGATCATCCAATCGGGCGATCAGACTTACGAGTTCTATAAAGTCACGGGCGTCATGTGGGCGGTGAAAAAGCCCGGGTCGAACTGGCTCGTCGCCTCCGACGACTGGAGTTTCTGGTACGATTTCGATCAAAGCATGGTCGAGGATCGCCACGCCGCCGAGATCCGCCTGCTCTCGAAGGCCGGCGTCGGGCACCCCGAACGCAAGCAAGCCTTGGATCGACTCGAAGGCGCGTGGTCAAGAAACCTGCGCGACCTTTACCACAAGATGCTGCTCGACTCGGGCGAGGACGCGGATTTCAAACGCACGGCGCTCACTCGTTTGAAGCGCAAACCTTCGCTGGAGACTTCGGGCGTGATGGCGCAGTTTCTGAGCCAGTCGCGCGACGAAGACTTGAAGCGTCTTGCCGGACAAGTTTTGAAACTCCACTATCCTAAAGGACCGCTCTACAAACCGAACTTGCCGGAATCGGAAAAGGCCAAGGTCATTGATTTTTGGAACAACTGGTGGAAGCAAAATCAAAAAGGACATTGATTTGGTCGTGGGCGTTTTACGACTGGGCCAACTCGGCATTCGCCACCACGGTCCTCGCGGGTTTCTTTCCCCTTTTCTTTAAGAAATTCTGGAGCGCCGACGTCTCGGTCACCGAGAGCACCTACATGCTCGGCCTCGTGAACTCGCTCGCGAATTTTTCGCTCGCGTTGGTCTCCCCGGCCCTCGGCGCGATCGCCGACCACGGCGCGTGGAGGAAGCGCTTCCTATTCGTCTTTACCGTGCTCGGCGCGGCGGGCAGCATGGCGCTCGCTCTCGTCGGCCAGGGCGAGTGGCTCGCGGCAAGCCTTTGCTTCACGCTCGGGCTGATCGGGTTCAACGGAGGTCTGACGTTTTACGACGCGCTCCTGGTTCAGGTTGCGGGAAACGATCGCCTCGACCGGATCTCGGGGCTCGGTTACTCCCTCGGCTATCTTGGCGGCGGAATCCTATTCGCGCTGAACGTATGGATGTACCTTTCGCCCGCGACGTTCGGATTCGCAGACGGGGTCGCCGCGATTCGATTCTCGTTCGTCACCGTCGGTTGCTGGTGGCTTCTTTTTTCGGTTCCGCTTTTCGTGTTCGTTCCCGAAACGCCGCCCACCCAGCGCGCGCACTGGACGCGAATGATCAAGGAAGGCTTCTCCACCGTCATCGCCAATGCGAGGTCGCTCACGCGTCACCGCGCGCTCTTCTTCTTCCTGCTCGGCTTCTTCTTTTATAACGACGCCGTGAACACGATCATCAAGATGGCGGTCGACTACGGAATGTCGCTGGGACTTGAGCCGAGCGATTTGATCAAGGCGCTTCTCATCGTTCAGTTCGTCGGCTTTCCCGCGGCGATCGGATTCGGATTCCTTGCCGAGAAGATCGGACCCCAACGCGGCATCTGGATTTGCCTCGGCATTTACCTCTTCGTCACCGTGTACGCGTACCGTCTCTCGAGCAGCGCCGAGTTCTTCGCGCTAGCCGCCGTGATCGGCGTCGTTCAGGGAGGAATTCAAGCATTGAGCCGCAGTCTCTACGCCCGACTCGTCACGCCCGAGGAATCCGCGCAATACTTCGGCTTCTTCAACATGATGGGCAAGTTTTCTTCGATCCTCGGACCGTTCCTCGTGGGTTACGTCAGTTACGCCACAGGTAACTCGCGCGCCGGCATTCTGATTCTTTCGGTCTTCTTCGTGGCCGGAGGCTGGCTCCTCTTTAAGAGCCAGCGCGAGCTGAAAAGGAAATCCGCGTGATTCGCTTCGCAACCGCCGCGAAATGCGCTTCGCCCCCCGTCGCTGTCTCGCTCTTTCCGATTCTTTCGCTCCTACTGCTTCTCTTTCCGCTCTTCGCGCGCTCGGCCGCGCTCGATCCGTCCTGGAAGTTCAAAGTCCTGAGGAGCCCGAACTTCGAGCTGATTTATCGCGAAGACCAGAAAGACCTCGCGAAGCGCTACCTCGTCGCCGCCGAGCAGGCCCATGAGCTCCTTATGCCCATCTTCAAAGAGGGCCCTTACAAAACGATCATCGTCATTAGCGACGGCACCGACGCGAGCAACGGTCTGGCGAATTTCCTGCCTTATCCCCACATCACGGTGTACCCCGTGCTGCCGTCGACCCTCGACTCGGTGGACGAGTTCGGAGATTGGCCGCTCGAGATGATGATTCACGAGTACACGCACATCCTGAACATGTATCCGGCTCACGGCATTTACGCGCCGATGAAGTGGATCTTCGGAAGCGTGGTGCGCCCCAACGCGCTCTTACCAAAATGGTACCTCGAGGGACTCGCCGTGAATCTGGAGAGCTGGATGACCGAGCACGGACGATTGCGCTCGACGGAGACAATGGCCTCGGCGCGCGCGCTCACGCTCGGAAACAAGTTCCGCGGCGAAGACGTGGCGTCGATCAACGAAGGCGAAGTGAAGCGCTGGCCTTACGGTGGCCGGCCCTACCTATTCGGCGGATGGTTTTGGGAGAACGTGCACCGGCAAAACGGCACCGAAGTCATCGAGACCTGGAACCAAAACTTTTCGCGCCGACTTCCGTTTTTCCTAAACGGTCCGGTTCAAGAACAAACCAAGAAGACCGTGCACGAGCTCGTCATGGACACCCATAAAACCCTCGAGGTCCAGGGCCGCAGGCAGCTCGACCAAATCCAAGCGAGTGG
>CAYPFC010000126.1:6256-6843 GCA_964409815.1 uncultured Pseudobdellovibrionaceae bacterium
CGCGCCAGCGAGAAGCAGGCGTTCAAGGATATTTCGGGAATAAATCTCTTCAAGCTCGTCGCGCCCGTGCGCGTGCGCTGGCTGAGCGAGGACCGCTTCGTCTTCGACCAAATCGATACGGTCTATCCGTACGCGAGCTACCGCGATCTCTTCGTCTATGACGTCGCGACCAAGAAGACCGAGCGGCTTACGACCCGCATGCGCGCGCAAGAGCCCTCGCCGTCTCCTGACGGCAAGCTGATCGCGTTCATCCAGAACGACGGCGGACGAAACCGATTGCGCCTCTTCGACCTCGAGAAAAGATCGGCGCGCACGCTCGTCAACGGAAACTACAACCAGCGGATCTCCGGTCCAGTTTCTGAGCGAGAATCAGATTTTGTTCGCGGTCTTACAAAAAACCGGCAGCGAAAAGCTGCACGTTTACGACCTCAAAACGGGTAAGGCCGCGCCGTGGGGACCGCCCGAGCTCACGTCGGCGCAAAATGCGCGCGTGACAAGCGAAGGCGTGCTCGTGACCGACGCCCGCACGAACGCGCGCAACGCGTACCTCATCAAAGACGGTAAGGTCCGAGCGGTCTCGAACACGC
>CAYPFC010000126.1:6853-8431 GCA_964409815.1 uncultured Pseudobdellovibrionaceae bacterium
CACGCTCACCGATATTCAAACGGCGGACTTCGATCCCCAGCGCCGAGAGCTCATCTTGAGCGAGCTGACTCCCGACGGCCGCCGGCTGCGCGCGATCCCCTTCACGAATTACCAGCCGCCCAAGATCGAGCGCCCGGCGATCCCGCCGCCCCCGAAGCCGAAAACGACCAAAGTGAAAATCCGCGAAGAAGATTATCACCCGGTCGCCTACCTGTGGCCGCGCTATTGGATTCCGTTCATCTATCAAGTCGAAGAAGGATTCATCTTTCAAGGCATTACCGGAAACCAGGATCCCGTGGGCCGCAACGAATACTCGATTCTGGGCGCTTACGATTCGGTGACGAAGAAACCGAGCTATGGCTTCAGCTACATCAACCATTCGCTCCCGACCGACATCGGCCTCTCCTACTCGAAATCGGTGAGCTACCTCGGCGCGAGCGCGCTCACGCTCGAATCGCAAAGCGGGGCGATCAACTTCGCCAACTACTGGCCGTTCAACTCGCGCAACACGCAGTGGTCGGTCGGCATGCTCTGGGACGAGACCGAAAGCGCGGCCGCGACCTACAAGCGCATGGGTCCCGACGCCACGCTCAGATATTCGCGCATGGAGAATCCGCTCAACGAATACTGGGGCGTCCACGCGGAGCTCGCGCACCAGGAGTACCTTGAGCAAGGCGATAACCTCCACTACGGCCGCACCTACGCGCATTTCGCGACTCAGTACCGCAGCGATTCGGACCGCCGCGTTCTCCTCCAAATGCGCGGCGCGCTCGCCCCGGAGCTTCCGCACGGCGCGCCCGTGATCGCGCTCGGCGACCGCAACGTGGGAGGAAATTACCTGATCAACCTGGCCAACTCCCAGTTTCTGTTGAGGGGCTACCCCTCCGGCACGTTCGTGGGCCGCAAGATGGTCAGCGGCAACCTAGAATACATCCTGCCCGCCGTGGCCCTCGATCGCGGCTTCGGAACCTTCCCTCTTTATCTTAGGAACCTGGAGCTGGCGGCCTTCGTGGACACCCTGGCGGTGGACGGCGCGGGCTTCGATACGGAACAAGATCTCTATAAATTCAGCACCTTAGGGGAATTCTACACGGGCTCCGGGCTTGAGTTGAGAGTGAATACCACCACCGCCTACCATCTCCCCTTAAGCCTCACCGTTGGGCTCTATTACGGGTTCAATGACCGATTTGGAGGGGGGTTTAGCCCCTTTTTCGGGATAGGTTTTGGGGGTTTAAGCGCCCTGGAGAACAAAACGCCTTGATGTTCAAATGAGCCCTTGTTATGACTTCGAATTCTTCAAAGTTATTCGAGGTTAAACGCTATATGTCTAAAGCTAAGGTCGGAAAGTCTGCGCGCTACAAAATTCAACGTCGTTTGGGAACGGAGCTTCCCGGTCTCGGAAAGCCCGGTGCTCTCGAGCGTCGCCCGTATCCTCCCGGTGAGAACGGAAACAAGCGTCGCAAATACTCGGACTACGCGCTTCGCCTCGAAGAAAAGCAAAAGATTCGCGTTCACTACGGACTGCGTGAAGAGCAACTTCGTCGCTTCATCCGTAACGCAAAGACCGGCTCGGCTGCC
>CAYPFC010000127.1:0-8352 GCA_964409815.1 uncultured Pseudobdellovibrionaceae bacterium
GCGGCGGCCGCCGCCCGTCGACGCTGGTCAGCCAGCAGGACCGCGAGCACGTTCAAGCGCTGAATTACCTCGCGTATACGTACGCCGAAATCGGCGAAAATCTGGAAGAGGCCGCGGAGCTTGCTCAACGCGCGCTCGAGCTTCAGCCGAACGACGGCTACGTTTTGGATACGGTGGGATGGATTTACTTCAAGCGAGGCGAGAACGAGAAGGCGATCAAGTATCTCGAGGCCGCGTACAAATCGAAGAGCGACGAAGCCATCATCGCCGAGCATCTAGGCGACGCGTACCTTCGCCACCAGATGTGGCAGAAGGCGCAACGCATGTATCAGAAAGCGGCGCAGCTCGAGGGTGACGGCGTTAAGCAGAAGAAAATCGAAGACAAGATCGCCAATATCCAAATTCAAAGCCAGGGAGTGCCTTCGCGCGCTCCCGCGAGCGTTTCCCCCCAAGCTCAATAGGATTTTCGTGGTCCGCGCGAGCGGACCGCCCCATATCCCGCCGCTGAATTGACTGCGCCTGACATCCGGGCTTAGAGTCCTAAGCATGAATCGCATTTTCATCGCGCTTTTATTTTTGATGTTGTCGGCTTGCGCGTCCAAGCCCATGCGTTTTAACGACGTTCAAGAAGGTCGCTGGAGAGCCAAGGCGCTGATTAAGGACAAGGAGCAGTCGCGCTCCTACATCGTGAACATGAATTTAAACGCCGTACGCGCATTGAGAGCGCGCATGGACGTCACGAGCGCCCTCGGAACCGGCGTCGCGAGTCTTGTGCAGGATGAAAAGGAAGTTCGCTACGTCCTATTCGATTCCAAGCGCTTCTATTTTGGGCAGCCCTCGGCCGACGTGATGAGGCCGATTCTCTCGATCCCGTTCGATCCACGGTGGTTACATAATATTCTTTTTGAAATTCCATTGCCCGAAAAGAGCTGGACCTGTGTCTCGTCCGACGGATGGTTGAACGAATGCAAGGATAGCGTGACCGGAGTGAAAGTCACTTGGTCCGCGCGCTCGGGACAAAAGAAAACGATTTTAATCGAGCACCCCAAAGCTTCCGTGCAGATCAACGTGTCCTCATTCGAGGCCAAGGTCGAGGATAGGAAAAACTTATTCGTATTAGAAGCGCCTCAGGGCTACCAAAAATTACGTGTGAGATAACTGGTTTTTTTGCTCATCTCAAAATGATATTCCCTCTCTCACCCAATGCCGACGCGACATTCGCGTCGAATCTTCTTCATTGAAGAATACGAGCTTTTCATAGGATAATTTAACTATGGATCTTACCTGTGAGGTCCATAAGCCAAGGGGGGCTTAATGGCTATGGATTCAGGCCGGACAAACTTTAACGATCTCATTCGTAATCTGCAAAAAGAGAATAACTTTGAAGATCTGAGTTGGTCCGGAAGCTTTAACGATTATTTGAATTTGGTGCGTGAAAACCCCAAAGTCACGCGCAACGCCTTCCAACGCATGTACGACATGGTGATGGAAGCGGGAACGACCGAGTACACCGACGTAAAAAAACAGATCGTTCATTACAAGTTTTTCGACGACGAAACGAACAACGGCAAAGACGCCGTTTACGGAGCGGATATCCCCCTGATGAAGCTCGTGAACGTTTTGCGTGCGGCCGCCCTCGGATACGGAACCGAAAAACGCGTGATCCTGCTTCACGGCCCGGTGGGCTCGGCGAAGTCGACGATCTGCCGCGTGCTCAAGCAAGGTGTTGAGCGCTACTCAAAAACCGATTCCGGCGCGATGTACACGTTCGAGTGGGTGGACGAGTCGGGCGAGCATGAGGACATCTTCGGCAAAGACTGCCGCGTTTTCCCCTCGCCCATGCACGAAGAGCCGCTGTTGATTATCCCGGCGGAAATGCGCCAGGGAATTTTCGACGAGTTGAATCGAGGCAATAAAGGCGAGTTCCGCATTCACGTCACCGGCGAGCTCTGCCCGCCCTCGCGCTGGATTTTCAAATCGTTGATGGATCGCTACCACGGCGACATCACGAAAGTGTTGAATCACGTTCGCGTGCGCAGGCTCGTGCTGTCCGAAGCCGACCGCATCGGGATCGGAACATTCCAGCCTAAAGATGAAAAGAACCAAGATTCCACCGAACTGACCGGAGATTTGAACTATCGCAAGATCGCCGAGTACGGCAGCGACTCGGATCCCCGCGCGTTCAACTTCGACGGCGAGTTCAACGTCGCCAACCGCGGCATGATCGAGTTCGTGGAAGTGTTGAAGCTCGACGTCGCCTTCTTGTACGACTTGCTCGGCGCCTCGCAAGAGCACCGAATTAAGCCGAAGAAGTTCGCGCAAACGCATATCGACGAAGTGATCATCGGTCACACAAACGAGCCCGAATATCGCAAATTACAAGATAATGAGTTCATGGAGGCCTTGCGTGATCGTACGGTGAAAATAGACATACCGTACATCACCAAGCTCCGTGACGAAGTGAAGATCTATAAAAAGGATTTCAATTCGCGCATTCTTCGCGGCGTGAGTATCGCTCCGCACACGATCGAAATGGCCGCGATGTGGGCGATCCTGACTCGCCTCGAAAAACCGAAGAAGGCGAACCTGACTCGAGTTCAAAAACTCAAGTTGTACGACGGCAAGTCGCTGCCCAATTACACCGAAGACAATATTAAAGAGCTGCGTAAAGAGGCCCGCCGCGAAGGTCTCGAGGGCATCTCTCCTCGCTACATTCAGGATAAATTGTCCAACGCGATCGTCATGGCCCAGCAGATGAACAAGGGCTCGGTGAACCCGTTCATGGTTCTGAACGAGCTCGATGCGGGCTTGAAGCACCACTCGCTGCTCGCGAACGAAGAGCTCAAGCAGGATTACCGCGAGCTCCTTTCGGTCGTGAAGCAAGAATACGAAGAAACTATTAAGGCCGAAGTTCAGCGCGCGATCTCGGCAGACGAGAGCGCCCTGCATCGCCTGTGCGGCAACTACATCGACAACGTGAAAGCGTACACGCAGAAAGAGCGCGTACGTAACCAGTTCACGGGGATGGACGAGGAGCCGGATGAGCGCCTGATGCGCTCGATTGAAGAGAAGATCGAGATTCCCGAGTCTCGCAAAGACGACTTCCGTCGTGAGATCATGAACTACATCGGCGCGCTTTCGCTGGAGGGCCGCAAGTTCGACTACAAAACGAACGAGCGTCTGCATAAGGCGTTGGAGCTGAAGTTGTTCGAAGACCAAAAGGACTCGATCAAGCTCACCTCGCTGGTCTCGAGCGTGACCGACAAGAACACGCAAGAGAAAATCGATATCGTGAAGACGCGTTTGATTAAAGAGTTCGGATACGACGAAATCTCGGCAACGGATGTGCTTCACTACGTAGCGAGCATTTTCGCCCGGGGAGACGTGAAAGATAAGAAATAATGGGTATTCGCGAAGATCATAGCCGGTTCCGCGATATCGTTCGCGGCCGGATTAAACAGAACTTCAAGAAATACGTCACGCATGGCGAGATGATCGGCAAGCGCGAGAACGACTACGTTAAGATTCCCATTCCCTCGATCGACGTTCCCAGATTCAAATACGGACCCAAACAATCCGGCGGTGTCGGACAGGGCCAGGGCCAACCGGGCGACAACGCCGAAGGCGAACAGCAGCCGGGACAAGGCCAGGCCGGAGACACTCCGGGCGAGCATTTCCTGGAAGCCGACGTCACTCTGGAAGAGCTCGCGGATATATTGGGCGAAGAGCTCGAGCTTCCGCGCATCATGCCCAAAGGCAATAAAGCCGTCGACACGAAGATGAACCGTTACTCCGGGCGCTCTCACGTCGGTCCCGATTCTTTGCGCCACTTCAAAGCCTCCTATAAGGAAGCGTTGAAGCGCTCGATCGCGGCCGGCACGTTCGATCCCGAGAATCCCTATGTAATCCCGATCAAGCGCGATATGCGCTACCGCTCGTTTAAAACTTCGGTGAAGCCGCAGGCCAACGCCGTCGTCATTTACATGATGGACGTGTCGGGCTCGATGGGCGACGAGCAAAAGGAAATCGTTCGATTGGAAAGCTTCTGGGTCAACACGTGGCTTCGCCGCAATTATAAAGGATTGGAAACTCGCTTTATCATTCACGACGCCGCCGCCAAAGAAGTCGACGAGAAGACGTTCTTCTCGACGAGCGAATCGGGCGGAACTCTGATTTCCTCGGCGTATAAGCTCTGCAAGAAGATCATCGACGAAGAGTATCCGCTCAACGAGTGGAACATTTATCCGTTCCACTTCAGCGACGGCGACAACTGGAGCGGCGAGGACACGCGCCTTTGCGTGAAGCTATTGAAGGAGTATTTCCTCCCGAACGTGAACATGTTCGGCTACGGCCAAGTGGAGTCGAAATATGGTAGCGGCCAGTTTTTAAAGGACCTCGAAAAAGCATTCCCGGAAGACGACCGCCTGGTGATCTCGCGCATCGAGAATCGCGATAAGATCATCCAGTCGATCAAAGATTTCCTCGGGAAGGGGAGATAAGCGTGGCCAATCTCACGATGGAGCTCGAACGGGAACGCGTGAGAATCGAAAAGGCCGCGCGCGCGGTCGGACTCGATTTCTTCGAGACGATCTTCGAGCTCGTCACCTACGATCAGCTGAACCAAATCGCCGCTTACGGGGGGTTTCCCGTGAGATATCCGCACTGGCGCTTCGGCATGGAGTACGAGTCGCTTTCAAAGTCGTACGAGTACGGCTTGTCTAAGATCTACGAGCTCGTGATCAACAACGATCCTTGTTACGCCTACTTGATGGAGGGCAACGAGTTCCTCGATCAGAAGCTCGTCATGGCGCACGTGTTCGGCCACTGCGATTTCTTTAAGAACAATTACTGGTTCTCTCCCACCGACCGCAAGATGATGGACAATATGGCCAACCACGCGACCCGCGTGCGCCGCTATATGGATCGCTACGGCGTCGAGACGGTCGAGAACTTTTTCGACCTCTGTTTGTCTTTAGAGAATCTGATCGACCGTTATAGCCCTTACAATCCAAAGAAGGCTCCGGAGCCGCCGCGTACGAACGGTGGTGACGACGAAGAAGACGATCGCCAGCGCGAGGCGCGTCCCGACGGCCGCCTGCGCGTGCACCGCGGTTACATGGAATCGTACATCAATCCCCCGGAGTTTCTGAAGGAGCAGCAGAAGCGCATGAGTGAGGAGGGCGATCGCTCGGGCACTTTCCCGCCGAAGCCCGAAAAGGACGTTTTGGCGTTCTTGATGAACTACGCTCCGTTGAAGCCCTGGCAGCAGGACGTGCTTTCGATCGTGCGCGACGAGGCCTATTATTTCTCGCCGCAAGGGATGACGAAGATCATGAACGAGGGGTGGGCGTCGTACTGGCACTCGAAGATCCTGACCGAAAAGATCATGAACGATTCGGAGATCATCGACTTCGCCGACCGCCACAGCGGCACGATGGCGATGTCACCGACTTCGTTCAATCCGTACAAAGTAGGCATCGAGCTCTTCAGGAATATAGAAGAGCGTTGGAACAAGGGGCAATTCGGCCGCGAGTGGGAAGATTGCCCGGACTTGGCGGCGAAGAAGCACTGGAATACGAACGCCGGCCGCGGCCGCGAGAAGATCTTCGAGGTCCGCAAGCACTACAATGACGTCACGTTCATCGACGAGTTCCTCACCGAGGACTTTTGCGTCGAGCACAAGATGTTCGTGTACAAATTCAACAAGCGCACCGGCCAGTACGAAGTCGACACTCGTGATTTTAAAGCGATTAAGAAGAAGTTCCTCTTCCAACTGACTAACTTTGGTCAGCCGATCATCTCGGTGGTCGATGCGAACCATAACAACCGCGGAGAACTGCTACTGGCTCACCTGTACGAGGGGGTAGAAATGCAACCCGACTACATGAGCGAAACGATGAAGAATATGTTCCAGATCTGGTCGCGCCCCGTGGCAGTCGCGACCGTTCTGGATGGTGACCCGAAGATCGTGTCGTTCGACGGAACGGAGTTCAAGCATCAAAGCTTGTCCTCTTTGCCCGTCGGCGAGGGCAATCAAAACGAAAAGTAAGTGCTCGCACCCATAGGCGCCTTTTGGATTCTTCTGCTTGGATTGAGCGGGTGGTTTGCTTCGCGCGGCCCCGCCTGGCGCCGCTATCTTTCATTGGCCTTCTTCATATTGCTCGCGTTCATGATGTCCCTGCACCTAATGCCCGGTATTTATAATTTGCTCATATTCGACCGCGTGCGATTCTCCGAAGACTCGCTCCCGTTCACCATGTACGTGAACCTCGACAAGACCGTGGCGGGATTGTTCGCTTACCAATTCTTCGTGTTGCCTTACCAGGCCGAGCGTTTTAGGCGCGAGCACTTCATGGTGGTGGTGAAATCGCTCGCGGTGGTGTGCGCGCTCTTGCTTCCGCTCGCGCTTTTCACGGGCTACGTGCGTTTAGATTTCAAATTTCCCGAGGAGACTTGGGTTTGGGCCGCGAACAACTTGTTCTTGGTCTGCATGGCCGAAGAGTGTTTATTCCGCGGATTGATTCAGGGCGGGCTCGAGCGAAGGTTTCCGAAGCTTCCGGCGGCAGTGTCAATCGGAACCGCAACCGTACTCTTCGGAATCGCTCACTTCCAAGGTGGTCTTACGTATATCGCTCTGGCGAGTGTCGCCGGGTTGGTTTACGGTTACGCGTATTGGAAAACGAAGCGCATCGAAGCGGCGATGCTCGTACACTTCGGGTTGAATCTGGTTCACTTTTTGGCGTTTAGCTACCCCGCGCTAGCGCGGTAGGCGCCGACGTCTAGTCGGCGTCGTTTGTCGACGCGCTCGACAGCTCGTCGAGGTCGCTGGCGTTTTTCGGCTCGACTTTGAACAGCCAGCCGTCGCCGAAGTTGTCTTCCATGATCAACGAAGGCGATTCGATGACCGCCTCGTTGATTTCAATCACGTTTCCTTCGATCGGAGAATACAGATTCATCGGACCCTGATCGGTGTCCAATTCTCCGCACACTTCGTCAGTGATGACTTCTTCACTTTCCGCGGGCAGGTTCACCGCGTTCACTTCGGTGAACTCATCCAGGCCGGCCTCGTTGATGCCAATGGTGATGACACCGTCCTCGACCATAACCCATTCGTAACCCATGTAAGTGATCAGATCTTTCACTGAGTCTTTCCTCCGGACTTAGGCGCTGCGCCTAAGTGCTGTGCCAAGAATTTGTCCATCGCGCGGTAAAAGTCAAAGCGGTTTTCCTCATTGGCGAAACCGTGGCCCTCGTTGTCCTTCACCATGTATTCGACCGTCACGCCGCGCTTGCGAAGCGCCTCGACGATCTGGTCGCTCTCGGCCTTGTTCACGCGTGGATCGTTCGCGCCCTGGGCCACGAAGAGCGGCGCCTTGATTTTGTCGACGTGAAATACGGGCGAAACCTCGCGCAGGAGCTTCTCGTCCTTCTCGGGGTTACCGACCATCTCGTACATCTGCTCGAGGAACGGCTTCCAGTAGGGCGGGATCGTCTTCATGAAGGTGAACATGTTCGAAACGCCGACGTAGTTCACCGCGCACGCGTAAAGATCCGGGGTGAGAGTCACGCCCGCGAGGGTCGCATATCCTCCGTAGGAAGCGCCGTAAATGCACACGCGCTTCGAGTCGGCAATGCCGTCCTTCACGAGCCATTTCACGCCGTCGGTGATATCGTTCTGCATGGTGCGGCCCCACTGCTTGAACGATTTCTCCCAAAACTTGCGGCCGTAACCGGTCGAGCCGCGGAAGTTCATTTGGAAAACGGCGTAGCCGCGCGAAGCGAGCAATTGTACCTCGGGATCGAAGCCCCACTCGTCCCGCGCCCAGGGGCCACCGTGCGGGTTGATCACGACGGGAAGGTTTTTCGCCTCTTTGCCGCGCGGAAGGGTCAGATAGCCCTGAATGTCGAGGCCATCGCGCGAGCGGTAGTTCACGGCTTTCATCGGGGACATCAGCTCGGGTTTCAGCCACGGAGTCATATCGCCGATGTGGGTCAGCTTGCGGGCGTTGCGGTCGAACACGTAGTAACCGCCGCGCGACAGATCCGAGTACGCGCGAACGACCCAGATGCGCTCGTCCGTCGTGGTGTTCGACATCATCAGTCCTTGGCCGGGAAGGAGCTTTCCAATTTCTTTCCAGTCCTTTTGGTCTTCGGGGTGCAGGAACACGAACTCGCGACGATCGGTCACGACTTCGATCGAGCCGAGCGCTTTGCGCGCGTACGAGTAGTGGGCGTTGTCGAGATCGTATTTCTTGTGCGTGTAGAGAGTCTTGACGATCCAGTTCGCCGAGGGCTTCGTCGGATCGACTTCGACCACGCGGGTGAGATCGGTGCCAACGTTTGTCGCGACGT
>CAYPFC010000128.1:0-1317 GCA_964409815.1 uncultured Pseudobdellovibrionaceae bacterium
ACGATTAACGATAAAAGCATCCCCGAGAAGTACAAACAGGAGCCAGGCGACGAGACCACATTCGCCGGCTTCTATGAATTCCATTTACCCAAGATCACAATCGGCGCCTCGCTCTTTTTCGCGAAGGTCGAAAACTCAACGGATAAAGATTCGTCGGGCACTTCGGTCAACAGCGACGGCTATAAATCCGTGGGTCTGCAAGCTCACATCCCGGTCTACATCAACGATCACGTAACTTTGCTTCCGACGATCGTCCGAGAAGTCCGCGACTACGAAGCTTCGGCCATTAAAGATTCGACATTCAGTTCGCTGATGTTCGGCGCGCGCTTTACTTTCTAAAGCACGCCTGCGAGTAAAGAAGTTTCGCGTCACGCGTCGCCGAGAACACGAGGGAATTCCCGATTCCCTCGGCGACGTGTTCCGCGGCTGGGTCTAAAGAAGAGCCGGAGGCCTCGATCGCGGCGTTCGAGAGCTCGCGCTTCGAGCGCGTGCGCGATTCGCCGATCGGTCGCAAAGTCCCGACCATCATTTCCGTTGAATCCTTGACGCCGAACACGTTCAAATTCTCGTCGACCCGGATCGTGGAGTGATCTTTATCGGGCAGCCCGAATTCCTCACATATATAGACACCCGGGAATCCCTCGAAGCGCACCTTGTTCAAAAACCGAGGCGCAAACCACAGACCCAGACCACACAAAACCGCGATCGCGGTGAATATAGCGACTTTCATCACCGCAACATAGACCAAGGTCCAGCTGAGCTCAAGTTGTCCAAAACTTTGACGATAAGAAACTAGGCAGTACTTAGAGGAGTCAAAAGTATGATCAATTGGGACGAGTTTGAACATATACACGTCATCAAAAAGCTGAAGCAGATTCTGAATTCCTGGTGGAATATCGATGTCGTGTTTACGGACGAGCGCGGGCAACTGCGCACGGGTTTGGATTCCAAATCCGCTAACTTCTGTAACCCCGCCGTCGCCACGTTCCTCAGCAAAGACACGTCGGTCGCGTCTTTAAGCGACACCGTCGCCAAGACGCTCGAAGAGATTCGTGTCTCGGGCAATCGCTACGCGATCAAGAAGTGGGACACGGCCGGCTTCGACATGGCATGAAAGACCGCACGCAAGTTTCGCGCATCAGCGAAATTCGCGAACGCATGGCGATTTTCGGCGCGAGCGGCGACACCATCGACAAAGCGATCGGCAAGATCAGCTTCATCGACGACCAAGACCGCGAGCACTTCCTCGAGCTCGTCGAGCTCGTCGCTCAAGAAGTCGTGACCCTCCACCTCGAGATCACGACCCGCGAGAACCGC
>CAYPFC010000128.1:1327-8218 GCA_964409815.1 uncultured Pseudobdellovibrionaceae bacterium
AAGAACTCAATAAAGAGCTCGGCAGCCGTTACAAGTACGACAACATGATCGGTAAGTCGAAGCCCATGCAGACGCTCTACGGTCTGCTCGATAAAATCAAAGGCGCGGACAGCACCGTCCTTGTACAAGGCGAAAACGGTACCGGTAAAGAGTTGATCGCGAAGGCGATCCACTACAATTCCATGCGCAAAGACAAGCCGTTCATCATCCAGAACTGCTCGGCCTTCAACGACAACCTCCTCGAGTCGGAATTGTTCGGTCACGTGAAAGGATCTTTCACGGGCGCGATCCGCGACAAAAAAGGTTTGTTCGAAATGGCCGATAAAGGCACGTTCTTCCTCGACGAGATCGGCGATACGTCCCCGACGATGCAAGTGAAGCTCCTGCGCGTACTGCAAGAAGGCACTTTCATCCCCGTGGGTGCGGTTGAATCAAGACGCGTAGACGTCCGCATCGTTGCGGCGACGAACCGCAACCTCAAAGAAATGGTCGAAGCGGGCACGTTCCGCGAAGACTTGTACTATCGCCTGAACGTGATCAACATTCACGTTCCCGCGCTCCGCGATCGCAAGGAAGACATTCCCTTCCTGGCGGAGTTCTTCTTGAACAAGGCACAGTCCGGTAACGGCGCCGCCAAGAAGATCCTCACGAAGAGAGCGCTAGAGAAACTTTATGATTATGCTTGGCCCGGTAACGTACGTGAGCTGCAGAACGAAATGGAACGTCTGATCGTCCTCGCGGGCCCTGAAACGAAAATCACGGCAGACATGCTCTCGCCGAAAATCCTCGAACTTGGAGACAAAACCAAGGTTCAGGGCGCCCGTCTCCACGGTAAGCTGAAGGACGCCCTCGAGGATCTGGAGCGCGAAATGATTCGCGAAGGACTTCGCCGCACGGGCTGGAACAAATCCAAGCTCGCGAAGGAGCTCGGAATCAGCCGCGCCGGCTTGATCATGAAGGTCGAAAAATACGGTTTAGATAAGCGGAAAATGCTGAAATAATTACCGCTTTGACAAAATCTCAAAAGGCCCGGGTTTCTCCCCGGGCCTTTTCTTTTTAAGCCACCCGGGCACGCCATTTGTAATAGGCGTTCACTAGGTTGGTAACATGAACGAAAACTCAAACACGCCCCTTCTTCGCTCCGTCGAGGAGCTGAAGGCCTATTTCCAGAAGAAGCGCGAAAGCCTTTCCGAGGCGCGCGCCGTTGAGGTCGATGAGGCTATCGATTCGCTCATGGAATCCGTCCGCGCGCTCTACGCCGAAAGCGAAGGCCTAAACCAGCTTTCGGCCCGCCTCGATCGCGTCGAGGACGCGCTCCCGAACAACGTCATCCCCCTTCGCCGCGTGAGTCTCACGACGACGAGCCCGGCGTACTCCGACAAGCGCTGGATTTTGAAGCTCGATTGCCTGATCGAATCGCGACATATTTCGGAAATTCACAAGATGGCGATGGAGCTCCACTCCGCGAGCCGTCGTTACGCGTTCCTCGAGTATCGCGATCTCGATTCGGCCACGCGCCAGAGTCTTCCGGCGCTTTTGAAGCTGGGCGCGATCACCCTTTTTGTTCCGAGCATTCTCGATCTCACGATGGGGGAACAAGCGACCCTTCTGTCCGTCGTTCAGCAAAGCTCGCTCAATCGCCCCCTACTTATGGTGGGCTCTACGCAAGCGTTCTCGGAACTGCGGGGTGAGGCCGGCGTGAATCTGGATCTGCTCGCGACGTTGGCGCGCGCCTACATCAAGCTCTCCCGTCCCTTCCAAGAGTATAAGGAACAGGGCCTCATCCACTATTTCCTCGACAGCCTCTCAGAAAACCCGACATAATTTTCAGGTAACGTACGCAACGTGAGAGGGCTCTGTGACTGCGCAATTGTCGCCGGAAATTACCAAGTTTATCGCCCGTGAGATCAGTACGCCCGATTTTGAATGTCTGCAACTGGCCGGCGACGCCTCCACGCGCAAATACTATCGCATCGTCTTCGAGAATCAGTCGCGCGTCCTCATGAGCTGGGAGCCCTTTCAGGATCCGGTAAATTACCCTTTCTTGAACGTGCAAGCTCACTTCGCAAAAGTCGACGTTCGCGTTCCGAGGGTCGAAGCCCTCGCGCCCGAGCTCGGCGTGGTGTTGCTGGAGGACCTGGGCGACCTCACGCTCGAGCGCAAGTTTTGGGAGAACCAGAACCAAGACATGGCGATGCCCTTTTACTCGCAATCGATCGACGAAATTATAAAGATTCATTTTCTCGCCTCGAAGCCCGCGAATCCGCCGAGCGTTTGCCAGCAAATCCAATTCGACACCGCGAAATTCATGTGGGAGATGAACTACGCCCGCGATCACTTCCTCGAAAAGGTCGGCGGCGTAAAGCCCTCCGAAAAAGACGCGAAGGCGCTGCAGGAAGAGTTCCTTAAGATCTGCGAAACGCTCGATCGCCAACCGAAGTTCGTTTGCCACCGCGACTACCACTCGCGAAACCTGATGCTGAAGCTCGGCCGCGTATACGTGATCGACTTCCAGGACGCGCGCCTCGGGCCGATTCAGTACGACCTCGTAAGCCTCGTGCATGACTCGTACGTGAACCTCTCCCCGGAATCCATCGCGCGCATCAAGAAGGAGTACTGCGATAAAGCCACGCAGAACGGCCCGAAGGGCGTCATCCGCCCCGACTTTGAGGAGATGTTCCAACTGCAAGTGATTCAGCGTTGCTTCAAGGCTTGCGGGAGCTTCGCGAGCTTCCTGAACATGCGCAACGACACGCGCTACTTGAAGTACATCAAGCACACGGCGAACCTCGTCGGCCGCACGCTCAAGGAAAACGGCGGCTTTCCGGTATTCACGCGCCTGCTGACCGAAGGCGACCTCCTCGAGAGAAATTACGAGCAGGCATGAGAGGGTTGATTCTCTCGGCAGGCTTGGGAGAGCGCCTTAGACCCCTCACGCTGAAGCGCGCGAAGCCGGCGATCGAGTTTCTGAATATTCCGATGCTGGGTTATCCGTATTACTGGCTCAAGACCGCAGGCTTAAGCGAAGTCACGTTCAACACCCACTACCTGCCCGATTCCGTTCGCCACGCGGCCATGCATACGGTGACGCCGGGAATGCCGATGCACTTCACGCACGAGACCGCGATCCTCGGCAGCGGCGGCGGAATCCAGAACGCGCGCGTGTACCTAGAGGGCGAGGACCATTTCGCCGTAGCGAACGGCGACGGCGTCGTGCTGTGCGAGTTCCCCGACACGCTCGCGCAGATGTTTAAGTTTCACGTTCAGAAAAACGCGCTCGCGACGCTGCTCGTTTGTCCGCTCGAAGGCGTGGGCACGCGAATCCCCGGCGTATGGATGGACAACACGGGCGAAGTGGTGAACTTCGGAAAAGCTCCGAAGGTGAACTATACGAGCTGCTACCATTATGCCTCGTACATGTTTTTCTCGAAACGCATCTGGAATTACCTTCCGCAGGGCCCGAGCAATATTCTCTACGACGTTCTCGAGCCGCGAATCGCCGAGGGCGAAAAGGTTTACGGTTACCTGGAAGACCGAATGCGCTGGTACGAGACGGGAAGCGTCGCCGATTATCTGGCGGCCACGCAAGACGCACTGAACCTCATGCGAGACGGACATCCTCTAGGCGTCAGCGCGCGCCGAATTCTGGAGGAGCTTTCTCCGTCGTCGCGGCTCGAGGGCCTGACCCTCGTCGCCCAGGGCGCGAGCATCGAGGGTACGCTCGAGGGCTTCGCGGTCGTCGGCGCCGATAGCCGTATGATGACGGGCTCTAAAATGCAAAATAGCGTCCTCCTGCCTGGAGCGACGCTATCCGCGGGGGAAATCTTAGATAACGAAATTCGAATCTAGCTAGCGGTTGCTGCCTTGGCGCACGGGACGCGTGGACGCGGGCGCGCGCATCACCGGCATGCTGACGGGAGAGCTAGCCGAAACACTCGCCGGAACAATGCTGTCGCCGCCAGCCTCGATGAAGTGATTGCCTTGACGCTTTTTCTGGTAGCACTGGTGAACCATCTCAAAAATATTATTGCCGCGAACGCCGATCGGCTCACCGTCGAACATGACCGTCTTTCCGGCGATGAGTTTTCTCTTATCGTCCGCGTTCAGGCCGAAGGGATTCGAGCCGTTCGCGCTGGCGCTGCTGTACTCCGAGCCCGAGCCGTCTCCCGCCGAGCTCGATCCGCCTCCACCGCCGCCGGCAACCGGAACGCCACTGACGGCCTTGCCGAGGCCTTCGGGGGCGCCGACGGTGTTCATTCCGTCGAGAATACTCTGGGCTTCTTTGAATCCTTGAGGGTCCAATCCCGCCGCCTGGATCGAGTCCGCGGAATTGAACGCTTCATGAGGAATGAGTTTCCCGTCGGGACCGATAAAACCGTTTTTAGTGGTTTGATATCCCGCCTCACCGAGTTTTTTCTCGGCGTCTTTCAATTTATCGGCGTCGAAGCCCGAGGAGCCGTCCGCGAGTGGGCCCGGCTGCGTCGTATCTCCGTTTAAGCTCTCGTTGTACGTGTTGTGCGACTGGCCGGCGGCGTTCGAGTCATGTCCGCTTTGTTGCATCGCCATGATTCCCATCATCATCAGCACGACTCCGGGAGGAACTGTCGGCGGGTTGGCCATCATCGCGGCCCCCGCGGCCATCAGGGCGATCCCGGCCATGGCGTTGGTACCGGCACCGGCCGCCTGCGATCTCTCGCCCGTCTGCGCGCCGGGATTGATGGACACTTGATCGGGAGCTTTCTCGGTTTCTTTCAGGGCGTTGCCCTTGACTTGGTTGACGACTCCGGAACCGCGGCCATTGTAATCGTTGTATCTGTTTTCAGGAGCGTTCACGTCGTAACCGTCAGGTTGGTTCACGACTTGATTCCCGAATACCGGGCGCGCAAGATCCGAAGAATCCTGCTGTCCATGCGCCACACTCGCGATCAGCATTCCCGCACCGATCAGTGTGATTTTGAGTTTCATGGCTCTCCCCCTACTTCTTTCTTTCGAACTCAGGCCCGCACCGCCAGAGGACTCCGAGTCTGCATTTCTCATTTATTTTATTCGAAATAATGCGCCAAATGTTCTCTTCTTTCGGATTGATCTGAGAACCGCGGCCGACACCGGCGATTTTGCGATTCGGATCCAGACTTCCGCCCGGGAGGAATTGCTTCAGGTCCATTCCCACCATCGGATTGCTCGGATCGCTGCCATCACCTCGGCGCGCGCCTCCGCGTTGGCGCGGGTTGTATCCATCCATCGAAGGCATTGGTCCGGGCTGAGAATAGCCGCCCGCGAGCATGCCTTGGTAAATGTCGGTCTCATAACCGGGAGAGCCGGGCGACGCGCCTTTGGGATTCGCTCCGAGCGATGCCGGATTCGTTCCTCCACTGCCGGGAATTCCGCCGCCCGAGTTGTTCGGAATCATCTTGTTCGTGACCGATTGGGGCTCGACGCCGTTCTTCGCGAAACCATTGCCGACGGGGATGTCACGTCCGTCGGGAAGATTGAACGTCGGCTTATCTTCTTTCTTCGCCGCTCCAAAACCCGCGGTCCCCGCGGGGTCCGTGGACTGAGAGACTTTCAACTGCCTGCAGACGGCTGGGTTCGGGTTGACATCGCAATCGCCGAGTCCGTTTCCGCCGGCGAGTCGGTCGCCCGCTCCCCCTTTGGGCACTTCAGGAATGCCGCCACTTAAGCCTTGCGGAGAGGCGATGCTCGAGCACGCGTTCGCGTAAGCGCCCGAGTTCATGTTGGCGTTCGCCTGCATGGCGATCTGTTGCGCGCGTCCCGAAAGGCTCGCGCAAGATGACTGATAGGACATGAGCGTGTTGTAAGCCTGACTGTAAACGCCGGCGGCCGCGCAGCCCGAGCACGAAGCCATGAGCGATTGATATTTGGAGACGAGACCGCCGCACGTGCTCGTGCACGATCCCTGATTGCTCGAGCAGATGCTCGAGAACATGTTGTTGATGCCGCGGCCATTGGACGTGAGAGAGTTCATCTGCGCGCAGTATTCCGTGAGGCCTTGCCCCGACGGCGGCGCTTGGTTCGTGGCGTTGATCATTTGTTGGAGCCGTTGTTGATCGCCGTACGCGAGGCTGCCCGTGCAGGCCTGAGGATTACCGCAGCAGCGCGAAGCCTGAGACTGCGCCGAGGCGCAAGCGTTGATGTCGTTCTGCGCTTCGTATTGAGCGGGGCCCGGATCTTGGACCACGGCCGCTGTTCGCGGGGTCGTGTTTTGAGTGGTCGTCGGAGCGGTCTCACGGGGATTGGCTGTTTCGCGTGGAGCTGTCGTTTCCCTCTGGGCTTCGGCCTCGGGGGCGGGAGCTCTGTTTTCCGCTTCCGCCTCGGCGGCGGTACGTGCGCGCGCGCGCGCGGCTTCGAGCTCATCACGCGGACGCGGGATCGGCGGAGGATTCGGGGCTTCGCCACCGGCGTTTGGATCGGCGCCTGCGATAGAGGCGCCGCCGCCCTCCTCACCTGCCGATACCGTTCCTGCACCCAACGTAAGCACCGTTGACCGAGGTGGCGCATTCGCGGCTTCTACTTCTAAAGGACATTTGCTTCGCGCAAATTCATCGGCTTTAGCGGGAATCTGTATTTCAGCGCCACAGCTATAGCTGCTTCGAAGCTCGGTATCGACCTCAACCCGCTCCATGTAAGCCGCGTGACATGCCTGCCAGTTAGCTTGGAGCCGGTCGCGCTCTTGGATGTAGTTCCAGCCGTAACAAGTCGGTCTGCCATTTTCGGCAATTGGCAAAGTCTGAGCGGACAGGTTGCTCGAGAAAAGCACCAAGACTAAGGTCTTTAAAGAACAAAACGCCCGGGACATATAGGACATCAAGTAACGTATCGTCACTTTTTGAGGCGAGCTTTAGGACTAAAGTGCAGATTTTTGAGTCAACG
>CAYPFC010000129.1:0-2334 GCA_964409815.1 uncultured Pseudobdellovibrionaceae bacterium
GCGCCGCTACGTACGGGGTCGCGAAGTCGGTGAAGATTCACGGCGTCCGCGTGCTCGACTGCTTCGGCTCAGGTTCTTTTTCGGACGTGATCGCGGGGATCGAATGGGTGACCGCGAATCACGTGAAGCCCGCGGTCGCGAACATGAGCCTCGGCGGTCCGATTTCGCAGGCGATCGACGACGCGGTGAACGCGTCCATCGCGGCCGGCGTGACCTTCGTAGTCGCGGCCGGAAATGAGAACCGCAACGCGTGCAACGGCTCTCCGGCGCGCGTGCCGGCGGCGATCACCGTCGGCAGCTCGACGAACACCGACGACCGCTCGTCGTTCTCGAACTTCGGTACGTGCGTCGATATTTTCGCGCCCGGAAGCGACATCACGTCGACCTGGTACAATTCGGCGACCGCCACGCAAACCATCAGCGGCACGAGCATGGCCTCCCCGCACGTCGCCGGCGCGGTCGCGCTATACCTCTCCGGTCATCCGAACGCTTCACCAGCGGACGTCGCGAGCGCGGTGATCGGCGGCGCGATTTCCGGCAAATTGAAAAACGTCGGCACAGGATCGCCGAACCTTCTCCTCAACATCGCCTTTGTGGAAGGCGGCGGTGATGGCGGTGATGGCGATGGCGGCGGCGGTGATGGCGGTGACAACGAAGAACCGATCGATTCGAAGCTCAAGAATGGCGAAGCGGTCGCGAACTTAGGCGGCGCGCGCGGCGACGAGCGTCTCTTCACGCTCGAGGTTCCGGCCGGCGCGACGAATCTCGTGATCGAGATCTCGGGCGGGCAGGGCGATGCCGACCTTTACGTGAAAGCCGGAGCGCAACCGACGTTGACCACATACGACTGCCGTCCTTATCGCTCGGGCAACGCCGAGAAGTGCGCGATCGCGGCTCCGATCTCGGGCGTTTATCACGTGATGCTGAAAGCGTACGCGGATTATTCCGCGGTTAGCCTGAAGGCGAGCTTTCAGGTCTCGAACGGCGGAGGGAGCGCGCCGTGCACGGCTTGCGACCGCTTCGCCGGAAATCTAAGCGGCAAAGGCGCATTGGAATATCAGCCCGCCGAATACTCGGCCCAAGCTGGACAGCAGCAGTTTTGGCTGAGCGGGCCCGCCAACACGGACTTCGACATCTACCTGTACAGGAAGAACGGAAGCTCGTGGGTGGAAGTGGCCCGGTCGGTAAAGCTGAATTCTACCGAGCAGATTGCGTACCAAGGAGTGGCCGGAACTTACCGTTTGAAGGTGGTTTCGTATGCGGGTAGTGGCGCATACGAGTTGTGGCGGAAGTTGCCGTAATCTCCGACTTTGGTGGGCGGAGGCCGCTAGCGGTGAAGCGGCCTCCGCCGTTTTCTTTTTGTAAACGCTAACGGCGAATCGTAAATCTACCGACAATTGACCGATCGCCCGCGCGCGATTAGTTTCCCGCTTCATGATGAATCTTTGTTGTCACCATCATCATTGTTGTAAGTAACCACGATCAGCCCACTTCAGGCGGATTGTGGAAGCCGCCGGTGACAACCTGAAATTTCCGTAAAACGAAAGCCTCCTCGGCGACCTCCAGAAGACGAATGCAGTGACACAACAAAACCGCTATCCATAAGGAGGATATATGAAGTTTGTCATTACTGCCTTGATCGCTCTCGCAGGGTTCGCCGCCAACGCGGCTACGGCACGCTTGGGGGCCACCACCGTTTCCGACGGTGAGGACAAAGTTATCATCGACGTTCGCAACGCCACCGGCGTGAAGGCGATCGCGTTGAATAACGCGGGCCCCGACGTTCTGCGCATCTCGGAAGTTACGGTTTCTTACCGCACGGAAGGCATCAAGCGCTACAAAGTGCGCCTGAACAAAAACCTTCTGAAGGGTCAAAGCACCGGTTGGATCGCGCTACCCGATAACGGCTTGCCGATTCGCCGCGTGACGATCGAAGGCGACAACTACGGCTTCTTCGGTGAAGCTCGCGTCGTCGTTCTGGGCTCGAACTAAGGGTTCGGTGATGCGTTCTTCTTGACCAGATCGAGGAGGAACTGGATTCCCAGATTCACCGACTTCTGGTCGAGAAGATAAAGGGACACATGTCCCATGCCGGTCACGGCGCGAGCGGTGACCGGTACTTTTTTCTCCTCGAGCTTTTCTTTCATGGCTATCATCTGGTCGATGTCGATCAGCCCGTCGAGCGTACCGTGATACATGAACACGGGCGGTGAGCTCTCGCGCACTTGATTGACGGGAGAAGCCTCTTCCCAAAGCTTCCGGTCTTGCGCGTACGCCTTGCCTAAAAACTTCGCGATCATCGGTGACTTGGAATACTCCGTGAGATCGGTCGGC
>CAYPFC010000129.1:2344-6956 GCA_964409815.1 uncultured Pseudobdellovibrionaceae bacterium
GGGGCCAGGACGAGGGCGATACCGAGTCGCCGCGCCCCGCGTCGGAGCAGTCCCGCGTGGTGGAGTGCCCGAATCTGCCTTCGATCATGGGAGGTCTGCGTGAGATCGGTCGGCGCGGCTCCCGTCACGATCCCCTTGATTTTATTTTCGGGATTCAACCCGAGCAGCAGCGCCAGGTGTCCGCCGGCATCGTAGCCCCAAAGATAAATCTGCGACACGTCTCCGCCCCGCGCGGGCGCGTCGGCGCGCGCGAACTCGAGCGCGGACTTCAGGTCGTTGAGCTGCGCGGGGAACACGTACTTAGGCGAGAGCCGGTAGGTGACCGAATACACGAGGAAACCTTGCTTCGCCAAGTCCTCCGAGATCGCCTGCATGTCTCCCGACCGGGAATTCCAACTTCCGCCGTGAGCGACGACGACGATCGGCGAGTTGCCGGCGAACGGGCGATAGATATCGGCGGTGAGAGAGTCGCTCGCGTAGTCTTTGAACGTGACGTTCTTGTGGAGCGAGTAGCCGACCTTCGTGGGCAGGTGGGTACACGCGGAAAAAGCCCAAGTTACCAGGAGAAGTAATAAACTATTTCGCATCCTTAGGATATAGGGCCATTGTCAGTATCCTCGCGGCAACAAATATCCGCGTCCTAAGCGAAAAATTATACGAGGGCTCCGTCCTTTTCGATCATCTGGGGAAATTCGGAATAGAACGACGCGCGGATTTCTTCACGGGGAGGTGGAGCGCTCCACATCGGGAAAACTTTCGCGAGCGGGTGAGAAAGCGATTTCGTTCGGAAATAGAGCTCGTGATCCCATTCGACTTCAGCCATAAGGAGCAGCGACTCGACCATCTCCTCGTGACCCGCGCGCACGGCCATGCGCGCGGCGTTCTCGTACTCGACGATATTGCCGCGCTCGAGTTTTCCCGCACCGTACATGGGAATGAACCAGCCCCCGATGTAGCAGAGCAGGGAAATCACGCGGCCGATGATCGTGAATTGAATCTCTCGGCGCCGGCTCGGTTTCGCGCCGAGGTCCTTCAGAAACTCGCCGAGGCACTCGCGGTGCTCCCACTCCTCGATCTGAATTTTTCGGATCTCGGTTTTTTCCCGCGGATCGCGCACGGAGTGACGGTGGCCTTCGTAGGCGTAAAACGCGGCCAGCTCGCCCGAATAGGCGGCCTGGAGCAGAAGGATGAGAGCCTCCCGAGTCGCGTTTTGCATGCTTAAGAACATAGCTCCGCGGCGCGCGCGAGTCACCTCTTTGATTTACGCGCGGGAGTTCAGTACAAATAAGAGATGATTCGGCGCCTATGCGTTTTCAGCTTCGTTTTACTCGCGGCCACGGGGTGCTCGAGCCTGTTCCTTTATCCCGATCGCCGCGATTATTTCCCCGACGCGAAAAAATTCATCGTCTATGACGAAGGTTTCATACCGGCGAGCGGTGGAGAGAAGCTGCATTACTGGATGATCCCTCCTCAGAAAAACAAAGTGCCGCTCAAAGAGTCCAAGGGCATTATCATTCAGGTTCACGGCAACGCGCAGAACTTGAGCTCGCATGTGCGCGGACTCGGTTGGATCACGGAGGCCGGGTATACGCTGGCGATCTTCGACTATCGCGGCTACGGCAAGAGCAGCGGTAAGGCGAGCTTAGGCGACGCGTACTCCGACGTGCAGACGGCGCTCGATTTCATCACGACCAATTTGAATCCGAACAAGCTGCCGGTGTTCTTCTACGGGCAAAGCCTCGGCGGGACGCTGTTGATGAAAGCCGTGAGCAGCTCTCCGGGACGGTGGCAGCCAAAGCTCATCGTCATCGAGAGCTCGTTTCCGCGCTACTCGTCGATCGCGCGCGAGAAGCTCTCGCTCAATTGGTTCACGTGGCCGTTTCAGTGGCTGGCTTATCCGCTCATTACCGATCGATACTCGCTTAAGGAAGAAGAGTTGCAATCGATCGCGCCGATTCCCGTGTACATGTTTTATTCCGAGCGCGATCCGATCGTGCCCGTCCATCACGGACGAAAGATATTCGAGCAACTGAAAGAGCCGAAGTTCTTCTTCTCGTACCCGGAGCCCGGGCACATCAATTCGATGTGGGTTCAAGACGGAAAATTCAGGAAAGTGCTGGTCGACGCCCTCGAAAAAGCGCGTCAGTAGAAAAAACGGTAGCCTAAACCGCCGTAGCGCTCGAAGTCCTGGTCACGGAACTCGAGGTACGCCTCGTTTTCCACGCGCCAGAAGTACGAGAGCCTCGATTGAATCTCGCGGCGGTCGAGCTCGCGCGGTCCGTAGTGGCGCATGTATTCGAACAGCGTCGAGAACTTCAGAGCGTCGCTGAAGGTATAGAACATTCCCGCGCGGGGGCCGATGCCTCCGTGCCAGAACAAGTCGGAGTCCGACGAGTATCCGCCCGCGAATTGCGCCATCAGGTAGGCGCTGAAATTCCCGTAAAAACGCGCGCCTCCGAAAGCCACCTTGAGTTGCGAGCGGTCATAAAGCTTTTCCTCGTCCTTGCGGTTACGGTCCTTCGCGTAGCCGATTTCCACGCGCCACGAAAGCGGTTTGAGCGCGAGCTCGTGCTTGCCGAGCGAGGTGAGCTCCATGGGAATCCAGCGTTTCACGTAAAATTGCTCGAAGCGATCGTCATAGGCCGCCACGAAATCGAGGATCTGAATCTGGAGCTGGTCCGAGTAGCCTAACGAGCTCGAGGTAAGATCGTGGTGCGCGGGACGCCAGCGGAACTCGGATTTGTTGTAGCCATTTTCGGTGAAGCCCGAGTTGAACTCGAGCATCGCCGAGCGGGGCCCGCGGTCCGGGCGGGATTGCTCAGGGCGGTAAACGAATGCGGGCGAGGCGCGCGGAATCTTCGAGCGCAGAAGCAAGACGCCGCTACGCAGGCCCCTATAGAGATCGAGCCGTTTCGTCGAGACTTTCTTCTCGCGGAAATCGATGAACTCTAAGAGCGTGTCGTACAGGCGGATTTTGCAGTCGTCGTCGCAGCCGTGTCTGGCAAGCTCGCCCTCAAGCTCTTCTCGCGAGTACTTGTTTTTGAAGCGCCCGATGAAGTCGAGGAAGATCTCGCGCTCCTTTTCGGTCAGCGAGGCCGCGCGCTCGATGTAACGGCCGCGTGCCGAGGGCTTGAACTGAATCGACTTCACTAGGCCCGGCGAGCGCGCGACGGCTTTGATCGTATCCGAAGGGATCGTATAGAGGCGAAAAGGCTTCGTGAGCTCCAGCGTGGGGCGCGCGGCCTCGAGGAGCGCGAGCAGCATGTAGGAGCAGTTCTCGTCCAAGTAGAAGTAGTCCATGTAGAAGTACGCGGCTTCCCATAAAGAAATAGCGAGCTTATGCGCCTCGGCCGGCGTGAAATTAAGCTCGTACTCCCAAAGATCGCGGCTCTCGAAGTTCGCGTACTCTTGAATCTTCGAAGAGTAGGGCAACAGCGCGAATCGCCCCGGGAAAAATCCCATCAAGCCTTTCACCGGATAGGTGATCGGATTCATGGTGTCGATGCTCGCGGCGAAATTCGCGGCGTCGTCAAGCAATCCCGGCTCGCCCTCTTTGGCCGAGCGATGAAGCCTAAGCAGCGTGTGTCCGAACGTCGATGCCGGGTTGTTGGCGAAGTAAGATGAGAACACGACCGAAACGCCGGTGTATTCGGCGAACGAGCGGTACTGGGTCAGCTCTTTACATTCGGGCTTGGGAATCTTGCTCACGTCGATCGCGAGCTTTTCTTTGAGGTAGTCGAAGCGCGCCGGATAGTAGCATTGGGCGTGGCGCGCGCCCTTCTTGACGACGATCGGCTCGTTTTGCAGGAGCGCGCGCAACGTCGCCTCGAGCTCGAGCCCGTAGTCCTTACGGCCCTTCTTTCCGGCCCGGTAGAACTCGGGGTCGTCGAAGCGCCCTTCGAAGAGGATCTTTTTCCAGCCGATGTCTTCATGAAGGCGCATCTCGCGCGCCTTTACGATCAAATCGTCGACGTAGGCGGCGTTTGCCTGAAAACTAAGCAGCCCGAAAAAGAAAACGCCCAGAGCGACTAGACCCTGGGCGTTCCAAATCAAACAGCTCGGCGCGTGGCGATTAGCCGGCGCGAGTGCACGAGCCAACATAGGGGTTGGCTTTGATTTCGGACTTGTATGTCTGAAGCACGGCTTGCGGATTTTCATTCGAGAAGAGTGCTTCATAGCGGTTTTGGCTCATATTCGCAAAACCTTCTTTGTTCTCGCAGCCAAAGATTTCGGCAAGCGTGTTCAAAGTCTGGCCTTTACCTTGAGCGGCCTCTTTTTGGAGGTTCGCGAGGTTGACGGTGACGAACGTTTCTTGCTCGTTTTGGCTCATGCGGCTGGAGCCTTCAACGCAGTTCGAGGTTCCCGAAGTGATCGCGAACGTCTGAACGCCGAACACGAAGTGCTCGAGGGCGTAAACGCCGATCTGGGGACCTTGTTCTTTGTCTTTAATGACGTAGTTCCAGATACTGCAACCGGCCATGCCCCAGGGGGCGCCGCCGTACGAACCGCTGTCAGAAGCTTCCGCTTTCTTAGCGGCTTTCTTTTCGCCTTTTTCCGCGGCTTGGGCCGAGAATGCGAGACCAACCGAGAGCACCAACGCGAGAGCTTGAAT
>CAYPFC010000129.1:7042-8202 GCA_964409815.1 uncultured Pseudobdellovibrionaceae bacterium
AGGACTTCGTTAGCATGGATCGTCGAGCGAACGCGATCCAAGCTCGACATCGCGCCCGGAGCGCTGAAGATGTACGAGTAGGATTTTTGCATTTCGCTGGCGAAAGCGGAGTGGCTTTCTTCCTTGCAGCCCATGGTCTTTGCGAGAGCTTTTACGTACTCGCCGTTACCTTGAGCGATTTCCTTCGACAGAATCTGCATGTTCTGAACGAAGAATTGTTGTTGCGCTTGAACCGCGGCCGCAGCGTTCTGCGGTAAGCAATTCGAAGTGCCCGAGCTGATACCAAAGCCTTGGTTGAAGCCCGTCGAGTTGAAAGTAGCCGCGGAAATTTGCGAATCCGAACCGAACATCATCGATCCAAGACCGCAACCCGCCATTCCGAATTTCTCGTCTGCGTTTGCCATTTGGCTGCCAAAAGCCAAAAGCAAGCCCGCGAGTAAGAGTCTCATGCGTTAACCTCCTCAGGTTGATCTCTTTTTCTCCAGAAGCAAATTATCGAGAGATTCGAGCAGGGTGGTCAACAGCCGTAAATTTACGTCTGGCCGCGATATCGGGATTGTGTTCGGGAAGGTTCGGGTGCGAGGGACGCCACCTCGACTGGAGCATGGCGTCCATCACGGACCACTTGACGTTTAGGGTTAGTTCAGCTCGTGGGCGGTCGCGCCCTCAGGGTTGCGACGGCCAGCTCTAACTCTTCGCGAGTGGCGAAGGCCTTGCCGGGAATGTAAAGCGTTCCCCCTCCCTTTAGTTTCACGAAGATCCAATCGAAGAGGCGGACGCAGTCTTCGATTTCCGCCCAGGGCGTGGTCACCGATTCCGAGTCGTTCTCGCGGCGAATCCCGTCGTGGTCGATCACGAGTCGGTAGCGCCAGCGGTCCCAGCCGGCGGCCTTGTAGGAATGGCGGTAGTTCAAAAATTGGGCGAGGAACCACGTCGTCGGAAGGCCGATGAAGGCGAGGAGGAGGCGCGTGCCGTCGGTCTCGCGCAGGATCGGCTCGTCGCTTGCGACGGTGACTCCCCAGATCAGTGCGAGAGTGAGCGTGAGGATGAGCCAAGATGTGCGTTTCGTCAGCGGAACGAGGTAGACCGCGAGCAGGGTAAAGAACGCGGTTTCGTTGACGTTCGATTCGATCTCGGCGCTAACGGGAAGACGGACGGTG
>CAYPFC010000130.1:0-1301 GCA_964409815.1 uncultured Pseudobdellovibrionaceae bacterium
CTCTCCGGACCAAAAGCTCGCTTGATACCAAGTTTGATCGTACGCCGCGAAGACCGCGGTGCCGCTGAGAACGAGAGCGAAGAGCGCGACCGATTTTGAGAGCCGAGTGATAAGCATTGAAGATTCCCCCTTTGGAGGCTTCTTTGTAGACCGTCGGCAGGCACGCGCAAGCCTCGACACATAGGGCGGGAGTCTGTGTAAGAGTGGAACAGAACTAGTTGCAGGTCAGCTGAACGTGCTCGAAGGAAGAGCAGTTTTCGGCGCCCCATGGATTGTGGCGACAGTCGAGCAGGCTTTCTTCGTCTCCAACGCAATCGATGTCGTCGAGTCCGTAGACGTCGTCACGCGGGACTTCGATCCCGATATCGTAATTCTGTACTCCCGCGTAGCCGAGCTCGCGGCAGGCGACCGCGGCGTTTTCTTGGGTGAAGTCGTCATCGCACACGCTTAACCAGGTCGCGCCGTTGTCATTCGTGGCCTGGAGAATATTCGGGACGCCCTGGAGCGTTTGCAGGCGCACGCGCGCCTGGGTTTCGCCGATCCCGTTTGCTCCGCGGAATACCGCGCGGAATCCGTCCCGCAAACGCGTAAGCACCATTCGTCCGCTCGTCGAGAAATCCATCGTGTAGAACGTCTCGCCAAGATTCACGTTACAAACGAGCCCGTTGCAGTCTTCCGTCTTGACGACCTCGCCGCCACACGGAGCCGCGAACCCCGCCGCAACGCTCAAAACTTTGTTTTTCCCGGTGAGGAGGTCCAGGTTCATGTCGCACATGCGCATGCCGTCCTCAATCCCGCCTTCCATCAGATTCCAAACGCCGCTGCGACGAACGATGTGCGTGCATGCTCGCCCGGCCTGAATCTCTTGAGCGGTGCGCACTTCCATTTCGCCGTCGATGCAGGTCACGTCGTAGCTTCCATCCGGCCGCACTTTCAGCTCGCGAACATGTTCCATGGCGGGCGTCACGCTTGAAACCGCGCTCATACCGGTCAATCCGACCGCAACCATCGCGAAGCCCAAAATCATTTTGATCGCCCGTTTCATCCCTACCCCCAGAGTTCGAGCTTCAATTCAAGTACACGATCGCGAAAATTTCGAGCGCAATTTTCCATAATGCGCGAAGTTAATGGCCGAGTTTTACTCTCGCATTTGCTAGGTTTGCGAGTCCCATAAGGAGGATTTAGATGAAACGTCTTCTGATCTTAGTGATTTGCATCTCCTCGGCCGGCGCGTTCGCGCAAAACGAAGAGCGCACGGCAAAAGCCAGCAAGCACAATGTCTCGGGCCTTCTCGGCCATAA
>CAYPFC010000130.1:1382-6221 GCA_964409815.1 uncultured Pseudobdellovibrionaceae bacterium
TTAGCTTCGGCGTCGGTTACGAGCACATGATGGATGCCTCTTCAGGTATCGGCGGCCACGTCCGCATGTACAATAAGGAGGACAGCGGAACGAATCGGGCCAACGGCTATCTGATTCTCGGCGCTTCGATGGGATATCACTTTTATAAGAAGAACTGGGATCTTTCGTTCTCACCCTCGCTGAACATGATCAACATCGACGCGGTCGGCACAAACCCCGACGACGCCTCGGTCCTCGGCCCCGGACTCACCATTGGCCTTCTCTGCAACGTGACGAGATCGTTCGCCATCGGCTTCGACAATTCGAAGTACTGGGCATGGTTCGATGACGACTACGCGGGTTTGAATATCGATGATTTCGCCGTTAAGGCACGTTTGAGTTTCTAATTCTGTCGATTAAGTCGGAGGTCGGCTCGAGCCGACCTCGCCGTATCAGGCGGCTTTTTGCAGTCCGCGCGTCCAATCGGCAATGCGCGAGAGCACCGACTGGGGCGCGTGATTGAACGCCACTCCGTAAGCTTTGTTGGCTTCTGACCACACCACCCGGCCTTGAACTTCCACTTTCTCTTCCCCGTTCGGAGACGAGATCGCGAGCGTGATGATGCCGCCGTCTTGGAGGAGCTGATCCGTATTGACCTGAGCGCCACCAAGGGAAATCGTGCTGACGTTTCCGACGAGCTCGCGGTCGCCGAACTTGATGCGCACGTCGCTGTCGATCTTGAAGCGCTCGTGTTTGCGGCGATTCGAAGGCGTTCTTAAACGCATGATCATAAGAGCGATCACGGGCGCAAGCAGCAACGCGACCACCGCCCCGGCGCTTCCGAAGGGAGGCTCATTATTTTGTTGGCTGAGCTTATGGACGGTGCCGCAACCTCCGCCGCCCGCCATCGATGAGGCGAGCTCGCGATCGGCCTGATAAACGAGCGAGTATCCGGGCTGCGTGCTTGAGACGCTCGCGCTCTTCGCGTAGTTCACCGACGCCGACGAGTTCAACCGGCCGGCGGTCGAGACTTTTCCCTGCAATTGCGAAACGGAAGAGAACTGATTGAGAAGAATTGAGCGAATTTGGTAGCCGAGCATGTTCGGCGACTCGACCTTCATTTGCGCGGCGGTGCCGGCCACGAAGGGAGCGGCCATCGACGTGCCCGACGAAGTTCCGAAGGTGTCGTTCGGCACGGTGCTAAGGATGTATACGCCGGGGCTGCCGAGATCGACCGAGCCGATTCCGTAGTTCGAGAACGATGCGAGATAATCGTAGTCCGTCGTCGCCGCGATCGAGATCACGTTGGGCACGTCGTACGAAGCGGGATACATGGGAACCGAGTCGTTATTCGAGCCGGCATTACCCGCGGCGGCGATGAAGAGCGCGCCACGCGTGTACGTATAAGCGACCGCCTCGTGCAGAGCCGCGCTGTAGGTCGAACCGCCCCAGGAGTTGTTCAATACCGAAGCTCCGTTATTGACGGCGTAATAAACGGCGCGAATCGCGTCAGAGGTCGTTCCCACTCCGTTTCCGTTGAGGAACTTCAGCGGCATGATCTGAATTTTCGCCGCACGTAACGGAGACGCGTAAATATTCTGATCGACGCTGAGGATGATTCCCGAAACGTGGGTGCCGTGGCCGTCGTCGTCGATCATGTTTCCGGAGTTCGAAACGAAATTCCAGCCGTGGATATCGTCGACGTAACCGTTTTGGTCGTCATCGATTCCGTTGCCGGCGATCTCGTCGGTGTTGGTCCACACCGCGCCCGAGTTCTGGAAGACGTAGTGATCGATGTCGAGACCGGTATCGATGACGGCGACGATCGGCTTCACCGCGGGAACCGAAGTCGAAGTCCACACTGATTGCACGCCGAGCGCCGCGCCCGTGGCCATGTAATTGGCTTGCGCCTGAACGGCCGCGGCTTGAATCTCGTCGGCGGTGAACATCTGGTGCATACCGGTGTCTTCCGCCTTATTTAAGATGTAGTTCGGCTCCGCGTACAGCACCTCGGGATCCTGACGAAGCTCTTGGACCGCCTGCTCGACAGTCTGGCCTTTCTTGAGGGCGAAGTGGTACATGCCCATCTTTCCCCAAGAGTCTTTCAAGGTCATGGCTTTGTCGGAGTGAGCTTTTCCGAGGAATGCGTAGGACTCGGGGCTGCCCGAGTCGCTCTTCAATTTGACGATGATTTCTCCGGGGACGTATTCCTGGGCATTCGCGAAAAGCGAAAATGAGAGCCCTAAGAGTGTCGTTACGATCGCTCTGATGAACACTAGATTACATCTCCCCGTGTGCCTTTAATCTTATCGGACAAAGGTCGAGAGGGCTTAGACAGTTTTCCGAAATTCCTGTTTTGAGGCGAAGAAAAAAACCAAGAGATCAAACCTAAATGGGAGCTCAAATTCGAAGCGCTTCCCTGTTTCAAAACGAGTCGGTCGCGCGCGGGCCCCCGGCCCCGCGAGCCCCTGGAATGCGCCTTGCTCTTTCTGAAGGGCATGTCACGCCTCTTCCTTATATACGTCATTACGGCGATCTTGAGCGCTTTCGCGGGCCCTTTCGCGCTCGCCGGTGACCCTCTTCGCGACCCGCGCCGGCTCGCGAACCCCGTTCGCGAGCGCATGGCCCGCCTGCGCGACGCCCGCGTCGTTCACGCCGACTACGCGCTTTTGAAGCGCGACTTCGCGGCGCTAAGAAATCTTACCGAGGCGCAGATCGACGAAGAACTGCTGAAGTGCGCGGGCTACATCTCGCGCACCCAAGCCGCGCAATCGGTAGTCAATACCCCGATCCCGACCACCGCCGAAAGCGTACAAGCGCTGCGCCCGATGGGCTACGGGCGCGCCGCTGTCTTTAGATGCTTCGACGGGCTCATCGACTCGAAGGGCACGGGAACGCGCGAGATGCCCGAACAGCGGAGCCACAAGAACGGGCTCATGTCTCTTGCAGACTCCATTCGCGAGCTTGTCTTCGAGCGCGCGGTCGCGATGTTGTTGCGTCACGCGGACTACAAACCCGGAACGGTCGCCTCGTATGCGGTCTTGGACTTAGGCTTCGACGTCGTCTATGCGGACGGATACCGCGAGCGCGCGGGATCGATTCTGCGCCAGGCCGCCGAGCGCGCCAATCCCGTGGGCATGCCCGACACGAAAACGCGTAACGCGATCGAATCGATCTTCCGGCGCTACGGTTTGACGTCGGACGCCGAAGTCCTGCGCTACGATTGGATGACGATTGACCGCAACAACATTCAAATCGCGAAGGACGGCGCGGTCTTCGATTTCGGCGCCATGCGCGTGATCGAAAATTTCGTCAACTCTCCCGTCAATCCCGAGCCCGCGCTTCGCCTGCCCTACGACACCTGGGGGCTGTTAAGCCCGAGGCAGGAATACCCGGATAAGCCGCTGATGTGGGCGAAGGGTCTGGCCGACGGCTGGAGCGCGGGCCAGGTGGACCGCGCGCGCATTCGATCTGAAATCGACGACAAGCTAAAGGGTGTCGAAAGCCTTTATTTCCCCTGCGAAGCCGCGGCAAAATAATTCCTATTTGGCTGTAAAGACTTCCGTTTTTTGGGTGCGCGATTGACGCGAATCTTGAGCCTCCTTACCTTGCGCGAGATGCAACTCCTCTCCATTCTGGCAGTTCTGATTTCGAGCCTCGCCAGCGCGGCTTCGGGCCCGAGCTTTAGGCTATTCTCGGAGCGCGCGACGCGCGTGGAAGTTTGCCTGTTCACCGAGGCCCTCGGACAAAGCGCGCACGCCTGCGCCCCGCTCGCCCAACGCGGAAACGAATGGCGCCTGGAGATTTCGCACTCGGAATTGCGCCGCCTCGGCGTTCCCGCGGGAAAGCCGCTGCTTTACGGCTTTCGCGTTTGGGGGCCGAACTGGGAATACGACGCGCGCTGGACCCCCGGGACCGAGCTCGGCTTTAAGGCCGACGTCGATGCGCGCGGGAACCGCTTCAATCCGAACAAGTTGGTTCTGGATCCTTACGCGCGCGAGATCACTCACGGCCTCGAGGCTGTCCCTGACCTGAAGATCGTGAACAGCGGGCCCGAGAATCGCGCGCGCGACAGCGCCCCGTTCGCCCCGAAAGGCGTGCTCGAAATTCCGGGCGCGACCGGCGTTCGAGCGCGCAAACCCGTCCGGTCCCTAAGAGACGAAGTGATTTACGAAGTGCACGTGAAGGGCTTCACGAAATCCGATCCCGACGTTCCCGAGGCCCTGCGCGGAACCTATAAGGGCGCGGCCCTCAAGGCGAAGTACCTCAAGGACCTCGGAGTCACGGCGGTGGAATTCCTCCCGCTTCAGCAGATCGCGAACACCGACGGCAATTATTGGGGCTACATGACCCTCGGCTACTTCGCGCCCCAGCGCAGCTACGCCTACGATCAAAGCCCCGGCGGCCCGACGCGCGAGTTTCGCGAAATGGTCGACGAGTTCCACCGCCACGACATCAAAGTGTATATGGACGTGGTTTATAACCATACGGGCGAAGGCGGGATTCTTGAGGGGAGCGCCGAGGTCGCGCCGATCCTGAGCTTCCGCGGAATCGACAACGCGACTTACTACGACCTTTCCGCGGCGAACCCGGCCCACTACGTCGATCACACGGGATGCGGGCACGACCTCGCCGCGTTCCGGCCGGTCGTGCGCGATCTGGTGATGGATTCCTTAAAGTACTGGACGCAGCAGATGGGCGTTGACGGCTTCCGCTTCGACCTGGCGTCCGTGCTCGGAAACACGCGCGCCGGGGGCGGCTTTCATTTCGATCCGAACGATAGGGACGGGATTCTTCAGCGCGCGGTTCGCGAGCTTCCGGGAGTGGACCTTATCGCCGAGCCTTGGGCGATCGGCGAAG
>CAYPFC010000130.1:6231-8179 GCA_964409815.1 uncultured Pseudobdellovibrionaceae bacterium
GGGAGGTTTTCCGGCGGGATGGGCCGAGTGGAACGGCGGCGCGTTTCGCGATCGACTGCGCGCGTATTTGAACTCGCGCGGAATCGAGCGGGTTCCGCTCGCCGACGTCGCGCACGCGCTCGCGGGCTCCTCGCGCGTTTTCGAAGCGAGCGGCCGCAGGCCCTGGCACTCGATCAACTTCATCACTGCGCACGACGGTTTCACGCTGCGCGATCTGTTCTCGTACAACTCAAAGCAGAATCTTCAGCCGGCGCCCTTCGGCCCTTCGGACGGCGGCGAGGACCACAACCGCTCGTGGGATCAAGGCGGCGACCCCGCCCTGCAAAAGCGCGCGGCGATGACCGCCATGGCGATGCTCCTGCTTTCGGCCGGGACGCCGATGATCAACGGGGGCGACGAGCTCCTGCGCACCTTGAAAGGAAACAACAATCCGTACAACCTCGACACCGAAGGAAATTATCTGCGCTGGGGCGAAGCCGACCGCGACATGCAGGCGCTCGTTCGCCACCTGCTCAAGCTGCGCGCGAGCTATCCGGGCCTAAGGCCCGACCGCTTTTACAGCGGACAGGAGAAATACGGATTGAAAGACATCGCGTGGTATGGGGCCGACGGAAGAGAGCTCGGCCCCTCGGATTTTGACGCGGACACGGCTTACCTCGGATACCGCATTCACCTGGCTCGCGACTCCGCGCCGATGGACGGCGCGCGCTCGGTCTTCATCGCCTTCAACGGCGGAGACGCCGCGGACGCCACTCTCCCGAAGCTCGCTCCCGGCTTCACTTGGTACCGCGTCGCCGATACGTCGGCATGGTCCGCGGCCGGCGCGCAAACCACTCCGCTCGACTGCGCGAGTCTTGTCACGGGCAAGTACCGCATCGAGCGCAGCGCGGCCGTCGTCCTCATCGAAAAACCGATTCGTTAACGATCGCCATCCGTATTCGAGCGTCGCGTGGCGAGCTGGAAATCCTGGCCGCGGCGGAGAACCGCGTAAGGCGCGTGACAAGAGCGCGCGTAATAATCGGCGCGCGAGTTGGAAAGATTGAGCGGCCCGTAGGAGCGCGCCTCGTCGCGCAAGTCGCGCTCGCGCATGTGCGCGTTTCGCGCGGACGTAAAGGACGCACCCTCGCACTGAGCGCCGATTTCGCACAGGCGGGACGTTACTCTCACCGATTCGCGGCCGCCCTCGCTCTGATCCGTGAACGTGAGGCGTTGCGCGCCGAGCTTGCCGTCGGGCGACAGGAGATTCGCGACCATGCGATCCCCGCGGAAACTGAGCTCGGCGTAGGTGTTGCCATCGGCATCGCGAAGGGGAATGCTCCTCTTGAGCTGCCCCTTCACAAGGTACATCGGCTCTCCCCCGGCGCCATAAGTCTCGCTGATGCAGCCCGAGTCCTCCGTGCCGCCGCGAATGTTGAGCCGCTCGAAGCACCACTTGCGGCTAATGCGTCGATAAGAAATGCGGACCGATCCCTGGCCGCTGAAGAAGTGGATCTCGTTTCCGTCGATCTCCACCGGTTTTTCCTCCAACACCGAACCCGCGATCGTGATCTCGGTCGGCAACTGCAGACACGCGGAGGCCTGATCCGTGGCCGCCGCGAGCGCGAAGAAGGTTGTCATCCATGTGCTTCTCACGGGAATGCATTAGAGCAAGCGCGAGGCCAACGGCGTTTCAATTTGGGATGGGTTGAGACTGCAAAGGGCCGACAGATGTCTAAATATGAGACACTGCGGCCCGCGGGAATTTATTGGATGGCTTGCGGGTTTTCAGGCGGAACTAAACGATAGTTCTTCTGGATACTGGCGCCCGCAACGGCGTCCTTCGACCACTCGCTGATCAGCTGATTGGCTTTGCGGAACGTGATCATGCGGTCCATGCCTTCGGCCTCGGCGGCCGGAGCCGGCGCCTGCTTCCAGGACGTGACCTCGGCCACCACGTAACCGCCGCCCT
>CAYPFC010000131.1:0-8133 GCA_964409815.1 uncultured Pseudobdellovibrionaceae bacterium
ATTAAGAGTTTCTGAAAATTCTTAGTGTCCTTCGAGCCCGCGACTGTCAGACGCGCGAGGGCCTCGGCGATATGCGCGCGCACCCACAGGCTCTCGTCGCCGCGGAAATTGCGCTTGTGGGAAATTTCCTTCCAGAGCAATGGCGCTTCGTCGAACGCTCCGAGCCCGATCAAGTTACGAACCGCTTGCGTGCGCACCACGAGCGATTTGTCTTCAAGCATCTTCACCGACCAGCTCACCGCGCGCGGGCGCTCGTCGTTCAACAGCGCGATCAGCGCCGAGTTGCGCATGAACCATTCGGAGCTCGCGAGTGCGCGATCGAGCTCCGGGCGAAACGCGAGCGCGTCCCATTTTCCCATCGTCGTGACTGCGCGCCAACGCGTCTGCAAGGACTCGGTCTTGTCAAACGCCGTCGTCGCCAGAAACTTACGCGCCTTATCGCCAAGTTTCTCGTACTCTTTCACGCGCGATTCCATCGGGCGGTCGAGAAGACTTTCGAGCGAAAGCAAAGTCTCGGCACGCGCCGGAAGAACGCTCGTGAATAAAAGCAGAATGGAAATCATGATTTCGTAAGAGAAGACGCTTCCAGCGCCATTTTGTCGGTGTCGATGCCCTCTTCGAGCGCATTGTCGCTCGAAGGCTCCATGCTCACCAGCGCCGCCATCTCGGCCATCATTTTGTCGGTGTCGAGGGCACCATCGACGGCGCTTTCCTCCGCGGGACCGGAGGCGAACTCGGCGAAGATGTCATCGGCTTCACCTTGAGCCGCCGCCGCCTCAGGCGCTGGGGCGGCAGGTGCCGCCGCTTGCGCGGCAGCCGGAGCGGGTGCGGGTGCCGCCGGGGCGGCCGGTGCTGCCGGCGCCGGGGTCGCTACGCCCGTCGCGGCCTTTTCGGCCTTCACCGCCGACTCGAAATCCGCCATGGGATCGCCCGTATCGGGGACTTCGATGGTCGCGGTCATGGCCGGCGCCGCGGGATCGGTAGCCGCTGGAGGATCCTGGCTTACGGCCTGTGCGAACTCGGCGACGATGTCCTCTTCCGCGCTCGCGGTCGCCACGGCTGCAGCCGGAGCGGCCGCCGCGCCTCCACCCTTGAGTTTCTCGAGCTCGCCCTTCAGGCGGGAGTTCTCCTCTTTGTACAGCGAGAGGTCGGCGATATCGTCTTCAAGAATTTCGTATTCGGCGAGCTTCGATTCGAGCTCCTGAATCCGCGCGGTAAGGGCCGTCGCTTCGGCAGCGGTCTTGCCGCCGGCGCCCGACTCTTTCAGCTTCGCGATCTCGGCTTCGCGCGCCTGCAGATCGGCTTTCAGCGTTTGCACTTGAGCATCGACCTGAGCCACGCCTTGCGAGCTCAGCTTCTCTAACGACACCGCTTCGAGCTTCGCCGTTTGCTCCATAATTTTTTGTAAGGCGTTCGAGAGCTCCGGCGAGCTTGCACCCGACGACTCTTCCTTCTTCGCCATCAAGCTGCGTGCGATGAGCAGGCCGGAAATCGCCAAGATGGCGAACAAGAGCCATTGAATGATGGATTCACTGTGGTGGGTGACGTACGCCAGGGCCTTTTCGAGCTTCACTATAATATGTTCTAGGCGTTTAGAAAGAGGGTCAACAAGACCAGCCTATGGGCCAGCTAAACGTGCGGCTAGACCCGAGCACTGATTCTCGGGAAGCGCCCTGGAGGAGACGACCTTTTGGTCGCGGTAGCAAACCTGCGTGCACGCGTCGCCGGCCTCGCTCGCCGGCTGATACTCGAGCTCGCATTGAGTGCCGAACGGGCTCCCTTCGGGCGCGGCCGCGACCTCGCTGACCAGAGGCTGGCAGCGCTTCACGACACGCGTGAAAGTCGAGCCGCCCCAATCGCCTTCGACGACGAGCAGGTGATCGATACCGCAAACCAAATCGTCCATGGCTTCGACCAACACGCCGAACTGTCCGCGCGCGCAGGCCGAGATTCCCGAAAGCAACGGAGTTCCGCCGATCGCGCTTCCCGCCCAGATTGACCAACGCAATCCCGCTCCATTGTGCGTGCGCGCGCAAAGGCCGCTTAAGTTTGCGACTGCGGCCTGATCGTGAATCTCCACGGATTGGGATACGAATTGAAGCTCGGCTTTATTGAGCTCGTCGACGATGCGCATTTCGCCACCCGAGCTGGGTGCTGAATTCGCCACGCTCGCCGCGGAACCGCAGTTTTGGAATTGGAAGAGGACCAAAGTGGTCATCATCAGGCTTACTGTTGTGAGAACGTTCCGACGGGACAGCATTGAAAACAGTTTACATAACGATCTTCGAAATCCGCCAAACTTTCGTGCGGCAGTCTCAAATTAAGATCGCTTCAAGCGCGCGAAATAGAAGCCGTCCGCGCCGTCCGCCTCGGGCCAATGAGTCTCCTCGGTGTCGAGCTCGAAGCCCGTCTCGGATTGAGACAGGAAGCTTCTCACCTGCACGGAATTTTCCAGCGGCATGATCGAGCACGTTGCATACATAAGGAGGCCGCCCTTCTTGCACATCGAAGAGTAGCCGGTCAAAATCTCGCGCTGTAGCTCGATGAGACGCTGAACTTCCTCGCGCGTGAGTCTCCACTTCGAATCGGGATTGCGTCTCAGAACGCCCATGCCCGAGCAAGGTACGTCGAGGAGCAGGCGCTCGGCCGTCCCTTCGAGCCGCTTCCGGGTTTTGTTGTTCTCGATCAAGCGCGCCTCGATCGACGTCGCGCCCGCCCGGGTCGCGCGAAGGCGAAGCTGCTCGAGTTTCTTCTCGTGGACGTCCATCGAGATGATCTTGCCCTTGTTCTTCATCAACGCCGCGAGGTGGAGGCTCTTTCCCCCCGCGCCCGCGCACGCGTCGATCACGCGCATGCCCGGCTCGGCGAGCAACGCCGGCGCGACCTTCTGCGAATTCAAATCTTGAACTTCAAATAGACCCGCATGAAACGCCTTCGTCAGGAACACGTTCGCGCGCTTCACCAACCGAACGCCGTCCTCTCCCGCGCGCTCGCTCTCGATCTTTTCCGCGCGAAGTTTTTGAACGAGCTCCTCGGGCGTGGTCTTCAGGCGGTTCGCGCGCAGGAACACCGGAGCCGGCGAGTTCAGCACGCTCACCACGCGATCCCACTGCTCGCCCAGTTGCTGAGACGCCCAGGTGTCCATCCAATCGGGAATCGACTCGCGCACCGAGCGCGGAAGCGTCGGATCCCGCCAGATCTTGCGAAGCCCCTCCGCGCTCTTGAACGCGCGCACGACGCCGCGACCGAGCTCGACTTCATTCAAGAGACACCACGCCTCGACGGCGCGCTCATGCGGCCCTCTCATGCTGACCTGCCATGTGTCGTCGGCCGGCCACGGAACATCGGCGACGAACAATAGTTTCCGCCACCAGCGCACGAGATCGTACACGCACTCGGCGAAGAGCCTTCGGTCCTGGCTTCCCCATTTGCGGTTGTTCTTCAAATGAAACTGAATGACCTTATCGGCGGGACGACCATCGCGAAAAATGGCATCGAGGGAGCTCATCACTCCCTCCCAAACCGGCCGATGCAAAATTCTCATGGAGATATGAACCCCTAAAACGCGAAAACGGTGCCGACGTTCAGATAAACGCCGTTGAATTGCCCGTCACTGGTCAAATGCAAATGATTTTTCAAGCCGGTCTCGACCATGAAGCCGACATTTTCGATCACGTCGAGGAAGCGCGCGCCCGCGATGAGCTGATAATCCAAGGCGAGCGGTCCCTCTTCGTTCAACTGCTTGATAAAGATTCCCGCGCCGATACCGCCGCCGAAATACAGCGGGAAGCGGCTGTTCGAATCCGGAAACGTCACGATCACGCCGAGGCCGAGCTTGCGCGCGTTGCCTTCGTCGAGTTGGTAGTTCGTGTAGTCGAAGCGAAACGCGAAATCCATCGAGTTGACCCACTCGCCGAGGCGATAGGTCACGCCGGCGTTGAGCTTTCCGATATCGTCCTGATCGCCGTCGCCCCATTTATAGGCTTGGCTCGTGAAGAAGGAGCCCACGTGAATCGCGAGATACCGGGGCGTCGCTCCGCCGTCGTTGGACGGGCGGCGGGTATCGGGACGCGAACGGCCCTTGAAGTACTCGCTGGCCTTCTGCTTGCCGGTTGCGGGAGGAGGCGCGGTCTCGCCGTCTTTGACCTCAACCATTTGTGCGAACGCGGGTGCGCAAACCAATAGGAGCGCGGATAGCCAAATCTTCATAAGTCCTCCGGGTCAATTCCCGACTTTAGAGCCTATCCGCTGAATTGGCCAGCTTTTGCATCGTGACAACAGCTGTTTTTCCGACTACGTACAGAGCCATGAAATGCCCACAATGCGGTCACTTAGAGCACCGGGTCCTGGAAACGCGGGTACACCGCGAAGAGGAGATCCGGAGGCGCCGGGAGTGCTTGAGCTGCAAGCTGCGGTTCAGCACCGTGGAGACCCTTCTGGTGCACTACCCTCAGGTGATTAAAAAGGACGATCGGCGCGAGCCGTTTTCGAAAGAGAAGCTGCGCCGCGGGATTCAGATTGCCTGTAAGAAGCGTCCCGTGAGCGTGAGTCAGATCGAAGGTTTGGTGAATCGCATCGCACGCTGGGTGGAGACGACGCCGGATAAAGAATTGTCGGCCCACAAGATCGGACAAGCCGTGGTGAAGGAATTGAAAACTCTCGATGACGTCGCTTACGTTCGCTTCGCGAGCGTTTATAAGTCGTTTAAAGATGTCACCGAGTTCATGCAAACGCTCGAAGCCGACGATCCGCCGCGCGCGCCCGAGCCGGAGGCCTCATTGTGAGCGGAACCCGTCGCCTAAGCCGGGAGCTCGCTCTCCAGGTACTCTTCCAGCAGGAATTCGCCCCTCAGCAGAGCGTGGAGGATGGGTTATCCACATTCCGTCGCAGTTTCGACGCCGCTCCGGAAGTTTGGGCCTACGCCCTCGAGATCTTGAAGGGTCTGGAGCGCGAGCGCGGCCAGATCGATGCGAAGATTCAGGCCTCGTCGGCGCATTGGACGCTGAAGCGCATGGCTCTTGTCGATCTCAACATTATGCGCATCGCCGTCTACGAGTTGAAATACGCGAATGAGCCCGTCCCTCCCGCCGTCGCCATCGATGAAGCCATCGAGATTTCGAAAAAGTACGGCACCGTCGACTCGGCCGCATTTGTGAATGGCATCCTCGATCAAATCGTGAAACAATAACCGACATGCTTCCGGAAACAGAGCTGTGGGTGGTTCCGCCATCCCATCATAGCGCCTGGTTTGCGCGCCTGGATTGGTACCTCAATTGGCAAATGTCCAAGGGGCTGGCGCACCGACCCGTGCGTCCGAGCGCCGAGGTCGAACAGCTCGCCCAGGATTACGAAATTCCCATTCCCTTCGCGCAACTCGCCGATCCGGGTCCTTTGCTGATCGCGAGCTCGCGCCTGGTCCCGGCTTCGAGCTGCATCGTCCTTCCCTACGCCGGTGACGTCGCCGGATGGCTCGAGCAAATCGCGAAGTTCGCGGAAAACCTGCGCGTGAAAACGGTGGCGATTTTCCTGCCGGCGGGGGTTTGGGTCGACTCGGCGACGTCGGCGTGGTCCGGGATTCAAACGAGCCTCGAAGTGCAATTCATCAAGGATCAGGAGGACTCTGCAAAATGAGCGATCTTTTCCCCGAGAAGTTCAGCCGCTGGAGTCTTGAGCGGGTGCAGTTCGTGCTCAATCACCTCGAAGATTTCATCGACGACGAAGAGAAGGAGCTGCGCGAGCGCGCCCGCAATTTCGTCGCCGAAACCGGGCTCGATAAAATTCAAGCGTTGAGCAATCTCGAGCCCCAGCATCCCGCGCTTCCCGTGCGCGTGCTGGAGCGCTTGTCGGCGTTTTACGACGCCGGCCTGTTGTTGCAGCGTGGGCTCACGGACGAAGCCAATTGGTGGGTGACCGATCTGTGCTGGCGCGGAAATACCTTTCACTTGGAATTGAAAGACCAGATTCGCGCGACGGGATTTATTCCTGAGATCACGCCGATGCAGGTTCAGCGCGCCCCCGCGGCGAAGCTCCTGCCCCTTTTGAATCTCAACTGGCTTTCGAGCGCCGGCGAGGCGTCGGGGTTTTTGGTCAAGCCGACGCCGACCGTGAGTTACCTTTTGATTTCCAACCTGGCGGCGCCCTGGCTCGAGGATCACCTCGCGCAGACGCACCGACTGATCAATAAGGCGTTTCTTTTTTAAGCGCGCATGAGCGAAGAAGAGCTGACGATCTTCATTTTGTCGGACGGAACGGGAGAGACGGCCGCCACCTTGGTGCGCGCCGCGCTCGTTCAGTACTCCGATCTCACGTTGAATATCGTTCGCTGCAAAAACGTCCGCACCGAGGAGCAAATCGACTCTTTGATCGAGGACGTTTACGCGCGCAAGGGTATTATCGTGTTCACGATGGTCAGCCCGCAGATGAGCCGAAAGGTCATGGACTCGGCCGGCGCGAAAGGTTTGGCCGCGGTCGACCTCATGGGTCCGTTGCTGGGCGCGCTCGACACGTACTTGGGTCGCACCTCGAGCGGTCATACGGCCGGATTGTTGCGGGCGACCGACGATCAGTATTTCAAGCGCATCGAGGCGATCGAGTTCACGGTGAAGCACGACGACGGCAAAACGCTCACCCACATCGATCAAGCCGATATTATTTTGGTGGGCATTAGTCGCACTTCGAAAACGCCGCTTTCGATTTTTCTGAGCCACAAAGGATGGAAAGTCGCGAACATTCCCTTGGTGCTCAACACTCCGGTTCCGGAAGAGCTTTTCAAAGTGGATCAGCGCCGTATCGTCGGGTTAACGATCGATCCGGCGTCTTTGGGACGCATTCGTAAAAAACGTCTGGAGAAATTCGGTCAAGATCCCGGCGGAGAGTACGCGAACATCGCGCACATCCAAGCCGAGATCGAATACGCCCAGCAGATTTTCAAGGCGAATCGCCGTTGGCCCGTTTTCGACGTCACCGATCGCGCGCTGGAAGAGACCGCGGCCGAGATCGTTCGTGTCGTGGCGTCTCGTCTTGATATTCCCTATAGTTCAATTCTCTAAACTTTTATTTTTCTAAACGCGATAGTTTACAACTCACGTGTCTCATTCCGAGAAATTTAAAAAGATTTTTACCCCGCGACCTAAGTCTCAAGAATCCCCGCCCTTCTTCCGAATTAGCTAGAGACAGTAACTACTTACGGGACGTCAGTGAAGTTAGAACGTGTGAGCAATCACATTATGAAGATATTCGCGCGCGGGGGGTTCCTTGCGGCGTTGTTCTATTCGCTTCAAGTCTTCGCCCAATCCGGCCCTGCTCAGCTAAACATCAGCGGCGGTTTGTATCTTCCGAGCGGTACGCCGGTTACGAACGCATCCGTAAATTTCAAAATTGAAGTCTTGGATCCTGGCGCGACCTGCGTTCTCTATTCCGAGAATCACCTGGGCGAGGATCTTTCGAACACGAAGGGTGGCTTCGCGCTCGCGATCGGTGATGGTACGTCGAAGACGAACAACATCGACGGCACGGCACCGACCGCGCTGAGCGCGGTGGTGTTTAAAAACCCGGGTGCGGTCGCGCCGTTTGCGGGTTGTGCGGGTGGATTGAATTTGTCGTCGGGCTCTTCGCGTTTGATTCGTGTGTACTACGACCTCGGAGGCGGGTACGTCGCGATGACTCCGGATGTGCCGATCACGTCGTCGGCCTACGCGATGGTTGCGGAGACTTTGGAAGGAAAGCGCGCTTCGGACTTCGTTCAGGTACGCGACGATGCGACTTATGATTTGAACCAAGCCAATGTTGAATCGATCTTTAGCGCGACGAACTTTGCAAAGCTCACGGCGCTCTTGAGCGGAAACGTTTCGAACCAGCGCTTACAAAACGTATCCACTCCGACCGCGGCCTCGGACGCCGCCACCAAAGGCTACACCGATGGAAACATCGGCGGTCATGTGGCGGATACGTCCACAGTCGGTGCGGCGACCGGTAACGGGCACACGCTGATCTGGGACATGGGCCAGAACAAGTGGGTGACGGGCGCGCCCACAGCGACCGACAACACGAAGCTTCCGCTTGCCGGCGGTACGCTCACGGGCAACTTGGTCATGCAAGGTCAAACGACCGTTCACCTCGGCAACTTCACAACCG
>CAYPFC010000132.1:0-8054 GCA_964409815.1 uncultured Pseudobdellovibrionaceae bacterium
TAATTGAGTTGATATACTTCCTCACCGTCGGGCTTGGCCGCGAGCTCAAGCAAGTGGCGGTGAGCTTCGTTGATAATTTCATTTACCTGCGAGAGGTCCTGCTTCTTGAACGATAATGTCGTGCTTCGCAGGATTCGTTCGTCTACCGTTTGTTGAGTGACGGCGAGCTTCGCTTTCTCGATCATCTGCAGATGAAATTGACGGACGGCTTCCGAGGGAATCTCGTTTTGCATGAAGATCGGATTGTCCTCGTCCGTCGCGAGCTCGAAGCGGCCGTCCTCACGCTGCACGAGTAGGCCCACGCGAAGCAGGCGCTCCCACGCGGTTTTGATCGTGCGCTTGTCGAGGTCGGCGTCGAGCCGCTCCTGAATCCACGCGGGATCCGGGTTGAAGTCGGCGAGCTCGGTCATCGAAAGAATCGCCCAGTGGTACCACTCGGCCGCGGCAGTGAACATGTCGAGCGAGAGGACGTTCAGAGTCTGGAACTTCTTCGGCCGGAGCTTCGCGAGCATCGCTTCGAATACACGCCGCTCGGTTTCCGTCTGGCAGGTGCGGGCGAGCACGATGAGCTCGAAGTAGCGCAACGCTTTGCCCTTAAGCTGCAGATTGGCCGCGAGCTTTAGCGCCAGATCCATTTTTAACCGGCGTTCGCCCTTTAAGACTTGAAACAACAGGGACGGATTTTGGTATCCCATCTGACGGGCCCACGCGCGCAGAGAGAATTTCGGATTCCTCTTCTGCCTCTCACGAAATTGAGAATTGAGGAACTCGATTGGATCCTCATAGTGAAAGATCTGTTGGCCAGTCTGCATGACTGGGCCTTTACCCGCATTTTATAGGGCGTGCAATAAACAGGCGTTATATAGATGTGTAGTGATCGCGATAATTGATTCGTTAACGTCGAAAAAAAACAGGGTCTTAGAAACCAATCCAAGACCCCCACAACAAAACCAACCAGCCAAAAATTACAGTCCCTCGTCGAGTGCGACGAGGATGGTCAAACAAAAACCGAATTTTCGACGATCACGAGCGAAGATCTACTCGAGCGACCGCATGCTCGCAAGATGGAAAAGCGAAACTTGCGTAAATTCCAGACGCATTTTGCGTACACGCTCGGCGGGGTTTTCAGAGGGAACTTGTAAGTTCGATCCGGACGATTGAACCAAATGCGCGCGAATCACTGCGCGAACCTCGAAGACTCGCCGTGCGCGGCGGCCCGCGAATCGGGAAAGCGAAATGAATCGGTTGCGAGACAAAATAAGCTCCTACCTAAACTAATATTATATATTTAAGAAATTTTCGCGAAAAGAATCCGTTGCGCAGACCTGGCTGCCGCGCTTATGTTCCCGCCGCAGTCGAAGAATTTGGATATGGTTCTTCCGGCGAGTGGGGCACTTCTTCCCGTCCTGCTCGCCACTTTTTTACCTCTTGGGGTAAGGGAGCGTCGAAATGAAATCAGTCGTTTTCACCTTGGGATTCTTTTTCTCGATATCGGTCTTCGCGGAAGGTCTTCTCCCGAACAAGTGTTGGAACACGCGCTTGTCGAAGGAGGACAAAAGGATTTGCGAATACTGCATTGACCACGTCGGGGTAGAGAAGGACGAAAACAATCCTTGCCAGTCCGAGCAGGAGCGTCTCAACGAGTGCTTCGCCGCGAACTTGGAGTGTGACCCTCCTTACGACATCCTTCTCAAAGAGAACTACAATTGTCGGACGGCCTTGGTGAACGCCTGCTTCGAGTCGATGAAAAAGGCGAAATAGATTTCAGCGCCCCGAAGCCGGAACGCGCGGCGCGGGCAGGGTGTAGCCGACAAGCTGAACCTGCAGTTTGTAGCTCGTCGGGCCGACCGAGTAAATCGACTCTCGAAGAACCCAGTGATTCAACTGGGGAGAATAGTAGAAAATGTCCGAAGTCGTCCCCTGATCGCCGCTTGAGCAATCGATGCGAACGGATTTGAACGCGCCGGCGAGAGTCAACGTCTCTCCCGCTCGTCCCGTTTGGCAGTGGATGTCGTAGGGTGTAGCGCCCGCTTTCCGCGGATTCACTTTCACGGCTAGGGACTTTCCTTCGAAAAGGGGAAAGATGCTTTCCGGGCTTCCCAGGATCTCGTTCGTTTCGGCGCGGCGAATGCTGTTGCCCGTAGCCGAAGCGGGGGGCAGGAACGGATTGCCGCTAAAGATCTCGCGAGTGCCGTTTTCGTCTTCCCAAACGACCTGATCCGGCGCCGCCGCGATCACTTCCCATTCGAGCGTTTGGTCCTTAACCACCTTGCCGAGATTCACGTCTTCGATGCGATAGCGATATTTGAGGGTTTGTCCGACTTGAAGCCGGGGCGCGGGGGCGAGAGGCGTGGCTTCGGGGCGGGCGATAGCGCGAACCGGTTGAGTGGGCGTCATCTCGAGCTCGCGCGAAGCGGCTTCGAGCATTTGCGCGTGGAGCTCTGGCATCTCGCCCATCTGCGCTCGGGTCTGACGGATGACCGCGCCGATAATCGCTTGTTCGGCCCACGCGACAATTGGATTCCTCGCGTCCAAATGCTTGAACAGCAAAAACGATCCGCCGCCCAAGAGGGCCGCGATCAAGAGCCGTCTGAAGAGAAAGCGAAGGATTCTCACGCCTTCCTTTTTCGGCATTCGGCGACCCGGAATTAACGCGACCGCGCTGTATCGGAAGGATACATTTTGGTAGGCTTTCACGGTGATTCACCCCAAAGAAGTTCGCATCGAGTACGCCAGCCCAAAGCTCATTCCGAGTTTCCGCCGGACCTTGGACGTGGTCGCGCGCGAGAAGGTCTATTTGGAAATTCAAAAGGCCTTTCCGCTCGCGAAAGTCCGCGCTTTTCAGATGGGACTGATTCGTAAGCGTGCACCGGTTTTCTACGCCATTCATGATGGAAGAGTCGTCGGCTGGTGCGACATCTGTCCGAAGGATAACCCCCGCATGCGCCACCGCGCGAACCTGGGCATGGGCATTCTTCCCGAGTACCGCGGGATAGGGATCGGAGCGAGACTCATGAAGGCGTCGCTCGCCCACGCGAAGGCGCGCGGCCTTGAGAAAGTCGAGCTCTTCGTTTACACGTCAAACAAACGCGCGATTGCACTGTATGAGAAAATCGGATTTAAGCGCGAAGGCTTGATTAAGCGTTACCGAAAAGTCGGCTCTCGCCACTTTGATTGCATCATGATGGCGAAATTTTTAAAATGATCACTTCCCCTCATAAAAGCGTTCTTTTCATCGTCGCGCATCCGTACCTTTCGAAATCGCGCGCCAACGCCACGGTCGCGCGCGCCGTCGCGGAGATTCCCGAAGTCCGCATGCACGTGCTTTACGATCGCTATCCCTATTTTCACGTCGACGTCGGCCTCGAGCAGGAACTGCTGCTCGCGCACGACCTGATCGTGATTCAGCATCCGCTTTACTGGTACAGCATGCCGGCGCTTCTGAAACTTTGGCTGGATGACGTGCTTGAGTCGGGGTGGGCTTACGGCCCCGGCGGCGACAAGATGAGGGACAAACAACTCATGGTTTCGATCTCCGTCGGAGGGCCGGAGGAGGCGTACTCTCCTTCCGGGTACAATCGCTTTCCGATCGACACCTTCCTCGCGCCATGGGACCAAACGGCCTACCTCTGCCAGATGAAATTCCTAAAGCCGTGTCTTCTTCATGGCGCGATTCGCGCGACGCCCGAGAAAATCGATGACTATGCGTTCCGGGTGCGCGAGCGCATTCTCGACTGGTTACGGGCGGAGGGACGACGATGAACGGTCACGGGTTGCTCATCGACATCGTCGTCTTGCTCGCGGCGGGCGTCGTATTCGTGCCGATCTCGCAGCGGCTCGGTTTGGGCTCGGTCCTCGGCTATCTCGCCGCGGGCCTGGCGATCGGACCATCGGGTTTGCAGTTCGTCACCGAGACCGAAAGCATGACTCACGTCTCGGAGTTTGGAGTCGTCTTCCTGCTCTTCGTGATCGGACTCGAGCTCGAGCCCAAGAGACTCTGGCAATGGCGAGTACCGATCTTCGCGATGGGCTCCGCGCAAGTCGCCGTCGTCTCGCTCGCGGTCGCGGGGCTCGCGCTCGCGCTTGGACTCCCTTGGCAAGGCGCCCTCGTCCTCGGGATCGCGGCGTCGATGTCCAGCACCGCCGTCGCGAGCCAAATTCTGCGCGACCGCAATCTGATGCGCACGGGCGGAGGCAGCTCGGCGTTTTCCATTTTGCTCTTCCAGGATTTGGCCGTCATTCCCGTGCTTGCGGCGCTGCCGTTGATCGCGGGTCTCGAGAGCGCGCAATCCGGCGGGACCGGCATGTGCTCCGTCTGGTCGCGAGCGCGCACCTGCGGGAAGTCTTCACGGCGATGTCGCTCTTTCTCGTCATCGGTCTCGCGGCGCTCATGCAATCCATCGGATTATCGATGGCGCTTGGCGCGTTTATGGGCGGCGTACTGCTCGCGACCTCCGAGTATCGGCACGCGATCGAGACCGACCTCGAGCCGTTCAAAGGCTTGCTCCTCGGACTTTTCTTCATGTCCGTCGGCATGTCGGTGAACCTAAGCGCCGTATACGAGCAACCGTTGACGGTCGCCATGCTCGCGGCCGGCCTCGTGGTCTTAAAGTTCGCGCTTCACGCGGCCGTGGCCCGCGCCTTTCGGATGAGCTATAGGGAAATTCCGCTCTTCGCGCTCGTGCTCGCGCAGGTCGGTGAGTTCGCGTTCGTCCTCTTGGGCTCGGCGCAGGCGCTCGCTCTGGTCTCGAAAGAAGTGAGCGCGCTTTTCTCGGTCGCGGTCGCGCTGTCGATGGCGGCGACCCCCCTCATTTTGATCGCCTACGACAAATGGTGGGCCCCGCGTCTCGCCGGCGCGCGCGACATGAGCGATGAGACCGTGCAGGACGACGGCTCCGAAGTCCTTATCGCGGGCTTCGGGCGGGTCGGACAGATTGTCGGACGGCTGCTCTACGCGAATCGAATCTCCGCCACGGTTCTTGATCACGACCCCGAGCAGATCGAGCTCTTAAGAAAGTTCGGCTTCAAGATTTACTACGGGGACGCCACGCGCCTGGATTTGCTGGAAGCCGCGGGCGCGCGGCACGCGAAAGTTCTCGTCGTCGCGATCGACGATCAGGCGGATAGTCTTCAGGTCGTGGATCTTGCCCGCGAGCACTTCCCGCATCTGAAGCTGATCGTGCGCGCGCGAAACGTGGCGCATGTGTACGAGCTCATCGACCGCGACATTCATTCCTGGGAACGCGAAACGTTCGACAGCTCGCTACGCATGGGCGCCGACGTGCTGGAGACCTTAGGGTGGGAGCGCTACAGGGCGGTAAGGGCTACGCAGAAATTCCGTGATCACAACGTGAAGCTGATCTATGGCCAACACGCCGTACGCAAGGACCAAGCGAAGCTGGTCTCCGCGGTCAAACAATCGCGCGAAGACCTCGAAAAAATGTTCGCTGGTGAAAATGAACAACGCCGGCATCGTCACGAAGCCTGGGATATTCATACCCGAAAGCCGCTCGATCAATAATATAAGACGGCGGCCTCGGCCAAGACTTGGCTTCCCGCTAGGACCAGCAGGAGAGCCCAAATAATTATTCGACGCATGATTAGGCCGCGGTCTTTTGCGCACCGGCAGGCTGAAGGATTCCGCGATCCGACAACGTCTTCACGCAATCCTCCCAGAATTTTTCTTTGATTTTCATTTCAGCGGGGCCGAAGCGCAGTTTCGGAAAGTCCTTCTTCTCGAAATGCTCCGAGAACTGATCCGCCGAGCACGTTTTGACTATTTTAAATAGAAGGTTGCAGTGCACATCGGTCATGCCGTTGCGGTCGATCAACATCTTCCGCAGGCCGCTTTCCGGTGTGTGATACAGGAAATCATGAAGACTATGTGTATCATAAAGAGACATGGCTTCTCCTCGTGAGGTTACGGACTACTCTTATATTCATCGGCGCCAGGGGACCTAGACTTTAGGCCCGTCCGTCGCTGGAACATCAATGTGGCGTTTTTCCAGCGTCTTACCCGCTCGCACTTGTTTTCCACTGTTTTATCCACTTTTGAGGACCGGCAGGGACCTTGCAAATTCTGGCGAGCAAGAAGGATGGAGGTTCCAGATGAAAATCCACAGCGGGATTTTTAAAAGTGCGGCGACGGTGTTGAGTTTGATTTCAATCTCCGCATTTGCAACCGGCACTTCGGGTACCTCGAGCATGAACGCGAGCGGTGCGACAATGCCGACCGCGCAACAACAGTCGAACAAACCTTCTGATGCGGAATTGACCCGTAGAATTCGCGCCGACCTCATGAGCCGCGATCTCTCCGTCCAAGCGAAAAACGTAACGATCGTGACTGTGGATGGGATGGTCACTCTTCGCGGCTCGGTTGCGAGCGCGCAAGAGAAAGCGACCATTGGAGAAGTAGCCACGCGAATCGCGCCGAATGTTCGTAACGACGTCGTGGTGAAACAATAAGGAGCTTGAACATGAAAATGGGAAATAAATCCGTATTTGGAATCTACCGAAATCGTAGCGCCGCTGAGCGCGCGATTGAAACACTCAAGAATTCCGGTTTTCGCACCTCCGATATTTCTGTCTTGATGCCTGAAGGCAGTTATACGGATGACCTTGCGACACTGAAGCAAACCAAAGCTCCGGAAGGAGCGACGACGGGCGCCGGCACGGGTATCGTGCTAGGCGGTACGTTGGGTTGGCTGGTGGGCGCGGGAGTGTTGGCCGTGACGGGCCTGGCTCCCTTGGTCGCCGCGGGACCGATCATCGCCGCACTCGCCGGAGCGGGCGCGGGCGGAGCGGTCGGCAGCTTGGCTGGTGGCTTGATTGGCCTAGGAGTTCCCGAGTATGAAGCGAAACGCTTCGAAGGCCGCGTGACAGAAGGAGGAATCCTCCTTTCCGTTCACGTAGATGATAATGATTGGGCGAAAAAAGCCCGCGAGCTTTTGGAACAAACCGGCGCCGAGGACATTTCGTCCAGCACAGAGGTGCCAACTGAACCCCGAAATCCCAAAAAGTCTGAGGTAGATAAGACTGTCTACAACAGTTAAGGGTTCACCTACTAATCGCGGGGGCGGCGATGCGGAACAAGACCGCACGCGCCTCCTGCGCCTTTTCTTTGACTTCAATTCCTTTCGGTGAAGAGACTATTTCTTTCTCGCATGTTCTCATCTGGAGGAAGCACATGATCGTTCGCGCACTTCTTATTCTTGTCTCGCTCGCCTTTGCAGCTTGCGGCAGCAGCCGAGTAAAGCCGGATAAAAGCACTCAAATTGTCAAAGAAGGAGTTGCTGCCATTTGGGTTGCCTGGGTGAAGGACAAGGGCGACAAGTATGATGTTAACATGAACATCCATAACGACAGCACCGAGAAAGGGATGATTATTTTTCTTTCGGATATGACGTGTAAACGAGGCTCGATGCCCGGGAAGCTTCGCCACACCTTTTTTAACACTGGCGAGAGAACCATTGATTTCCGGCCGCGCGAGACGAAGAGCTTCAATTTGGTTTGCGACACCCATAACGACCAGAAGGGCGACTTCACGATCCACTTCGCGAAGATATACGACAATCCGTCTCTAGACGGGAAGACGACAGGTAAGGTGATTGCCGAAAACTTGGAATGGCGACAACCCGATAAGCGTTAGTCTTTGACGTCGTAGGTTGTGCGCAAGGCCTTGCGTTGCTCAAAGTGTTCGAGCGCGAGCCGGATCAACTCATCGAGGAGGTTTGCGTAGCTCAGGCCGCTGGCTTCCCAAAGCTTCGGGTACATGCTGATTTGGGTGAAGCCGGGCATCGTGTTGATCTCGTTCAGGTACAAATCGCCGGTCTTGCGATCCAGGAAGAAGTCGACACGAGACATGCCTCGGCACTCGAGCGCTTGAAACGCGCGGATAGCCAAGTCTCGGCATTTCTCGACAACCTCTTCGGAAAGGCCTTCAGCGGGAATCTTGAGCGCGGCGCCATTCTCGTCGATGTACTTCGCTTCATAACTATAAAACTCGTGCGTCGGAACGATCTCGCCCACGATGCTCGCGCGGGGCGAGTCGTTTC
>CAYPFC010000133.1:0-7968 GCA_964409815.1 uncultured Pseudobdellovibrionaceae bacterium
ATGCAAACCCGAGAAAAAGACCGTCGTCAGCTCGCTCGGCACGCCCGGAAAACCCACGGTTTCCTGCGCGTCCGGCCGCCACGTCCGACCCGACCCAACCACCTCGTACGTGTAAACGGCCCCCAGCGGGTGCACGATGGAAAACTGCGTGCGCGCCTCGTCGGTGGCGCCCTGAACGATGGACGGCGTCCAGCGCAGAGTCGTTTCAAATTGTTCCGCTCGGGCTTTAAAGGGACCCAATTTCAGCAATTCGCGTCGACGCATGCGCCGCAGAGAACAGCATCTTTAATCGGGAGTCACGAACGGAAAGGAAATTGTAAGAAGAAACCAGATCGGTTTAAGGAAATTCACAGATCTAAAACTTCAGCCTCGAAAAAAACCCTGGGGTGTGTGGGTCACTGCCCCAGGGCGGGCTTAATGGAGTGGATTGTCTGTGGGCGCACCACTCCAATACTTCATTATCGTGTATGCAGTTTCCAACCGGAGATCCCTTTCACGGAATCTCCGGCCGGCTTTAATTCACTTATAAGAGTTTGAGAGCTGCGGCGCCGTTTTGATTGGCTTGCGCGAGCGTCGCGACGGAGGCCGACTGCAGAACTTGTGCAGACGTCATTTCCGCGGCTTCGTACGCAATGTCCGCATCCGCGATGCGCGACTTAGCGGCCGACAAGTTTTCATACTGGATATCCAAGTTGCTTGTCGTCATCTGGAGTCGGCTTTGTACCGCACCGAAGTCGGCGCGCATTTGACCGATTTTCACCAAGGCTTCGTCAACGCTTCCAAGGAGGTCGCGTGCTCCGCCTTTATCACCGATCGAAGCACCATCGATACCGAGCGTGCTCGTGGTGGCGTCCGCGCTGATTTGATAGCGGATCACGTTCTCTTCATCGTTCGCGAAGGGACCTACGTGATATTCCATTTCTTCGCCGGTTCCGTCGAGGAGCGGCTTGTTACCGAATTTCGTCGACTTCGCGATACGATCGGCTTCCATCACCAACTGTTGCGCTTCCTGGTCGAGGAAGGAACGTTCTACGTCGCTCACAGTATCGGATGCAGCTTGAACACCGAGTTCGCGCAAACGAATCAAGATGTTCGAGATTTCATTTAATCCACCCTCGGAAACTTGAATCAACGACTGAGCGTTGAACGAGTTGTTACGCGCCATCTTGATACCAGACAGCTGTCCGCGGATGTTTTCCGAGATCGCGAGACCGGCGGCGTCGTCCGCAGCCTTCACGATGCGGGAACCGGAAGCGAGCGCTTGTTGCGCGTGCTCCATTCTCGCTTGTTGTTTAGACAGAACACGCTGCGCGCTAATCGACGCAACGTTTGTGTTAATTCTTAAGCCCATTGAGGCCTCCTAAAGTACGTGGCCAATCCTTTTAGCCGCTGCCTATCTCGATCCGCCCACAGCCAGCTTCCGGCCGACGACGAAACAAACAGGACAGTCCCTGTCGGGTTATTGGTTTTTACTTCTTGATGGAGGCCTCCGCCGACCAAGGGGTGACTGACCCTCGGTCGTCGGAGTTAGACTTAAGCTAAGCTCATTACAGTGACTGCTGAAATGAACCGCTTGAGAATTGCTCCAACGTGTTCAGGTAACGTATCGACGAAGGTCCAGAATCCTTTAGCCCTTGGTCTAGTCTAGTCTGGGATGCAGCGCGTCTAGTGTCGGAATGCATTCAGCTTGTGAATCGAAAATTTTTTTGCGCTAGACCCCGGAATTCCTCATAGCGCGCCGCGTAATCAGTGCGGCAACTCCCCCGGCTCTCGCTATCCTTGGCTCTTCACCAGGAGAATCCACTATGCGTTTCCTCGTCCTTGCTCTTTCGCTTACGCTCTTCGCCTGTTCGTCCTCCAGCAAAGCGCCGCCTCCTCCGCAAGACGAGTTCTTGTGGCTTGAGGAGGTGCAAAGCGAGCAAGCCATGAAGTGGGTGAAGGAGAGAAACGCCGAAACGCAGGCGCATCTCGAGAAGCTTCCGAGCTACAAGCGCAACGAAGCCGAGATCAAAAAGATCATCCTCGCGAAAGATCGCATCCCCCGCATCCACGAGATGGGCAAGCACGTCTATAACTTCTGGCAAGACGATAAAGCCGTTCGTGGGATATGGCGGCGCACGACGATCGCGGAATACAAAAAGAAGAATCCGCGCTGGGAAACCATTCTCGACATCGATCAACTCGCGAAAAAAGAAAAGGAAAACTGGATCTATAAAGGCGCCGACTGCCTGCCGCCCGAATACGCGCGCTGCCTGGTGAATCTTTCGCGCGGAGGAAAAGACGCCAAAGTCGTGAGAGAGTTCGACCTGCAAAGGAAAGCGTGGGTGCAAAACGGCTTCGTAACGAAGGAAGCGAAGAGCTCGCTGGCCTGGATTGACGAGAACACGGTCGTCATCGGAACCGATTTCGGCCCTGGAACGATGACGAGCTCGGGCTACCCGCGCATCGCGAAAGTGTGGAAGCGCGGTCAACCGCTCGAAAGTGCGAAAACCGTGATGGAAGGCAAGGACTCGGACGTGAGCGTTCACGGCTACACGTTCTTCTCGCCGAAAGGAAATCTCACCGTCCTCAGTCGAAACATGACCTTTTACACCGACGAAAGCTTCGAGCTCACGGCCGACCTGAAACTCAAGAAGATCAATAAGCCCGACGACGCGAACATAGTCGCGTGGCTCAACGGACAGCACATCTTGAGCTTACGAAGCGACTGGAAACCGCGCGGAGAAAACTTCAAAGCCGGAAGCCTGGTCGCGCTCGGGCCGATCGAAGGCGCGCAACCGAAATTGATCTTCACGCCGAACGATAAGCAATCGGTCAGCGCGGTCGCGGTGATGAAGGACGCGATTCTCGTCAGCTACTTGGATTCGATTCAAGGCAAGATCGCGCGGGCGTCGCTCAAAGGCGACATTTGGCGTTTTGAGGACTTGCCGTTTCCCACGAAGGGCGACTTGAGTCTTTCGAGCGGACACGGCCACTGGGGCGGCGGCGATGCCTACAGTGACTCGGTCATCGTGATGTTCGAGAACTTCCTCACGCCGAGCTCCGTCTTGTACGCGCAGGTGGGCATCGACAAGGCGCCCGCCGACATCAAACCCGAAACGCTCAAGCAGCTGGCCGCGCGCTTCGACAGCTCGAACCTTGAAGTCGACCAACTCTGGGCGACGAGCAAGGACGGGACGAAAGTTCCCTACTTCCTGATTCGTCGCAAGGACATCAAACGCGACGGCAGCACGCCGGTCTTAGTTTACGGATACGGTGGATTTGAGATTTCGGAAAGCCCCTACTACCCGGCTACGGTGGGCAAAGTGTGGCTCGAGAAAGGCGGCGCGTACGCCATCGCCAACATCCGCGGCGGTGGGGAGTTCGGGCCGAAGTGGCATCAGGCCGCGCTGAAACAGAATCGCCAGAAGGCGTTCGACGATTTCATCGCGGTCGGGGAAGACTTGGTCGCGCAGAAAATTTCGAATCCCGGAAAGATGGCGATCATGGGCGGATCGAACGGCGGGCTGCTTGTGGGCGCGACGTTCACGCAGCGGCCGGATCTCTATAAGGCGGTGATCTGCATGGTTCCGCTGCTCGATATGGTTCGCTACAACAAGCTTCTCGCCGGCGCGAGCTGGGAAGGCGAGTATGGAAATCCCGACGATCCGAAAATGCGCGCGGCGATCTTAAAGTACTCGCCCTATCACAACGTCCACGCGAGCTTGAAATACCCGGAAGTGTTCTTCATGACGTCGACCGCGGACGATCGCGTGCATCCGGGACACGCGCGCAAGATGGTCGCGCGCATGAAACAACAGGGACATCCGTTCCTTTATTTCGAGAACATCGAAGGCGGGCACAGCGCGGCCGCGAATCTCCTTCAACGTGTAAAATTTGCAACGCTTCAATACACGTTCCTGCAGGACAGACTTCTGAAGTGACGTTCACCGTCACCCGATTCACCCGATTACCCTCCCTTTGAGATGGGGGCGGAAATTTCCGCCCCTCGCCCCGGCACTCGTCTTGTAATAGCGAAAAGGCGAAACTGGATCTGCAGCAGAAATTCCAGTCGATTCAAGGAGGATACGGATATGAAAGGTCTATTGGCTTTAGCAGCCATCGCGCTCCTGGGCATGGAAGCCCACGCCGCGGAATTGGAATGTTCGGGAACCAAGGAAGGCGTGCGCGAAATTTTAGAAAAGAAATTCGGCGCAACGAACACATCTTATTTAGATAATCTCGCCGGCTGGTGGGAAGGAACGAGCGGCGAGCCCGTTCAAATTCACGACTCAGGTTCGCTCGCGCTCGGTAACTACCGCATCACGGTTTGTCCCGTGAGCGCGCGCAAGTTTTTCTTCACGGTGAACGGTTTGTTCGCGGGAGGAAACGAAGGTTACATCTCCATCTCCGGAGCCGGAAACAAAGTCACGATCTCGGGCGGTAAAAAAGAAGTCCAGAAAGTGAACGGCACGTACGTAAAAGTCAAAAAGCCGGGTAACGTTTAACCCGGCTTCTTCGTAAACTACACTTCGAGCAACCTCAGCGCGCGCATCGCGCTGGCGTTCGCTTGCGCGATCACCGCGGTTCCCGCCTGTTGCTGGATCTGCGCCTGCGCAAGCTTTGAGACTTCCTCCGCCATGTCGACGTCGACGATGTGTCCCCTGGCTTCGGCCAGGTTTTCCGCTTGGACTCCGAGTGCGTCGATCGCGTGCTGGAATCGGCTCTGCATAGCGCCGAAGGTGGAGCGCACCTCGGCGACTTTCATCAAAGCCTCATCCAAATCCGAAAGCGCGCTCCGCGCCCCGCTCTGATCAGAGATCTCGAGGCCCGAGATTCCGACGTCATCGCCGCTGGTATTCGCGTCGAGCGCGAAATTAATGATGTTCTCTTCACCTTGAAACGCGCCGACTTGGAACTCAAATTCCTCACCGCTTCCGGTGAGCAGCTGTTTATTCCCGTACCGCGTGGATTTGGCGATGCGGTCGAATTCTTCCGTGAGCTGCGTGAACTCCGTATTCAAGAAGCCGCGCTCGTCGTCGCCGATGGTGTCGCTGGCGGCGTAAACCGCGAGCTCGCGAAGTCTGACCAGAATATTGTTTTGTTCGTTAAGCCCGTCCTCTGCAGTCTGCACCAAGCTAATCGCCGACTCGGCGTTAAACTTAGCCTGTTTAGTACCTCCGAGTTGCCCACGTAATCCCTCGGAGATCGCGAAGCCCGCGGCATCGTCGCCGGCGCGAACGATCCTCGAGCCTGAGGCTAAAGACCCTAAAGACTTATCAATTTGTCGTTGAGCATTGTTCAGATGTCGAGCCGCCGCTAACGGCACGACGCTGGAGCCTATTCGAAAAGCCACGTGGGCACCCTCCCTTTCCGCCCCTTGCCCTGACCCCCGTCATGACAAAGAAGGAAAAATTTTAGCGCCCACAGACAAGGTTCATTTCAGCAGTCATCCCACTTATCGTCGCACTGCGTTATAACTTAAGCAGTATTTTAAGCGATGCGTTAATTGTCGGAATTTACACGGCAATGTCTAAGGTATTGCCCTTGGCAGCTTCGGCCTCTTCGCGCGCCTGGAGGGCGAGGTAAGGGTGAGTCCCGTGTCGTTTTGGAGCGGGTTTAGGCGCCTGCCGTTTCTTCTTTTCTTTCTCGCCGTGGATGAAACGCGCGAAGCGCAGGAGCGCGCCGTTCGTGTCCTGATCGGTCGCCTCCTTCTTCGTGGGCGCCTGCACGGGAGACGCTTCTTTCAAACGCTCCGCGCGCTCGGCCTGCCGCCCAGAATTTCGGATGAGATCCGCACCCGAGAAGATCATCTTCTTAGGCTAGCAGGACCTAAGTCGATCTCACCGACTTTTCAGGCATAGCGCGTTATGTGGGCGCCGCTACGAGAGAATTTCGTCTCAAATCCGAACGACTCATCTAGAACTGTTTACGCAGTGAGGTGAGATCCTTCACCGCCGCGAGGCGCACGGACACATCGCGCTCCCACTCGCGGCGAAGGAGCGCCTTCGCTTCCTCGCGCAACCGCGCCTCCGAGGCGCGTTCAGCCTTCCATTCGGCGCGCGCGCGCCCGGCGATCAGACGTTGCCCGAGCTCTTGAATCCCCTTGTTCTCGTTCGCGGTCGTTTTCAGAATGGTGACGGGTTTCGCGCTTTCGCCGTCGTGAACCGAGGCTTCGATCTCCCGAGCGAGACCGTCGGCGCCGGGTCTATCGGCCTTGTTTACCACGAAGACGTCGGCGATCTCCATCAATCCCGCCTTCATCGCCTGAATCGAATCGCCGCTCTCGGGTACAAGCACGACACAAACCTCGTCGGCGACGTGAAGCACGTCAAGCTCCGTCTGCCCGACGCCCACCGTTTCGATCAGCAACACGTCGAACGCGCAGACGTCGAACGCACGCGACATGAGGAAAGCCGCACTGGACAAGCCTCCCAAGCTCCCCCGCGTTCCGAGCGAACGGATGAAAACCTTCGGATCGAGAAAATGCTCCGAGTAGCGAATGCGGTCGCCGAGGATCGCGCCGTGGGAAAACGGACTCGAGGGATCGACCGCGATCACTCCGATTTTCAACTCGAGCGAGCGCAGGTACTTGATGAGCTGCCCGACAATCGTGGATTTCCCCGCTCCCGGCGGGCCCGTAATCCCGATGCGGTAGCAGAGCGAAGCCGGCTTCATCAGCTCGTCGAGGCTGAGCGCTTCGCGCGCGGACGCTCTTTCCAGCCAGGTCAGAAACTTGGCTAAGGCTTGGAAATCTCCGGTTTTTGCGGCTTTAAGCCAGGCGGAGCCCTCTTCGGCACTCATGGGTGTAAGCGATCCTCCATCGTAACTACTCAAAAAGAATAGGGTTTTTATGACCCCCTGTCCAGCTGTCCATGCACGCGACAGCGCCTTCGCGCATGGCCGGCGCGGGCGCCCCGAATCCCCAATCCTTCCCGGGGTTTGCGCGCGCCCACGGCGGCACGCTTAGTGGAATACATAACATCGAGGAGAATTTCCCATGGAAAAAACCGACTGGAAAATCTGGCTCGTGATCTTGGCTCTGGGGCTCGGCGGAGTGTTCGAGATCCTGAAGCACGCCCCCGTTCAGACTTCGAACGGCAAAGGCTGGGACCTCGATCTTTTCGGCGGCGGCGCCTCGAATCCGTACAGCGTGAAAAGCGGCGCGCGCAAAGATTCGCGTCCCGCGGCTCCGGCGGTCGCCGAAGCTCAACCCATGAAGAGAATGGCCTCGCCGGAGCTTCAAGCTTTCATCAACGCCAACACGCCGACCGCGACCAACTTCGAGCACACTGAAAAAGGCGCCGAGGGCAAACCCGAAGTGAAGAAGAAAGCCGAATCGGAATACGAAATCTACATCGATCCCGTGACCGGAAAGATGTATCGCAAAAAGAAGAAAAAGAAAAAAGGCTCGGACAAACCGAGCATCGAGGAAGAGCCGGTAATGGAAGCGAAGAAAGAGGACGAGCCGAAAGAAGAAGACTCGACCATCGAGGACGCGCTTCAGGAAGCGATCGTCACGCGCAACGTGACTCCTCCGGCCGGTCAGCAGGACAAGCCGTTCGCGTCGCTCGAGGAGTGGATCGCGCGCCTGATGGGCCGCCCGGACCTCGCCGAAACGAAGCGCTTCGTCGAAGCGTACCGCAAGAATCTCGTCACCGCTGACATCTTCTACAAGATCGTCGCGATGATGATCGAAGACTCGCGCCCCGAAATGAGAGAGCTCGGCGTTCTGTGCGCGGGGTTGACTCCCTCGGTGTTGAGCTTCCAGTACCTCGCGGAGATCGTGCGCACGATTCCCACGACCGAGTCGCTCCGTCGTTACGCGGAGGGCTTTGTGAATCAGTACGCCGACCTCGCGAATCTCTATATCCTCGAAAGAATCCTTCGCGCGCCGAGCGCCACGCACTCGACGGTTCTCGCGGCAAAGAAGCTCGCGATCGCGGCCCAGCGGTACTTGAGTCCAGAGACCAACAAGCCTCCGGCGGA
>CAYPFC010000134.1:0-1226 GCA_964409815.1 uncultured Pseudobdellovibrionaceae bacterium
GTGCGGTGGCGCGGCCGTCATCGGCGCGATGCTCGCGATCGCGCGCTTGAAATTGAAAGTGAACGTGCTCGGGCTCGTGCCCTCGACGGAAAACATGCCGGGTCCTTCGGCGTGGAAGCCGGGTGACGTGTACTTCGCGCGCAACGGCAAGTCGGTCGAAGTGTTCAACACGGACGCCGAAGGCCGCTTGATCCTGGGCGATGCGCTCGCGTACGGCGCCGAACAACAGCCCGTCGCGATGTTCGACGCCGCGACCTTGACCGGCGCGATCTTGATCGCCCTCGGCAACACGCACACCGGAGTGTTCACGCGCGATCGCAAGCTCATGGGCCGTATTCAAGACTCGTCGGATGCGACGGGCGAGCTCGTCTGGCACATGCCGATCACCGATTTCCACTCGGAGGACATCAAAGGCACGCACGCGGATCTGTGCAACATCACGGGCGGGCGCCTTGCCGGCAGCTCGACCGCGGCCGCGTTCCTGGAAGAGTTCGTCGGCCGCGACATCCCGTGGGCGCACTTCGACATCGCGGGCACAGCGTGGAACGTGGCTTCGCGCTTTCCCTATTGCCCGAAGAAAGGCGCGTCGGGCGTCATGGTGCGCACGTTCGTCGATTTGGCCGAGAGTTTCTAAGCGCTACTTGCTCGCGGGCATGCGCCACGCGAACGAAAGCATTTTCGGATTGGCGTCACGGACCATCTTTTGATCGAGGGTCAGTGAGTCGTCGGGATTCATCTCGCGGAACAAGCGAACCGACTGCAAAACCCAGTTCTCGGGCCACTGGCCCGGGATCTGCTGCAGACGCACGGTCACCGGCTGGTCGCCGAAGAGCTGCATCTCTTGATCTCTCGCCTCGCTTGCCATGATCGCTTTCATCGGAATCCAGATCGTGCGCATCTCGTTCAAATTCCCGCCGGGAGCGCAATCGCCCTCGACGATCATCAGCGGCGGATCGCCCGCTTCCGAAATTCCCGTTCCCATGAAGGTCAATTCAACTTTGTCGAACACGCCCGGGCGTCCTTGAACGGGACACGCGAACTCGCCCGTCCCTTTGGCGCGCTTAAAGAGCGGGTGGCCGAGGGTCACGCCCATGTACCCGTTCAGCTCTTTGAGCTTCGCCGTCGCGAGCAGCTGCTTGTTCACGGAGCTGGTGAGAGCCCTGCGGTCGACCGCAGAGTAGTCGCGAATCGATCTCACGTTCGCGGGAGCGCGCTGCTCGCCGAGG
>CAYPFC010000134.1:1236-7935 GCA_964409815.1 uncultured Pseudobdellovibrionaceae bacterium
CTGCGAACACGAAAAATGCGGGGATGATCCATCTTTTCATACCTTTGTATATCGGAGTCGCGAATGGCGGCCTTAATAAGACGTACGTCGCAGCGAGGGAATTTCCTCTCGGGAATCGTATCATTATGAGACGGTCGTATTGTCTAAATGAGACGCTCTTCTTAAACTGAATCCGTCGGTGCTTAGAGAAAATCGGAATTCCTCAACCCGAACGGTCGTTGTGCTTTCGGCGCTAACGGTTCTTACCCTGGGCATGATCGTCTTTGGCGATACGCCTGGGTATTCGTCTTTGGAGGCGCTCGACCCCATTCCCCCGCCCGAGTTTCAAGCGAGCGGCCCGGGCCGCCGCGCCCCCGCCGCGGTCAACCTGAATTTAGTCATGGCCACGCGCACGTACGAATACCTCGACGAAGGCGAGCGGCGCGCCCTGTTTCGGGCGGTCATTTATTTTTGCAATGAAGAGAAAGACTCGGGCGTGTGCGCGCAGTACCTGAAGTACTGCGCGGGCGCGTGCGACGTTTTGGTCCGGCGCTAAGAACAAGGACCTTCGAATTTATAATTTCTGAATTCCACGCCCAGCTCCTTCGCCTCCCTGGCGACGGACAGGAACGCGAGCCGCGCCATCCAGCCGTAGGCATTCTCCATCGGACAACCCTCGAGCTTGATGTTGAGGTCGGCCATGCACATACGCTGAAAGACGGCGCCTGGCGAGTTCAGCGAATCGTCGTCGCCCTTTTCGCCGTGCGCGCGCAAGAATCCGCCCGCGAGCTGACAACCGATCATGTAGATCACCGGTTCGGCGGTTTTTCCGCCTTCAGCCTGTACGGTCGTCGGAATTCCCTCTTGAATGATAACTTCAGTCACTTCCCGCCCGCCCTTGGCGGCTTTCATTTTTTTGCGGGCTTTGTAATTCCAAGTTTTGATCTCGTCGGGATGCTTCACCTGAATCACGCCGAGGCCGTAAGTTCCGGCGTTGTTCTTGACGAATAAAAACGGATCGCGGTCGATGCCGTGCTCGGAATACTTCCTCTTCAGCCGGTCGTAAAACGCGGTCGCTTGCGCGGCGAGCTTGTCGCGGCTCTCTTCGTCCTCGACGTCGAATTGAGGAAATACTTCGGTCTCCACCTGCATCATCCATGGATCGATTTTCAAGAGCGCGCAGAATTCAGCGACCATTTCGTTATACACTTTGAAGAAGCGATCCTTACGCCGGCGATACCAACCCAGCTCGCGCGGGGGATTCATCGCGGTCTTAAGGCCCTGCGCCCACTCCTCGTACTCCACGCTGAAGTCGTTGTTCGAGATCATCAAATCCGGCTGGAAGCCGCCGGCACTGACGCCATCCCCGTCGCGCGCGGCCGAGTACACCGTCAGCGTCGCGCCGCTCGCCGACGTCACCTGAATCGGCTCCGCGAGCGGCCGCGGAATCGCGAGTCTCACCTCGCGTCCCGCACCGGTGAAGATCGTCTGCAGCGCGAGCACGTTGTCCCAGTAGTAAGGGTTCTGCGTATGCTCCTCGGTGAGGAGGAGGATCTTTTTCGTCTGGGGAGAATAGTGGCTGTCGAAAAACTCACGCGCGAGCTCGACGGAGTTCTCCCGGTCGGTCAAACAAACGTTGTTGAACCCGGCGGGGAAAATATTCGCGTCGACGGGGCCGACTTTAAAACCGGCGTCGCGAATGTCGAAGCTCGAATAAATGGGAAAGGCGAGGCCTTGGCTCTTCGATTTGAACCAGCCTTCGACCGCCTCGCGGTTCTCAACTATTTTTCGGTGTAGTAACTCGTGATTCATCAGTGTCTTTCAGGATCATGGCGGCGCCGGTCACGGCACCGGGAATCACGAGCAGCGTAAGTCCCGGTAGTAGCAAAGTCAACGCGAGGCCGAAGGCGAGACCCGCCCACTGGGCTTTGTTCCTAAGGGCGTAGCGCACGCGCTGACGTAAGCGCAAGCGGCGCGCCTCGAGCGAATAGTCGAGGCAATCGAACGCGAGCAGGAGCATCGTTCCCATCACGGCGAAAATATTCACGATCGGGATAAATGAAGCCACGAATATGCAGACTCCGATCAACGCGAGGAACAGCCCCTTGACCAAACTGATTCGTAACATGGTTACCATTTGGCGCGACCATTCGCGCCAGCTTGTGACTTCGGCGGCGCCTTTGCCGTGAAGCTGAAGCGTGCGCTCGGCGAGCAATGAATAAAACGGCGTCGCGACAATCGCGTGGAGGACGTACACGACGTAGAGCGATCCGGCGACGAGGACGAGACCGAGCGCCCAAAGCATGGGGTAATAAAGAAAATTGTAAAGCCAAGTCGGTAATCCGCTCATGAAGCCCGTGGTGAGCGAGGCCATCACCACCCCCGAGTATACCCATATCAGCCAGATGCACCCGACCGCCGCGAAGAAGGAAATCATGAACGGGATCATCGCGACGACGATGAGTTGTCGTCTGGAAAGAATGGTCTTCCAACCGTTGAGCCACGCGGTCATGCCGGCAATGAAGTCTCTCATGTCTTGAATTTATACCTTAATTCACACCCGGGGCTATCACAAAACCCGGTCCGTCCCCGATCCCGCGGCGCGGATTCGTGAGGCTGGGCTGCCCCGTTGTCGTCGTGCCTCCCGTCGGCAAAGTGCCGGCGGTACCCGCATTCGACTCGACTATCAACGAGCCGATCTCGCGTCGCGGAACCGCGCAATGATCGCTCGTGACCGAGGCGCGATTGTCGATCTTCTGCGGCCCCATCTCGCGCTCAAGCCACGCGCTATTACTGCTCGTCCCGGCGTTTGGGGTGAAGACATTATAGATCTTGGCGCGGCCGGTTTTCGCGTTCCGCCACATTGGCGCGTACGTTGGGCTCGTGACGGAGTACGCGGCATCCAGCATGAGCGCCGCGCGCACGTTCGTGGGTTTACGGTTTAGGATCCTCGCGATCGTCGTCCCCGATCCGCTGTGAGCGGCAATCGTCCAATCCGCATTGGCCGGGGCGCCCGTAAGGGCGTTCGCCCAACTCGAAAACGCGGCAAAGCGATCCGCGAGCTCGGCCTTATAAGTCACGGTGTTCCCGCTGCTCATGGGAAATACCATCACCGTGTCCGTCGGAAGCTGGCGCGTGGCCTGCCAATCGAGCGCGACGTTCAAAGTCGTCGCGTTGTGAAGAGGACAAGTCCCCCGGATTCCGTGCATTCCGAGAACCATCTTCGCGGGCGTGCGCAAGTTATTCGGGATCAAAACGGCCATCTCTTTTGAATATGAAAAGCCGGGCATGTTCGGCGGCAAGACGCAGATCTGACCGCCGGTCGTCGCATTGCACGTCACTCCCGGTGTGTCCGCGAGGCGGCACGCCAGGTACTGTTTATCGCAATTCGCGAAGAGGGATTGAGAGAGAAAAACAAGAGCTGAGAGTGCGAGAAAGCGCATCTCTTTTAGAATATCCGAACGGCCTCAAATTTCCCACGATTTCGGCCGAAATAGAGACATGCGCAGGACCCGGACGGCCCTTCTCCCCATATTTTTGATCCTATTTTACCCCTGCAATCCGAGAGCGGCGCCCATCTACCGGTTTTCCCGTTTGTGACGAACGCGCAGTTTTACTTCCAAAAGATCTCATCGTTAAACATGGAGATCTATTACGAGCCCGGAGCCCAGCCCTTTACAGGAAATACCATCCAGGGCCGACCCTACTGGGGTATCTTGAAGGAGAATCTCGACGCCATCTTTCAGCATCGCACCCAGCCCCCCGCGGTCAGCGTGCCGACCGCGCTCGCGCAGATGACCCAAATCCCATCGCAGAATAAAAGCGCATGGACCCACGGGGACATTCTCAGTCTTGCCGAGACCTATCGCCAGCAGCTCCCAACCCAAACGAACGGACGATTCTACATTTATTTCGTGAAGGGATACTTCGATAACGGCTCGGGCCCGAATAGCTCCGTGATCGGCGTGAATATTTCGACGACTCCGATCATCGTAATTTTCAAAGACGTGATCTTGAATTCGGGTCAGAACCCTTCGGGCCCCGTCGCGAAGTTCATGGAACAGAGCACGCTCGTGCACGAGGTCGGCCACGCGCTCGGGCTCGTCAATGTCGGCGTCGCCCCCGTCAGCGCGCACGAAGACGCTGCCCATCGCGGCCACACGCAGAACTCAAGCTGCGTGATGTACTGGCTCAATGAAGGCCCCTCGGATCTTGGCCAATTCGTGCAGCAGTATCTGCTCTCTCAATCCGTGGTGATGTGGGGGCCCGAAGTCCTCGCTGACGTTCAAGCCGTCAGCCAGTAATCATCGCTTCTTCTGAGGTTTGGCCGGCGCGGTTGGCGCCGCCGGCGAAACCACTCGTCCCTGGCGCTTCAAGCCCTCGCGCCGCTCCGCCTCGGGCGTAAGGCGCGTCGACTCCGCGACCTTGGCGAGCTCCGCCTGCAGACGGCTTTCGCTCGCGTCGACCTTCGCGAAAATCTGATCGAGAAGGGGGTCCGATTTGCCGGGCAAGCGAATGCCCTTGAGCTCGCGAATCGTTTGCAGCGCGCGCGTGTAAAAGTCGTTTTGTTTTTCGCTCGGGACTTTGTAACGCCAAAGATTGTCGTACGCGAGCAGAAGATCGTCGCTCGCGCGCTTCGACCAATTGGCGTGACCGGTCTCCACCGCCTGAAGCAAGTACGGCTGCTGCATCGCCAAGCCCTGAAGGAACGTCACGGGGTCGCCCTCGGCGCGTCTTTGCGCGGGATTCAACTGGCCCATGAGGAACAAAGTTTTTCCGAGGAGCTCCTGCTGGCGGCGTCCGGTTTCCTGGCTGACGAGCTTCTTGAGCGCCGAGCTCGCCTGGCCAAAGTACTCGAGCGCCTTCGCGCGATTTCCGAGGCGCGCGTACGCGGCCGCGAGTCGCGCCGGGATCTCGGCATTGAGCGTTTCCCACGGAAGATCGCGCCCGCGTTTCCTCGCGTCCAGCAAAGCGGTGATCGTCTTGGCGTCCTGGCCGAGGCATTCGTACATCAGGCTCAAGCGATAGAGCGCGCGCCCCTCGAGGTCCTTGAATTTTCCCGCGGAGCTTCGAACGATCTCGCGGTAACGCTCGCTCGCGCGCGCGCAGTTGCCCATCCCCTCGTAAGCCGCGCCCGAGTTGTAAATGATGATCAGATCCTTTTGCGTCGCGGGCTTCGCGACGAGGAGTTTGTCGAAAATGGTCGCGGCGGATTTGTAATCCTCGCGCTCGAGCGCCCGCGCCCCCTGATCGAAGGGCGTCAACTCGGTTTCGGAAACGTCGGCCGGCATATCCGGCGTCTTGCTTCCGCGCGCGCAGGCCGTGACCACGAGTGCCGATAGAATAAAGATGGCGATTCTCACAAGGACCTCCATTTTTCGTTCAGCGTCTCCGCGACGTGTTTGAGATCTTCGATACCTTGTACGTTATTCTTAAAATCGGGAAGTTTCAAAACCGGAACCGACTTCCCTAGACCCTCCGCGAACTTTTCGTAAGCCGTTTGCCGCTGACCGAAGTAATGGGCGAAGCGCTCGTAGAATTCCTTGAGCTGGATGAACGCAGGGTCGGTCTCCCACGTCTTGGGAAACTGGCTCCCGCCCTCCGCCCATTCGGGAAACCAGCGATTCACGATCACCGCGCGAAGGTTCAGCTTTTCCGCCTGCAAGTCCTGATGAAATTCGAGCGCCTCTTTGAGCTTCGCTTCGTCGAAGCCCGTCACGAGGATGAAACCGCATTTCGCGGAGTGAATGAGCTCGGAGGTTTCCTTGCTGATCGCGGCGATGCGCTCTTTCAGATACGCGATGTGATTGAAAAAATCCTTCAGCTCGTGAATGAACACGCTTCCCGTGACGGTCTCGAGCGCGCCCGTCACCATGCGAGTGCCCTTATGAATCGTGCGCTTGATCCAGCCTTCGTCGCGGTTCGGGTTCGAAAACCAACCGATCACCGTATCTTGAAAGAGCGCGTAGATTCGCTCGGGCGCTTTGAGGAAATCCACCGCGTTCTGCGTGGGCGGCGTATCCAAAATGATGAGATCGTAATTCCCCGACTTCGCGACATTGACGAGTTTCACGAGCGACGTGAACTCCTGGCTTCCGTTCAAGTTGGACACGAGTTGCTGGTAAAGACGGTTGTTGAACAACCCTTTCGCAATCCCTTTATCGACGGCCCCGAGCACGAACTCGTCGAACTCGCGGCGAGGGTCGATCATCGCGGCGCTCAAGTTCGCGACGCCCGGAACCTTGAGCTCCTCGCCCGGTTTCTTGTCGAGTCCGAGCGCCTGCGCGAGCCGGTGCGCGGGATCGATCGTAAGGACCAGCGTCTTGAGTCCGTTTTGCGCGGCCATGACTCCGAGGCTCGCCGACATCGACGTCTGCTACGCGCCGCTGCGCACGCTGGTCGAGGCCTACGACGATCCGCATGCGGCGGAGCGCGGCATGCTGCTGCACGACGAGCAGGGCTTGCCGCACATCGGCACCGCGATCAAGTTCACGCAGGAGCCCGCGCAGATAGGCTTTGCGGTGCCGCGCTTCGGCGAGCATTCGCGCAGCATCGCAGCCGAGCTCGGTTACGACGCGGCCGAGATCGATGCGCTGGCCCGCGACGGCGTCATCTGAGCGGCACGCTCCTCAGAATTGAAAGGCGAGGCTCAGCCACAATAGATGGTTGAGCCGATCGGCGTCCCGTGGCCGGTGCTGATAGAAGTTGAGGTAGCCGGCT
>CAYPFC010000135.1:0-7931 GCA_964409815.1 uncultured Pseudobdellovibrionaceae bacterium
GCGTCGACGACCGGATCATCGGCTGCCGAGAGAATCAAAGTCGGGATCTTGATTTCGGGAATGTAGTGAATCGAGCTGCACTTCTCGTAGTATTCTTTCGCGCTTTGGAATCCGGCGCGGTGAGTGGCGAAAATTTCCTCGAATGCCTTTAAGCGCGGCACTTTCGGAAGCTCGATCGGCCCGATCTCGGGATAGAGCTTCATCATGAGCTTCGTGTCGTTCATCAAGTACTTCGTGAAGAACCACTCGAAGATCCGGTTGTCCGGTTCGCCCATTCTTTGGGTCGATGCCTCGAGGTCGATCGGCGGCGAAACCGCGACGATGCTGTCGAGGTTGCCGCTCGGCCGCGAGCCGTCCTCGCCGGCCATCTTAAGCGTTACGTTTCCGCCGAGCGAGAATCCGATCTGGGTCACGGGAGAGTTCGGGAATTGGCGCGCCACCCATTGGTTTACGTAGCGAGTGTCGTCGCTCACGCCGGCGTGGTAGGCGTTGCGCGCCAGGCCCTTGCCGGGACCGCAGAAACGCAAGTTGAGGCGCAAGACGAGATAACCCTTTTTAAAGAGGCGGCGGCACATGCGCTGCATGTACGGCGATTCGTAGCAACCCGTCAGCCCATGCACGAGGAGCATGATGCGATCGCCTGGCTTCCAAGTTTTCGGGCGGTTTTCGGCGACGACCAGGATGTCGCCGTCGGGAAGCAGAAGGTGATGGAAGCAATTCGGGCGCGTAGGTTTTAGGACCGGCCAGTAGCTGCCGTAGATCGTCTGCATGAATCCCGACCGTGCGAACGGAAAGGGATAAAACTTATTGAGCTTGAGTTTTTTTAGAACTCGCTCGACGCGATCTTCGATACCCATTTTTTAATTATTCTTCTTCCCTAGATGCTGTGCCTGGAGCCCCTCGCGAGGCTTTAGCCAATATAATGGCAGAGCTATTTTTCGGGCAACCGTTTTTGTACGCGACTCGTGAAAATCTAGATCGGTCTGTGTACGAGCGCGGTCTCGGTCCGGTCCGGCTCGAATTTTCCCGACTCGGACCTCTTTAAGTGACTCGCGGAAGCTTCGGGGTCGTGCGTGAAAAACAATAGCCAGTCCTCTTTAAGAGCGCGCTCGAAGATCGCGGCTTTCTCATCGATAAGCATTTCGGGGAACCGGTCATAACCCATCGTGATGGGTAGGTGCACCCACGGGCGTCCAGGAACGAGGTCTCCGCAAAAGAAGACCTTGCCATGGTCGCCTTGGAAGAGCGTGTGCATCTGGCCGGGAGTATGTCCCTGGCTCTGAATGAACTCGACGCGGCCCTGGAGCTCCTTGGGTAGCGGATCTTTGGGAAAGACGATCAGGCGCCCGGAATTCTTCAGCAGATCGGTCAGTTCCGGAATGAACGACGCGCGGTCGCGAAAATGCGGGTGGAGGGCCCGGTCCCAGGCCTCGCTGCCGACGATGAACTTCGCCCTCGGAAAGACGAGCTCTTTGCGGCCGGCCGCCATCTCCTGGTACGTCGGAAGCAAGCCTCCGGCATGGTCGAAATGCAGGTGGGAGAGGATGACGTAGTCGATGGACTCGGCCGTATGCCCTTGGGCTTTGAGATTTTCGAGAAGCAAATGGCGCTCGGGCGTCTGGACGCCGAAACGCTGGGCCATCTTAGGCTCGAAGAACGCGCCGATTCCGGTTTCGCAGAGGATTTTCTTGCCGTCGATCTCGATAAGTAAACAACGGCAGGCGAGAGGAATGCGGCCGATATTATCGGGCGCGATCCACTTTTCCCACACGGGGCGAGGCGCGTTTCCGAACATGGCGCCGCCGTCGAGGAGTTGTCGGTTACCTTCGATGGAGGAGATGTACGCCTGGCTCATTTTTCCGCCCGGATTTCGACGAGGATGCGGCCATGGACTCGTCGATGCATGAGATCCTCGCACGCGAGCATGAGGTCCTTAAGGCCCACGGTGCGCGTGAGAATCTGATCGAGGTTTTTCGGCTTCCATTCGGCGCCGAGTTTGCGCCAGATGTCTTTGCGAAGTTGCATCGGCGTGTTGTTCGAGCTCGTTCCGAGGAGCGAGACGCCGCGGAGGATGAACGGCATCACGGTCGTGTGAAGTTCGTGGCTCTCGGCGAGGCCGATGCTCGCGACGTTCCCCCAGAGCTGCACGTTGGCGAGGATCTGCGAGAGCAACTTGCCGCCGACGTTGTCGACGGCGCCACCGTAGCGGGCTTTTTCGAGGGGGCGAGTGCCGAGCTCGAGTTGTTCGGGCGCGAGGACTTCCTTCGCGCCTAAGGCTTTGAGGTACTTAATCGCCTCGTGCTTGCCGCTGACCGCGTGCACGTCGTAGCCGCCCTGAGCGAAAATCTGAACCGCGAAGCTGCCGACGCCTCCGCTGGCCCCGGTGACCAGGATCGGGCCCTTGTCCGGCGTTTGCCCGTTGATCTCCATGCGCAGGCGCGCGAGGGCCGCGGTGAACCCCGCGGTGCCGAGGATCATGGACTCTTTGAGCGTGAGCCCTTCGGGAAGCGCGACGACCGAGTCGCCGGGCGCGCGCACGATCTCGGAGTAGCCGCCGTCGTAGGATTCGCCGATGCCCATTCCGTTAATCAGGACTTTCTGACCGGGCTTAAAGCGCGAGTCTTTCGACTCGAGGACATGGCCGGCGACGTCGATCCCGGCATTGAGCGGAAATTTTTTAAGGATGCGCCCGCGTCCCGTCGTGCAGAGCGCGTCCTTGAAGTTGATCGACGAGTAATTCGATTCGATGACCACGTCGCCCGAAGTGAGCTCGTCAAGCGTCACCTGTTGAAGCTTGGCATGCGGAGCGTTCTCGGGGCCGTGTACGCGAAGCGCCCAGAAGGGATTCATTTCTTTAGCTCCTTTTTGATTTTTTCGAGGAGCTCCGTGCACGCGTCCTCGATCAAATCCAAAACGTGCTCGAAGCCGTCTTCCTCTCTGTAGTAGGGATCGGGAACCTCTTTCACGCTGTGGATTTTGCACAGGGAGACCAGCGGCATGATCTTGTGGTGGTGCTCCTTCGCGCGATCGAACGCCCGCACGTGCTTTAGGTTCGACTCGTCCATCGTGAGCAGGTAATCGAAGTTGCCGAAGTCGGCGGGCGTGTCGAGCTGGCGCGCTTCGAGATCGCTCAAGTCATAGCCGCGCTTCTTCGCATGGTGGATCATGCGGCTGTCGGGCGGCTCGCCGATGTGCCATCCGCCGGTACCGCAAGAGTCGACGTGGATCTCGTTCTCCAGACCGGCCTTTTTCACCATGTCGCGGAAGACGCCCTCGGCGGCCGGGGAGCGGCATATATTCCCTAAGCAAATGAACAAGACTTTCTTCTTCATGGGGGGTAATTTAGGGCGGCGATGCTATTTCTTCAAGGCGGGTTTTATGGATTTTGAGCAATTGGTGACCACTCGACGCACGGTACATAGCTATACGAGCGAAAAAGTAGGCGACGAGTTGGTGGTCGAGGCGTTGCGTTTAAGCCTGTGGGCACCCAACCATAAGCTCACGTTCCCGTGGGTTTACACGTGGGTGGGGCCGAAGGCGCGCGAGGGGATCGCGGATTTGTATGCCGAGATGAAGAATGCAAAAGAACCGATGAGCGACGTGAAGATGAAGGCCGCGCGCGAGACGATCCTGCGGCCCTCGCACTTCATCAGCGTGGGGATTCGAAAGAGCGAGGCGAAGCGCGAGCACGAGGACTACGCGACGCTCGCCTGCAGCATTCAGATCGCGACGATGTACTTGTGGCAGAACGGCGTTTCGACGAAGTGGACGACGAGCGGGTTTTCGACGGGCGCGCGTACTTATGAGATTTTGGGCTTGAATCCTGCGGAAGTGAAGTTGGAAGGCGGATTGTTTATCGGTAAGCCGCAGACTACGCCGCCCGCGGCCGAGCGTCCGCGTTTGGATTTGCATTTGCGTCGGGTGGATTAACTCGAGGCTCGTGTCTTGGATGAGGCGCGATCGAGGTGGCGCGAGGTCCGTCCATCCATGAGAGGCTTCTCCCGCCGCCATCCGGGCGGCGTGACCGTAAAGGCGTGGGAGATTTAGGTTTGTTTTTTCGGAGCGGAAGCGCGCTCGCGAACGAATCGCCAGCTCGAATAAACCGCGAGCACTTCCGCTGCGGAAGTGTCTTGGTTGCGGACCCGGTTCGTTGCACTATCTTTCTTCATCCGTTTCCACTCTCACTCAAAAATTAAAATCTCCCAAATTCCCCGAGACTGCCGCGCGCGGATGCGCGCGAGGCGAGGCCCTCTCAGGGATGGAAAGGTAGCGGCGCTATTCGTTCGGGCAAATCGAAGACGAGGCCCGCGTAGCCAGCACGATTCCACTCGTAGCCAGCACGATTCCAGCTCCCAAGACCAAACTACCGAGGGCGATTCAAAGAAACGCAGCAGCGATACTAGATCCAAATTGCGTCCTCGGGAGCGATGGGGTACAAGAACCCCATGCCGAAACGAAAGCAATTGGATTTTAAAGGGTTAAGAAGGCCCGCGCAGGCCTTTGGCGGCTCGCTGTTAAAAGGAAATCCGAAGACGAAGAGACCGCTCGATTCGAAGCTCCCGATTCTTCTCACGCTAAGGGCGAATCAAGGCGGCATGCGCTTACCGAAAGCTTTTGGGTACGTGGATCGCGCGGTGAATCGCGTAGCGAGCAAGTACGGCGTGAAGATCTACGAATACGCCAATGTCGGGAATCACATCCATATGGTGATTAAAATCCCTAGAAGACAGTCTTGGGCCGGCTTCATTAGGGAACTCACCGGCGAAATCGCCGCCGCGCTCAAGGCCCTGCTTAAAATCGAAGGTAAATTCTGGAAGTACCGTCCTCACACACGCGTCGTTCAGGGCTGGAAGAAAGCGTACGAGATCGCGAAGGCCTACATCAGGCTGAATATCTATGAAGCCGAAGGTTTCATTAAACGAAGTGAGACTAAGACTCTTAAAGATCTAAGAATGATCTTCGCGGACGGCTAAAGCTCCGTCCGCCATCACTCGATATCGTAAACGAACGTGCGCGGCTCTTCCGGCGCGATCTCCAGATCGAAATAGACGCGGCCGATCTCGCGGCCGTCGGACGTCTCCACCTGAACTTTCCATTCGCCCGGCTGATAGTTGGACTTCACGCCGTAGCCGCGGAACCCTTCCTCACGGCCGCCGCTGATGCGAATCGGAATCGAGTCTTGCACCGTCCAGCCGTAGCGATTGTCCTTCCAATACCAGCGCACCAAAACCTGATCCGAAAAGTTCGTCGGAGAGAAAATACGGAAGAAGACGTAGACCTTGTCGCCGCGCTGGGCGCTGAAACTCTGGTCGCCGTTATGCCAGAAACGCCACCACGGCCGCTCATGGGCGAGTTTGAAGCCTTCGCTCGTGCGCTCGACTCCGTGGTATATGCCGATGTACGGGATCGACAGCGGCACCGGCGGAATCAACTTGAACAGGTACAGCGTGAGAAACCCGAGCAACACGAACCCGAGCGGCAAGAGAACCTGGCTCTTCACGCGGGCGAAGTGCTGCGGCACGTACGTCTGAACGTACCAGCCGATCCCGATCAACGGGATACAGCCGACCAGCATCGAGAACAAGAACACGAGCAGGCCCATGTAACCGATGAACACCGGCACCACGTAAGCCGCGAACGAAAGAAAGCACAAGCTCAGAAGCGCGAACTTGAACGAAAGACCCAAGGACTTAAAGCGCGCCGACTCGTTCGCGACCAGGAGGAAGATCAAGAAGACCATGAAGCCGAACGAGACGAGAAGCGAGGAGCTCTTAAAGAAGAAGATCGTGTACAGGTTCAGCAAGTTACCGAAGAAAAAGTGCACGATCGCCGTCCGGTAATTGTAGTACCAGCGCTTGATGACGAACATTTTCTCGAAGTCGGCCTGCGGCTGCGCCTCTTCGAAGAACATTTGCACGAGCGCGGCCATGATCACGACCAGGTATACGATCTGCTGGCCGATAGTAACCCACGAATCGATACGATCCAAAGTGACCAGGTCGAAGATAAACCCGCCGACGAAAAACCAAACGGCGATCTTGCCTTCATTCTTTTCGTAGTATTGGGCGAGCTGATGCAGCCGACCCGGAGACGCATTCGCTAGATCTTCTTGCTTACTCATGCCGTACTATTGTGACGAGAATCCGCGCGTTTGTCCTCAAAGATTCTGCGATTCCGGACCCCCAGAGCTTGGCAAAAAGCGGCATGGAATGATAGACCCCAACCATGCGCGAAAAAGTGGGCACTCTGGACTGCCTCAAACGTCCCGGCGGGAACGACGACTGGAACATAGTTTTATTGCACGGCTTCGGCGCCAACGCAGAGGACCTCTATCCCCTCGCCGAGTTTCTGGATCCCGACGAGAGGTGGAACTTCTATTTTCCCGATGCGCCGAACGAGGTCGATATCGGCGGGGGCTTCATGGGCCTGGGTTGGTTTCCGATCTCGGTCCGCGAGCTCGAGACCGGCATCGACTTCACGCAAGTGCGCCCTCCGGGCCTGGATGAGTCGCGCGACGCCGTCAGCGACATGATCTTTCATCTGAACTCGAAGCGGCTTTTTCTCGGCGGCTTCAGCCAAGGCGCGATGATCGCGACCGAGGTGACGCTTCATCAGCCGGAAGACATTGAGGCCATGATTTTGTATTCGGGAACTCTGCTTGACGAGAAAAACTGGTCGAAAAAATCCGGGGGCCTCAAGGGCAAACGCTACATCCAGAGCCACGGCATGCAGGACACAGTGCTGCCGTTCATCTACGCGCAAAAGCTCCACGAGATGCTCAAATCCGCGGGCGCGGTCGGCGAGTTTGTGGGCTTCAGCGGCGGGCACGAGATTCCCATGCAGGCTCTCGTGAAGACGCGCGCTTTCATCAATGCTTGATTCTTACGGACACTCGTACGCGACGCCGGTCACGCTCGTGCCGTAGGCCGAGTACTCTTTCACGACGACGTAGTTGGCGCCTTTGTTCGCGGCTTCTTTCTTAAGATCCTCGAGGGCTTCTTCTTGCGTGCCTTTCGCGGAGGCCGTGCGGCCCGTGATCGTACCAATCTCTTTGCAATCCTTATCGGCAGCGTCGCGGCTGACTTTCACTTCTTTGCTGTCGGAGAGAACCGAGCGCGAAGCGCAGGCCGCGAGCGCGAAAACCAAGACGCCGGAGAACAGAATGCGCGGGTACATATGGGCTCCTTTAAGTGAGGAGAGCTTACCCCTGTTTACCCGCCACGTTCAAGCCGCGCACGAGCAGTGAGGGGCTTACGATACTTCCCGTGGGCGCGAGCGCATCCTGACCCACGGCCTCAACCGCCGAGAACAACTGCAGGATGTTGCCCGAGATTAAAAAGTCTTTAATCGGCGCCGCACGCTTTCCGTTCTCGTAAAGGTATCCTTCGACGGGAATCGAGAAATCTCCGGACGTCGCGCGGAAGCCCGCGGTACCCATCAGCGACGTCACGACGATCACTTTCTTATCCGCGCTCACCAGGGCCTCGAACGTGTGCTGACCGGGAGTGACGAGAATGTTGCTCGTCGAAACGGAAAGATCCGACGAAGGGGAGCGTGCCGCGCTCGCAGTGTGTGCGAGTTTCATCTTGCGCGCGTAAACGGAGTTCGTGAGGAACGCGCTGACGCGGCCGCCATCGACAAGAGTCGTCTTCTGAGAAGCATAGCCTTCGTCGTCGAACGGACGCGTGCCGCCGCCGTCGACGAAAAACGGATCGTCGACCAGCGTGAGCTGCGACGAAAACACGCGCTCGCCCAGCTTGCCGGCGAGAGGCGACGTTTTCTCGTCGATCGCTTTCGCGCTGAAGTATCCCGCGATCATGCCGACCAGATTCTCGGCCGCGCGGTTTTCGAACACGACCGTGTAGCGGCCGGTTTCGGGCCGAACCGAGCCCATGCGCTCGAGCGTGCGGCGCGCGGCGGTCTCGGCGACG
>CAYPFC010000136.1:0-5118 GCA_964409815.1 uncultured Pseudobdellovibrionaceae bacterium
GGAAGTATATCAACTCAATTCGCAATTCTTCAGACTTACAAAAAAGAAAGTGGAGCGTGCACATTGAAATCCTCAATCCTACTTACGATCACCGCGTCCCTGCTCGTTAGTTTTCAGGCCCAAGCCCGGATCTCAATCGGCAACGGCGGCCAGATTGTGGAGTGCAAAGGCGCCGGAGGAGAGGTCACGCGCGAGGCGTTCGATCTTTACGAGGGCAGCGCCCTCTTCGGCTACGCGTACCCGCGCGATACGCAAAACCTGGATCCCGCCAAGCTCGCGCTCGCGCTCGCCGCGAAGATGGACGCCGCGCAGGGCTCGGTGGCCGGCGTTCTAGAGCCCGAAAAGAATGGATTTGAGAATCGGGTCCGTTATGTTCTCGACAATATGAATTTCCTCCCGCCGGGCGTGGGCCTTCAACCGACCGGCGATACGCAGGAGTTTATTCGCCTTCCGCAGAACTGTGACTTCGTGCAGGCGATCAACTTCCGTGACAATAAACGCATCTACGTAAACAGCGACGTATGGAATGAGCTCTCACCGCTGAACCGGGCGGCTCTATACCTGCACGAAGCCGTTTACTGGTATTTGAGAGAGACCGGCGTAGAGGCTGATTCGCGCCGCACGCGCAAGGCGGTTTCCTACATCATGGCGGGCGGAGCCCTCTCTCCGCGGACGAGCCTTCCTAGCGACGCCACGAAAATCCAGTACTGCCGCTCGAGCCGCACGAACGGCAAGCGCGACTACGACACGAAATTCCTCGTTTACCGGGACGGTGGCGGCAATACCGTCGCGCAATTCTTCCAAATCGGCGGCTACCGCATCCTGACCCGCACCACTCTCGAAGGAGCGCTGGAAAACGACACGGACTACCCGATCGAGCCGAGCGTCAGGCCCGAGCGCTCGCTCGAAGGCGCCGTCGTTTCCCCGATCGACATCGACGCCCTCGTGAGCGTGACCTGGGGCAAGGGTCGCGTGCGCGTCGGCGGAATTCTTCAGCCGAACTCGGGCATCTACGACACCGTCGTCTGTCAGCCGTTTCGATAGCGGACCGCGCGCGCCGGCGCTCGGCCTAGTACGTTCCGATATTCAAGATGCGCAAGCCTTCCTTCATCGCGTCGCGCGCGATGCGCGTGAGGTAAAGTTGAGAAGCCGCGCGCGCTTTGTCCGGCGAATCTTTTGGTAGAAGCTGCGCTTGTTGAAAGGCGTTGTACGCCCGCGAGAGCCGCCAAAGGTACTGCGCGAGAATGCTCGGCTGGTACGTCACGTAGGCCAACGTCATCGTGTCCTGTAGCTCGAGCAGAAGTCGCACGAGCTCGGTCTCTTCCTTCGAAGTGAGCGGGGCCGCGAAGGATGCCGCCGACTCGCCGCCGCGCTCGGCGAGGATCTGAGACGCGCGCTCCACGCTCGAAAGCAGCGCGGGCCCACCGCCCTCAAGGTTCAAAACGCGATCCCAGTCGAATTCCACGTCACCGTTACGATCCGCGCTCAAATCGTTAAAGATGATCGCGGCCATCGCGAGTTTTCGCGCACGCTCGGGATCACCGGCGATTGTAAGCGCCTTTTCGGTCGCAGTCTCGATGAGCTCGTTGATCGTCAGCGTTCCGCCGTCCCGCGAGGAAATCTTCTTACCGTTGTTCAGATAGAGGCCGAATCCGATGTGGTGCATGTCTTTCACCCAACCCTCGCCCATTTTCGCGAGGACCTGGAATACCATTTTAAAATGGTCCTTCTGCTCGTTGCCGACGACGTACAGGATTTCGTCCGCGCCGAGCCGGTCGTGGCGATAGAAAGCCGACGCGAGGTCGCGAGCCGCGTAGACAGACGTCCCGGTCGACGTGCGTAAGAGGCAAAACTTGTTTTCTTCGACGCAAACTCCGAGCGCGCCGTCGCTCTCGATCAGCAAGCTCAGTTGGCGCAGGCGCTCTTCGAGCTCAGCCAGCTTGTCGTTATAAAACGACTCACCCAAAATCAGGTCGTGATGGATGTTCAGCGCGGCCAACACCTTGTCGTTCTCCGCGAGGGTGATCTGGCGGAACTTTTCCCAAATCGCGAGCACTTCCGGTTCGCCGGCCTCCATGCGGCGGAAAACCTCGCGCCCGCCGGCCTCTAGCTCTGCGAACTCGGGCGTATCTTTCTTCACGTTCTTCACGCGCACATAGAGATTGTAAAGGGAGTCGAAAGGCTTGTTCTCGAAGTCGTACTCGCTCGCCCAACTGCGGTAACCCCAAATCAAGTAGCCGAACTGAATTCCCCAATCGCCGAGGTGATTCAGGCCGGTGACCTCAAATCCTTGAGTTTCCGCGAGGCCGCGGATCGACTGGCCGATCACCGATGCGCGGAAGTGCCCGATGTGCAGCGGCTTTGCGAGATTCGGTGACACGTAGTCGATCACCACGCGCTTGCCCTTCGCCCAATCGGCAGAGCCGTACCTGGCTCCGGCGGCCGCGAAAGCTTCGCCGAGCTGATCCTGATAAAACGACGGGGACAGGCGAATGTTTAAGAAGCCTCCAAGCGCCTCGAAGGACCCGATCCACGCGGGCTTCACCGCGTTCAGGGCGTCGGCCATCGCCTTTGCGATATCATTCGGATTTTTCTTTTCCACTTTAGCAAGGGAAAAAACGGGAAGTGCGAAATCCCCATGGGCGGGATTCTTCGGAGCCTCGATCAGTCCGAGCGCGGCCGACTTGTCGAGTGCCGAATTGGCGCCAATGAATTCCGCGATCTTCAGTCGAACCGCGGACATTCCGCGCGCGCTTGCGGAGGTCGTAAGAAGTTCACAAATTTTTACCTGGGTCGATGAGCTTTCTTTGGTCGCCGCGGGCGACTGAGGAGCCGCGAACAGCGAAATAGCGAGCGCTAGCGCCGCGAGTCTCTGAAAAATCTGCCGAACATCATATAGAGAGTTCCACGAATGACCGCGCCCCAACTTCCACCTCCACATCGCTTATTTATTCGTTTGCTTCTCATCAATCTGGCGCGTTATCAACAGCGATAATTTATATGAGGTACGTATGCGCTTTGTAGGATTGCTAGTGTTGATGTTCGCCACGCTCTCATCGTTCGCTCAGGGAAATTCTCCGAAAAAGCCCGAAGCTCCGGCGACGATCTTAGACCCGCGCATGCGCTCGGAATACGCGAAGGCGGACCCTTTTATTCGCGCGATCGTGGATCAACACGAGGCCACGTTCCCCGGGGCGATGTCGCATCCGAATTTCTTCTTCTACGCCCAGCTGAACCGCATCTCTTACATCCAGCAAGGTCTCGTCATGGAGCTCATGGCGACTCCGGGATTCCAAGAAGCGTTTCGCTCCCGTGAGCCGATGACCGACCTGGCGGTGACCGTAACGAAGGCCTCCGAGGTCGAAGCGCAGAAGTTCAACGACAAAGAGTGGAAGGAGTTTCTCGAGGACGACGTTCTCGACGAGATCAAGTCGGCCGAGGAGAAAATCAAAGAGCCGCGGAAGCGCACCGTCGCGGCCGTACTTGAGATACTTCGCAAGAACTTGATTAAGGGGTGGAACGAAAGCTTTTATCCCGAGAGCAGCTGGTTCGTCTCGAGCCGCTTGAAGCCGTATGTCGTCCTTGCGACTTTGGCCCGGCAGGCGCCGGACGCGAGCTTGAGTGACTTAAAGGCACAGATCCCGAAGCTCGACGTCGGCGCGCTCGACTACTTCCAAGATGCCGCAAGCTGGAAACCCTTATTCGACGACGTCGCGAAGCTCGTTAAAAAGAAGGAAGATTTTCCGACCGAGCTCGCGGAAGCGATCGCCAACGTCTACGAGGATGTTAACGAAGATCTTTACGATCAAGGCCCGAACGTCGTTTTGAATCTGGGCGATTCGATTACCATTCGCGAGGTGCACCCGAACTTCGCGATCTTCCGCGGCTACGTCGGAAACGATTGCTCGACGTGCTTCTCTCCGGGCTTCGTGCTGAACCCGTTCGACCGCTACTACTATGCGTTTGACTCGGACGGAAAGCGCTTGGGTTACGTGGGCCTTTCGATCGTGAAGATCCGCGGCAAAAAGGCACTTCTCATCCATACAATTCAGGGTCCGGACTTCTCAGAAAAGCAGACCCAGCTCGTTATGCGCGCGTTCAAAAAAGCGGCGCCGACCTTCGGCGCCAAGCGCGTTGTTCTCAGCAGCGACTCCAACATCGACCATAACGTGAACTTCTCGCCCATTCGTCGCACGATGATGGCCGCGGTCGAAGGACAGAAAGAGCTCCCGCTGACTTGGGCCGACATGAAGTACCGCGAGATCATCGCGAAATGGGACAGCCAAATGACTTACGACGATCCCAAAGCCAACCCTCTCGGCCGCGAGTTGCCCTTCGATGACGAAGAGGTGGAAGTCTCGGTCACGCAGACGCCCTTTGACTTCACGCTTACGGCATCCACGCCGGAGATGATCGAAGCCGCGAAGAAAGACTGCACGCTGCGCTTAAGCGGCGGAGGCGGCGGTTACGGAGGCTGGTCTCCGGGCGACGGGGATGGCTGGGCCTGGTAAATGTAGGTGACTCCCGCGAGGGCGTCGGCTACATAAAAAGCCATGCGCCGCAAAGAACTTATCCGCTTGGTTTCTGGATTTCGTAAATTCCGCGAGAAATATTTCGATGTGGCGGACTCTCCTTACCGAAAGCTCGCCACGGGACAAACCCCGAAAACCCTCGTCATCGGATGCAGTGATTCGCGCGTCGATCCGGCGATTATTACTTCGTCGGGCCCAGGAGATCTCTTCGTCGTGCGTAACGTCGCGAACCTCGTTCCGCCGTTTGAGACCGGCGGGATGTATCACGGCGTGAGCGCGGCGATCGAGTTCGCGGTTTTGAATTTGAAGGTCGAAAACGTCGTGGTTCTGGGTCACCGTCATTGCGGCGGAATCCGCGCGCTCGTTTCGGGACTCCAGGGCGACTCGGAAAGCTTCGTGGACCGCTGGGTCGCGATCGCGCGCCCGGCGCACTTTCGCGCGCTCGCCGCGAATCCCAACGCCGACGTCGATGCTCTTTGCCATCATTGCGAAATGGAAGCGATCAAGATTTCCATAGCCAATCTTCGAACATTCCCGTTCGTCGTGAACGCGGAAAAGGAACGCGGGATGAATCTGATCGGCGCCT
>CAYPFC010000136.1:5168-7909 GCA_964409815.1 uncultured Pseudobdellovibrionaceae bacterium
GATCTCGAGGACGGCCGGCTGCTCGAACTTGATGAAGCCAAAAACGAGTTCGTGAATCTGAACGTGTAAGTCCCGGAGCGTGAGGCCGCAAGCCCGCCACCACATGTTTTTATCCATTTTCCTCGCCTAGAATCTGGCTCGTCTGCAGGAGTCTACGGTCATGCCGATTATGTAGGGCCATTTTTTTGCAAGAAGCTCGAGATTTTATTGGCGGAGAGGGTGAGATTCGAACTCACGAGGGCCTTACGACCCTGCCGGTTTTCAAGACCGGTGCATTAGACCACTCTGCCACCTCTCCGTGGATGATCCTGATTCGCCCAATATATGTGAGACCTCGTTCCGTAAGCAAGTATGGCTTTCAGACGGCCGACTGGGTCTTCAAAAAGCCGCGCGAGATCGGAAGGGCGTTAATTTAGCTCGCTTTATGCTCACTCTTCGGGAGGCTTGCGGAGACCACGTTGAATACCGAAACCGGTTGCTCGATGCCCTTCACGCTCATCGGGCCAAGATCCTGAGTCGAGAACTCCTCTGGTTTTAGCCGCGAGCGAAAACGCTGAGAGATCAGGATTTGTCCGCCCAGCGCCAGATGGCACATGCGGGACGCGAAGTTCGCGACCGGTCCGATCACCGAGTAGGTCGAGAACTGCTCGAACCCGATTCCACCGATGGTCGCAAAGCCTTCGCTCAACCCCATTCCGAAGTCGATCTTGTATCCGCGATCGGCCCACGTCGCTTTTTGCTCGGTGAGCGCCGCGCGGGCCTCGAGCGCCATTTGGAGCGCGGCTTCGCGGTGGTTTTCGATGGGCTCCGGATCGTTAAAGAAAATCATGATGCCGTCGCCCGCGAGATGTCCGAGCGTGCCCTTGTATTTCAGTGCGAGCGTTCCGACGGCCGTGTAGTAACGCTGCAGAACCTGAAGCACCTCTTCGGGCTCGGCGCGCTCGGTGAACGCGGTGAAGCCCCTTAGATCGGTGAACAGGACCGTCACCTCCGCGCGATGGGGCGCCAGAAAATTCTGCCCGCCTGAGCCTCCGAAACGCTGCACGAGATTGGGCGAGACGAACCGACCGAGCTCCTCGGAAATTCCGCGCGAAGTTTTGAGCTCTTCGTTTTTCTTAAGCTCTACGTTGCGAATTTCCAGAAGCGAGCGGATTTTCGCGAGCAAGTGGCGCGACGGAACCGGTTTCCCGATGAAGTCATCCGCTCCCGCTTCGAGCCCCATGGCATAGTCGTTGGCCGCCTCGTTACCCGTGATCAGAATAATGGGAAGGCGAACGGCCGAGGGCGTAGAGCGTGCCGCGCGACAAAGGTCGAATCCGGAAAGTCCCGGCATATTGATGTCAGAGAGAAGGATGTCATAACCGGTGAGACCGGGATTCTGTTTGAGGAGCTCGGATGCGGAAGGGAACGGCTCGACTTGATAGCCATTCAGAGAGAGGACGGTGGTCAGCGCCTCACGATGAGGGTGATCGTCATCCACGACACATATGATAGCCCGCTCGCTCGCCATACGTTTCCATCGGAATTCACGTTGGTCGCGTTTAGTACTAAAGTTGTTTATTTGGTGATCTGTTCGGAAGTTGATTCATCTTGGGCCAGAACGATCGTCCAGAAATCTAATAGAGCTCTGTGTCACCGGGCCCGCGCGGCCAAAGTGGCGACAAAGCCGGCCAACGTTCCATTGCGCAGATCCTACGCGGGCAAGGCTGCGGCCTATTCGATGACGCCACGTGCTCGCACATGGCCCGCCGGCATCAAGTCCGCTCTTTAATCACTGACCTTTGATTTCTCTTAAGCCGCCCATGTAGGGCTGAAGCGCTTTCGGAATCGCGATCGAGCCGTCCTCGTGCTGGTAGTTCTCGAGCACGGCGATGAGCGTACGTCCGATCGCGAGCCCCGAGCCGTTCAGCGTGTGCACGAACTGCGGCTTCGCCTTCGGATCGTTACCCTTGAAGCGAATGCCCGCGCGCCGCGCTTGAAAGTCCTCGAAGTTCGAGCACGAGCTGATCTCGCGGTACGCGTTCTGTCCGGGCAGCCACACCTCTAGATCGTGGCATTTGGCCGCGCCGAAGCCGATATCTTTCGAGCAAAGGGCCATCACCCGATATGGAAGCTCGAGCAGCTGCAAAATTTTCTCGGCATGCTGAGTGAGTTGCTCGTGCATCTCGTAGGACTTGTCCGGGTGAGAGAAAATCACGAGCTCGACTTTGTTGAACTGGTGCTGACGGATGAGGCCCCTAGTGTCCTTGCCATAGCTTCCCGCCTCGGAACGAAAGCAGGGGGAATACGCGGTGAATTTCGCGGGAAGATCGCTCTCCTTGAGGATTTCGCCCGCGTAGAAATTTGTCACCGGCACTTCCGCCGTCGGAATCAAATGAAAATCGGTTCCGACGAGGTGAAACACGTCGTCTTTAAATTTCGGGAACTGGCCCGTACCCTGAAAGCTCATCGAGTTCGCGATGAACGGCGGAATCATTTCCTCATAGCCGTGATCGCGAGAGTGAACGTCCATCATGAACTGGATCAGCGCGCGCTCCATCGCCGCGGCCGCGCCCCTTAAAAAAGTAAAACGCGCGCCCGTGACTTTTCCGGCGCGCTCGAAATCGATGATCCCGAGCTTCTCGCCGAGCTCCCAGTGCTCTTTGGGCTTGAACGTGAATGTCTTCTTCACGCCGTTGGCGCGAACGACGACGTTGTCCTCGGCCCCCTCACCGATTGGCACGCTCTTATGCAGCTTGTTC
>CAYPFC010000137.1:0-7881 GCA_964409815.1 uncultured Pseudobdellovibrionaceae bacterium
GCAGCCGTTGAACTATGACAAGGAGGACATCCACCTTCACGTCCCGGCCGGAGCAATCCCGAAGGACGGCCCCTCGGCGGGAGTCGCGATGGTCTCGGCAATCGCGAGCTTGGTCCTGAATAAGCCCGTGCCGGCCGATCTCGCCATGACCGGTGAGATCACCCTGCGCGGAGCGGTCATGCCCGTCGGCGGGATCAAGGAAAAAGTGATCGCCGCGCACCGGGCGGGAATCCGAAAAGTATTGCTTCCGAAACGCAATGAGCGCGACCTGAAGGAGGTTCCGGAGGAAGTCCGCCAAAGCCTCGAGTTTTTCTTCGCGGAAAACGTCGAAGAGGCGCTTCACCACACGCTCGGGATTGAGCCCGAGCAGTGGTCGGGCCCGAGAATCGGAGTTCCGGGTCTCGAAGGCCCCGGTCTCGGCGCCGAACATCATTGATGGCTTAAACCTTGCTCCGTCACTATAGTGCGATCTAACTCAATATCCGCTAGTTGACGGGGCCAGGTTTGAAATTATTGCTCGTATGTCTCAGTCTTGTTTGCTCGGCCATCGCGGCGGAAGCCGGAGAGATTCGCTCGACTGGATTTCACCGCTTCGGCTGGCACACGGCGCCCGTTGACCAGGCCGGATTCCCCGACGTCACCACGCACATGGAAATTCGCGGCCACCTTCGCACTGCGCGCGTGGGGTCTATCACGAGCGTTCATCCTTACCCGTACGAGCTCGGCACGCGAACCGAGCGCCCCGAGCTGATCGATGATCTCGTCTACGAAAGCCTCTTCCAGGAAAGCCCCATCAAGAACAATGAGGTCATTTACCCGCTCGTCGCACAGGCGATGCGTTTTCCGGGCGACTTCAGTTACGTCGTGTTCGAGATCAATCCGAGCGCGCGCTTCAACGACGGCATCGGCGTCCAGGGCAGCGACGTCTATAACTCGTACATCGTTCTAAGAAATTCGTTTCCTGAAATGGCGAAATACCTCGCGCGTACGATCGGCGACGTCAACGTTCACCCGACCGAGATTCGCTTTAGCTTCCGCACGAAAGGGCAAGAGGCGCGTGATCTGATTATGCTTCTCGCGCGCATGAAGATCGTGAAGATCAATACCACCGGCAATCCGACGATGGGCGGGATCCCCATGCGCTTTACGGGCACCGGCCCGTACTCGATCACGCAGCTCGGATCGAATCGCGCGGTTCTCGTGCGCAATCAGTTCTACTGGGGCTCGCATCTGACTTCGCGGGCCGGAATGTTCAGCCTGAGAGAAATCGAAGTCATCTCGTTCGCAACCGCGGACTCGGTCGCGAATTCGCTGGGCGAGAACAGCGTCAATTATCACCTCGAAGACAAACAGATTCTTGTTAAAATCATCGCGGAGCGACTGGAGAGGCTCTCAAGTCCCGTGGCGCCCAAGGCCGAGCCGAACAATCTCGCGCTCTCGAGCAAGAAGAGCTTCGCGTTCAACGTGACCCGCTTCCACGTGTCGGATTATCGCGTGCGCAAGGCCCTCATGCTGGCCTATGACTTCACCCTGATCAACCAGCTCTACCATGCCGAAAAGCTCGTCCGCCCCTCGAGCCTGCTCGATGGCGCGCCCAACGCGCCCGTAGGCCCGCCCACGAAGACAGTGGCCGCCATGCTCGACACATGCCAGCTTCCGCCGCATGCGAAGGATCCCTTCGAGACCTACGGAAACAACGCCTATAAGCTTCTTTCGGACAAACGCACGCGCCTTCTGACCGTGATGCGGCTGATGAATGAAGCCGGATACGCGCTCTCGAGCGGCAAACTCGTGTTTACCGCGGCCGACGGAACGAAGACACCGATGAAGATCAAGATGGTCGCCTACACGGACAACGAATTCAATCAGCTCGTTTTCTACAAAAACGAGCTCGCGCGCTTGGGCATCGAGGGCGAAGTGATTCGCCCGGCGAGCCGCGCGGAATTGGAAGCGATTCTTGAAAGCGACGACTACGACCTCGCGCCGAGCGACGAGCGCCTGATTTCGCGCGCGATGATTCCACGGCTGGACCTCGCCAAATCGCTTTTCGACTCGACCATGAGCTCGCCGTTCAAGCGCAGCACGATGAACCTCAATCGCCTGAACTTGCCGTGCGTGGACGCGATTTTAAATCGCATGGCTTCGGTAAGCCCTTCGAGCCCGGCTTACGGGGACTCCGCGCAGGCGCTCGCGCGGATCCAACAGATCCTTTACCTTAATATTTTCGCGGGCGATCCGAAGGTTCGAGACTATTTCATTGACCGCAGAATCTCGGTGCCCCACGGGCTTTCACTCGAAGGCGCCCACGTTTACGGGAATTGGGCGCCGGAAGAAAGACTCTGATTACTTCTTTTTGCCTTGAGCCGCGACCGCGGCCTGCGCCTTGGCGAGCGCTTCGGGATCTCCCAAATAGCGCTTCGATTTAAATTTCAGATCTTGATCCAAAGTGTAGACCAGAGGAATCCCAGTCGGGATATTGAGCTCCATGATCTCATCGGCCGAAATTTTCTCGAGGTGCTGAACGAGGGCGCGCAGCGAGTTTCCGTGCGCGACGATCAAGACGCGCTTTCCGCTTTTCACCGTCGGCGCGATCGTTTGATTCCAGTACGGCAGCAGGCGATCGAGAGTGGTCTTCAACGTCTCGCCGCGCGGAAGATCGCCGGCCGGCATGGAACGAAAGCGGGGCTCATGCTTCTGCTTTTCGAACTCGGCGTCGCTCAGCGGCGGCGGAGGAGTATCGTAGCTGCGGCGCCAGACCTTCACTTGATCTTCGCCGTACTTCGCGGCCGTTTCGGACTTGTCCAGCCCTTGCAGCGAGCCGTAGTGGCGCTCGTTCAAGCGCCAGGACTTCTCGACCGGAAGCCACAGTCGATCCATTTCATCCAAAGCGATGTTCATCGTACGGATCGCGCGTTTTAAAATCGACGTATAGACTTGATCGAACTCGAACCCGCCGTCTCTCAAGAGACGCCCGGCCTGCTGGGCCTCGCCACGCCCCTTTTCGCTCAGGTCGACGTCGACCCAGCCGGTGAAGCGGTTTTCTTTATTCCAAGCGCTCTCTCCGTGACGGATCATCACGAGCTGTAGGTCGGAGCTCACTGCTTTTCCTTTCCGAGTCGAATCGAGTCGGCGCCGAGGATTCGACCGCTGACCAGATTGAAATGCAATTCCAAATCGGGCTTCGCTTTCGCGACGAGGCCCGCGCCCACGCGCGGAGGCCGGATATCGAGGTCCTGGAACTTCAGGGTCACGATGCCGTTCACTTCGGCGCTGTCGGTTTTATCCGTATAGTGCGCTTTCATTTTTAGCGGAAACGATTTGCTTCCGATGTAAAGCTCGCCGTCGAGATCGAAATTTTCTTTCGCGAAGAGCTCGCGCCATTGTTCGGCGCTCAGCGCCTTCGAGCGAAACGTGATCTCGGGTCGCTCTTCGATTTTCAAAATCTTAACGACGTCCTTATCGCGATCGGCGTCGCCACTGTTGAAGCTGCGGACGGGAATGTTCACTTCGATATGATAAAGGCCGCCGACTTCGGGAAGCACCTGCGCCGAGATGTCGCAATTCTTACCGACCACGAAATCCGTTTTGAAGAGGAAGCTTACCTTCTCGGCTTTGTAAGCCACGCAATGCGCGCCCTCCTCGAACATGGCGGGACTCGCCGCCCACGCCGGTGCCAGACCCGCGAGGAGCGGCACGAACCCAAACGATAGCAGGCTATTCGGCACGCGCCTGACCTTCTTTCTTGGCCTTGAGGTCGTTGTCGCAGATCTCAAGCTTTTCTTCGTATTCGTCTTGGCGCTTCGTCAAAGTTTGCTTGTACTTCTTAAAGCGCGCGATGCGGTCTTTCAGGAATTCTTCCGATACGCCGACGATTTTTTCTTTCTCGTCGATACCGACGTTGAACTCGTCCTCCTTATCGGTCACGCGGTCCATCGGCTCGGTCCACATCAGTTTTCCGTCCCCGCCATTCTTCTTGGACACGAGCTCTTCGCGGCAGCTCTTAAGCGCTCCATAAAGACCTTTCGAACCGTACTTGCGATTTCCGTAAACGCGATCCTCGAGCTCGTAGACTTCATACTGTACTCGACGAAGCTCTTCGTTCATTTGGACTTTCTTCTGCACGACCATGTTGCCGTCCTTGATTCCGATTTTCTCGCCGCCGACGACATCCGTCGACTTCTCCATTTCGGTCTCGAGTTTTTCGGCTTTGTGCGGATTGGACTTACAGTTCACGAGCGAGAGAGCCGCGAGCAGAGTCAATAAACACGTTACGGTTTTGGTCGCCATAATTACTCCTGGCAAAGATTGAAAGCTCATTATAGTGGGCCGAGATGACTGCGAAAACGATTCCGTAATGAACGCGTTTTCATGGTTTAAGTCTACGGATTCACCACAATATACTTCTGACGACCAAGGTCAATACGTAGGCGGGTGAGAGCGGGTACCTGAGTCTTCAGTCGAACACCCAGAGTTTCGGCCCACGCGTATGTGTCGAGTCCGCTCGGCTCGCGGGACGCCTCGAGCAGGCGTCTAACCTCCTGCGTTATCCAATCGCGTGAAAGCGCGAGCCCCTCCTCCTCGCGCCATTCCGTCGCGCAGGTCAGAGTCAGGTTGTTAATCCGGATATCCGCGGTCATCGGACCCGCGACCCGCGCCGTGAACGCGAGCCGCTCGCTCTCGTGGACGGTCAGCTCCGCCCACTGCCCCAGATCGAGCGTCCGCGCGAACAGGATCGGCGCGAGCCAGCGGCACACCCGCTCGGGCGTTGACGCGCGCTCCGCGAACTCCTGCTGATCCTCCCATAAACAGCGATGGTCGAGTTTACTCTTGAGGAAATCCAAGTGCTCTTGAAATGCGGGAGGCGGGTCGCCGTCCCCTACGTCCACGCCGATCTCGATCCGCCAGTTGCCGCCCATGCCTTCTCGAGAAGCACGCGCGCCATAAACCTGGAGATTTTTCTCGAGCGGCCAGGCCTCGTCCCAAAAGCGATAGGCGAGACTGACAAAAACACTTTGAGTGACGCGCACCATGGGGTGGTTATGCCCATTTCAATGGAAAAATGCACTTGATATCCTGCGGGAATTTGAGAACACTTCGAGCAATCCCGGAGGAAAGATGCAGAAGCCCTGGCTTAAACACTACCCTAAAGGTGTGCCTGTCGACATCGACCCGAACCGCTTTCAGTCCATCACCGAGCTCTTTGAAGAGAGCGTCCACAAGTACCGGGACCGCGACGCCTTCGTGAACATGGGCTCCGCGATTACGTTCGAAGACCTCAATTACCTGTCGGCGGATTTCGCCGCGTTCTTGCAAAACGAAGCCGGCCTTAAAAAAGGCGATCGCATCGCGATCCAGATGCCGAACCTTCTGCAGTACCCGGTCGCGCTCTTCGGCGCGCTTCGCGCCGGCCTCGTCGTCGTGAATACGAATCCGCTCTACACCGCGCGCGAGATGAAATATCAGTTCAAGGATTCGGGCGCGAAGGCGATCGTGATCTTCGCGAACTCCGCGCATCTTCTCGAGCAAATCCTGCCCGAAACCGATATCGAGACCGTCATCGTCACCGAAGTCGGAGACCTCTTCGGTTTCCCGAAGAGCATGATCATCAACGGGCTCGTGAAGCACGTGAAGAAAATGGTGCCGGCGTACAACTTGCCCGACGCTTACACGTTCTACGAAGCGCTCGACATCGGCGGTGAGAACACCTTCCGCCCCGAAAAGACCGGACCCGAGGACATCGCGTTCCTGCAGTACACGGGCGGCACGACGGGCGTTTCGAAAGGCGCGATCCTCACCCACCGCAACGTGATCGCGAACATGCTTCAGATTTACGAATGGATGAAACCGAAACTCGTGGAGGGCGAAGAAGTCGCGCTCCTCGCGCTTCCGCTCTATCACATCTTTTCGCTCACGGTGAACGCGCTCGCGATCGTTTATTACGGCGGCACGAACATTATGATCACGAATCCGCGCGACATTCCGGCGTTCATCAAACTCATGCGCAAAACGCGCTTCACGGTATTCCCCGGCCTCAACACGCTCTTTAACGGACTCATGAACAATCCCGACTTCACCAAGATCGATTTCAAGCCGCTCAAAATCAGCGTCGCCGGTGGGATGGCCCTGCAAAAGGCAGTCGCCGAGCGCTGGATGAAACTGACCGGCACTCCGATCGTGGAAGGCTACGGCCTGACCGAAACCTCGCCGGTCGCGGCGGTGAACCCGATCGACGGCAATGACAAAGTCGGATTCATCGGGCTTCCCGTGCCCTCCACGGAAATCAAACTGGTCGACGACGACGGCAAGGAGACCACCGGCGGCCCTGGCGAGATCTGGATCCGCGGCCCGCAGGTCATGAAGGGCTACTGGCAAAAGCCCGAAGAAACCGACCTCGTCGTCACGAAGGACGGTTGGTTTAAATCCGGCGACATCGGGACAATGGACGAAGACGGCTACTTCCGCATCGTCGATCGCAAGAAGGACATGATCCTCGTCAGCGGCTTCAACGTTTATCCGAACGAAATCGAGGACGTCGTCGCCTCTCACCCGAAAGTGCTCGAAGTCGCGGCGATCGGAGTTCCCGACAAGAATTCGACCGAAGTGGTGAAGATCTTCGTCGTGCCGAAAGATCCGTCGCTCACCACCGAAGAGATCCTCTCGTTCTGTAAACAGAATCTGACAGGATATAAGCTTCCCAAACACGTCGAGTTCCGTAAGGAGCTGCCGAAAACGAACGTGGGTAAAATTCTCCGCCGTGAGTTACGTGACGCCGAAGTCAACAGATAGGTTTTGCACTCCCCGCGGCGTCCGTTGTGGGCGCCACGAAAGAGCAGTAGAAGCGCGAGGGTAACCAGGCTGCTTCTTTCAAGAGGGGGAATCATGAAGAAGTCGTTAATCGCATCCGTTTTGCTCTTAAGCCTGACGGCCTTCGCCGGGCCTCAGGAAACCGTATCCAACACCGTCGGAAAGCTCATGAACATCATCGCGGGGACCAACGAGAACAAGAAGATCTCGCAGCTCTGTGCGCTCGTTCGCTCGGACCTCGATTCGGGCGCGATCGGCAACGACCTGCTCGGCGGAGTATTTTCGAAGCTTGAGCGCGACCGCGCCGGCATCGACGCGTTTAAGAAGCTCGTTCCGTCAATCATCGTCGATCAGTTCTATGACATTCTTCACGATAAGGGTGGCTCGAAGTGGTCGGTGGGCGGAACCGTCGCGAAGGGCTCGGCTCGTGTCGGTGTGAGAGTCGATATCGACGGCTCGGATTTCGTAATTACGGTGCTGAAATCGAGCAACAAAATCGTCGATGTCGAGTACCGCGGATTCAGCTTGGTTAAAACCAAGGGCTCCGACTTCCAGCGCGACCTTCAGGATTTTTACCGCACGAACCGATCGAGCTCGCTCCCGGTGTCTGAACTCGTAAAACAGCTCAACGGTCGCGGCGTAAACAAGTGCGGATAGGTGCCGTTCGCTCATTTCCGCGACACATCGCGCCATCATCCGGTGGCGCGATGTCACAACGCCTCTCACCTGCTACCGTTAAGGTATGCGCCGACAAAGTCCGACAGAAAAAGCCCTCGCCATTAACCTAGACGAATCCATATACGGAACCTTCGCCGAAATCGGCGCCGGCCAAGAGGTCGCGCGCGAGTTCTTTCAGGCCGGAAAGGCCTCGGCGACCATCGCGAAGTCGATCTCGGCCTACGATATGACTTTCAGCGATGAGATCTACGGCAAAGAGAGCCGTTACGTATGCGAGTCGCGATTGCTAAAAATGCTCGATAAAGAGTACTCGCTCTTGCAAGAGCGCCTGCTCTCGAAGCGCGGCGACTCCACGCGGTTCTTCGCGTTCGCCGATACGGTCGCGACCGCCCCGGCCGA
>CAYPFC010000138.1:0-7438 GCA_964409815.1 uncultured Pseudobdellovibrionaceae bacterium
GTCGCGCTTCCGTTTCAACTTCATGGCCTTCAATACGAAAACGGATTTCGAAAAGACTCCGTATGACGTGACTCTCGCCAAACATATCAACGTTTTGCACGTTATCGGTAAAACCCACAACGGGGTGGATGCCGAAGCTTACGCCGGCCACTGGGACGTAAAAACGAAGCCCGTCACGTTCTACACGCACGGCGTTCCTCCGGAATATATGGACGTCGTTCAGGACGTCGTTGATAGCTGGAACGACGCATTCGAAGCCGCCGGAGTGGTTCCCGCCGGTCAGAAGGCACTCTTATTAGACAAAAATCCGATCAAGTATCCCGTCGATCTCCGCTACCCGGTTATCAACTGGGTGAGCGACAAGCGTGAATCGCTGTATTCTCCCCTGGGTATCGGTCTCGCGAGCTCCGACGTCATGAACGGTGAGTTCCTTTACGGATCGGTGACGGTATGGAGCGGTTACCTTGAAGAGATGATGAACCGCTTTGCGGTCGCCGAGTCGGCGTTCGCCGCTCTGGCCGCGGACCCCGGCTTCAATCGACGTCTCGACCGCCGCACGTTCTTCGACGAACAGCAATTGAAATCGTCGTCGAAGCTGCTCGGCAACCCGGCGGATGGACTGGTTGGCTTCCTCCGCAGCGACGAAGCCTACTCCAAATTCGAAGACGCGATGAACTTGCTCCAAGACAAGAGCAACGAGCTCGCCAACACGGCGATCAATAACAATCCAAATATATCGGAAGAAATTAAGAAGGAATTCCAACGCGCCCGCGAGTTCGTCGTCACGAAACAGGCGTACCTGAACAGCCTGACCGACGATCAAATCCTTCCAAGCGCGAAGGAGCCGGTCCTGTTCGACATGCTCGCCGTATTCCACAATAACTTCTCGAACGAGCTTTTCGATGCTCCAACACCGCCGCCGTCGAAGCAGCCGAATCGCACCGAAATGACGGGTGAGCAGTCGACTCGCATCGCCTTGCAGACTACGGAGGCCGGTATCAAGGACTACATGGAAGCGCACATCCAAGATTTGGATCGTACGTTCGCCGATGTGGTTCCGGATCTCGTAGCGGGAATGCGCGCCACGGGCCGTAGCGAGCGCGAGATCATGCGCACAACGGTCAAGTGGTTGCTCATGCACGAGCTCGGGCACGTGTTGGGGCTTGGTCACAATTTCAAAGGGAATATTCTCCCGACGAAAGGCGAAGTTTCGGACGAAGACTACAACGCCGCGAAAGCTCAGCTGGCCGAAACGGGCGCGGTACATTCGTCGGTCATGGATTACTACAATGGTCGCACCGAAGCCGCGATGGACTACGACGACGTGAAAATCGGAACGTACGACATTCAAATGCTTCGTTACCTCTATAAGGCCGAGTACCCGGCGATCGCCGACGGCGGCCGCACGATCAAATACTTGCCGGTTGCCGAAAATGGAGTGGTTCCGGACTACACGAACGTAGACGGCAAAGAATATAAGACGGCGTTTATGCCGGCATGTAACGACATCGAAGCGTCGACCAACGTTCACCCGTTGTGCCAACGCTTCGACCGCGGACACAACGCGACCGAAATCATGGTTTCGCGTTTCAAAGACTTCAATTCCTCCTTGCTCTCAATGTTGAACGCGTTCTCGTCGGCGAAGGGCGGAAACGTATGGTCCCGCCAGGGCACGCTCTGGTACCGGACTCTTAAGGAATTCTCCGAGGTTCGCTCTTTCTACGATTACATGCGTTTGATTCTCGATGAGAAAGTCGAGTATCGCGACGCCTTCGCGAGAATCCGCAAGAATCAGGAGGCGTTGCTCGCGTTCTCGGATGCTTGCCGCGATCCGAACCTCGCGCCGGCGGCGTACAAGCGAGACTTCGCGAAGCTCGCGCTGAAAGACGTCGCGAAGCTCGGTACTCCCGTTGATCAACTGACGGAAGAGGACTTCACGGAAGTCCGCGATCTCTGCGTCGCGAACAAGTACGCCCTAGATCAGTGGGCGGAGCTGATGAAGCGCGAAGGATCGGATTATCCGACTTTCGATCGTATGAATCGCTACGTTCCGGGCGGCTTGCGCGGCGGCGATCTCTTCTTGGATTGGGGATATATCTGGGGAGCTTACCGCGAAGTCGGTGCGTTCCCGTTACGCCTCTCGACTCTCTATATGGTTACGAGCCCGGTACCGTACTTCCTGTACGGCGGTCTCTGGGCGGTTCCGACGTATAACAACCCTCAGGGTCGTTACTCGTACGCTCCGCTCTATCCGCGCGAGTTCTCGAAGGTCATCGACACGACCGTTCGCGAAAACTTGAATCTCGGCGGTGGAGTGCTCGAGGAGAAGACTGAAATCGGGTCGACCCTCATGTACTTGAACTACCTGATGATGCGTAATCGCTTCTATACGAAGGACAACGATACGCGGTTCCCGCAAATTTACCTCGAGAACCTGAACAGTCTGACGAACTTCGACATTCAGCTCTCGCCGATCATTCTTTCGAACGTAACGAAAGAAGGAAAGCGAGACACGCTGGTGTTCAACTACGCCGCGACTTACCTGGATCTCGCCAATCGCGATGCGATTTCGATTCCGTACGCTTACCTGCTGACGGATCGTCGCGTGATCGCTCAAGGTAACGCGAAGCAGATGTTCCTTCCGATCACCAAGTTCCGCTACTTGACGGATCGCTGGGGTTACGTTTGGGCGCTCGATCTAAAGTACTTCGTGAAGGACGACGACCCCCTCAAGGGTTACAGCGTGACCTTCGGCCTCGATCGCTTGGCCCAGCAGCAGCTTGAAGCTTGCGCGCTCGGTTCGAACGGTTTGAGTTCCTTCTTCAATGTCACGAACGAGCAGTTCGAAGGCTTTGAGGTCGGAACGGGTATCGCCACGAAGCCCGACTTACAGAGACGTTTCGACGACTCGGTTAAGAAGGCTTACGCAACTTACTACGCAAGCCCTCTCAAGCCGTCGGTTTCGACTTGTGACGACACGCTCAGAAACCTGAACGTGATCGTGGGTGGTGCGGCAATGATCAACGGATTCTGGTTGCCCAGCGCGATCAGATATCTCAACTTCTAGGAGCGCAAAATGAGTTTTCGAGCTCTTTTGACATTCAGTTTGATCCTCTCTTCGGCGCTGCTCGGTTGCTCCGTGCGTGAAGCGACCCCGGTTGTTCATAAAGCACCGGTTGAAACCGCGCCGCCGGCTCCCGAACAGGATTCCTCAGCGGCCGAGGTCCAGAGCCTCTCGACGGTCGGCGCGACCGATTACGCCGCCCTGATCGAGCAGACTTCGGACGGCGACCAGCTTTACACGAAAGTCGTAGCGCCGCTGGCCGCGGTTCTTTTGAGTCCCGAGGTCTACCGCTCACGTGCCACCGTCTCTTCGCAAACCTTCTTCCGCGCGCTTCGAGATTTCCACACGGCGCTCCTGAAGCTCGCGAAGGTTGACGCGGCGAAGTTGAATTCGTCGGGCGTTCTCGCAAAATATAAAGAGGCGATTTACCTCGATTGCCGAATTGATCTTCAAGGTACCTGCTCGAATATCAACACGTACGCTCGTGAAGCGCGTTTCCCGCGTGTTCTCACGCTAATCGCCAAGCAAGAGACGGACGTCCTTGAATACTATCGCGTCCTCTATACCGCCATGGAGCGCGGACGAACCGATATGGATCAGGAGCTGAACTATCTCTACCTGAACCGCCATCAGGAGCTCGCTCGCATTTACTTGAATACGAGCGGGAGCGTTGGATCGGCCGGTCTTGAAGCGCTTCGCATGCACGCGCGCGTTCTTCAGAACATTCTGGCCGACTTCGATCCGGACTCGGTTTCGCGCAGCCAGATGGACGAACTCATGGGGCGCTTCAATCCTTGGGACGTTTCGCGTCGTACGGGCGGCTTGTCTGCGGTGGGCGTGGATAAGCTCTTAAACTGGGCGTCGAAGGGCTACATGTACGCCGATGCCGAGCGCACGGCGCTCGACGAGAAGTTCAAGCTTCGCGTGAAAGCGATCCTCGAAGGCACGGATGAAGTCTACGGAATGGGGATCCAGGCGATCTATAATCGCATTCAATCCAGCGCTTCGAAAGGCATCCTAAAGAACTTCGGTTTGTTACCCAATATCGAAGTGAACGAGTACTCATACCTCGTTGACCGCATTTATTATTCGCACTTCACGATCGACGACGCGACGATCCTCTGGAACAACACGAATAAGGATAAGGCCGCCCTTTTCCGCGCGGTGAACAGCCTCGTTCGATTGCAAATCGCGAACATGATCGTATGGACCAATGGCGAAATGAACCGCTTTTTCGAGGAGAAAGGCGAGGCTTACAAAGACCTCATCCAGCTCCTCCGTGGCGCGGTGAACAACAGCTTGGCCATGCATGCGATGTGGGATCGTACCCTTAGCCGGGTCGACACGCTGATCAACTTCATCGATCGCGAATACGGAAAAGTGGATCCGTTCCTTCTTCCGGACAGCGACGAGTACAAGCAGTTCACGAATTCGGTCTCGGGTCTCCGCCACAACATCAAAATGCTCTCGGTTTACCCGAACATGATGATGATCGTATACCTGATGGCGAAGAAGAACTTCCAGGCCACGATCAATACGTGGTTCGGACCCGTAACGATCACTCCGTATGACGTGATCAAATGGTTCTTCATCACCGTGATGGAGCCTTGGTTTAACTTCGGAACGGATGGATCCAAGCTCTCGCAAGTGGAATTGCTCTACGCGCTCCACTTCAGCATGGTGACCGAGACGTTCTCGACTTTCCGTGACAACCCGGTGATTCCAGTGAACGAAGCCGAGTTTTTCCAAGAGGTCACTGCGAAGCTCATTAACGATGAGGTTCAGGATGCGATCGACGACGTGAAGAAGGCGAACCAGTTCGAAAACTCGAACGCGAAGAACCTGCGTGAAGCCCTCGCGGCATGTACCGAGGAGAAGGCGGTTCAGGCGACTGAGCAGCCCGGCGAAATTAAGCCCCGCCGTTACGTCCGCGTGTTCGCGTACGAAGACCTGACGAAAGGTTACGCGAACGGCTTCCCGAGGAACGGCGATACGCAGCTCGGAACCCTGACGCGCTTCTATTCGTCCACTATGGGGATTGACGCTACGGTGACAAAGATGCAAACCGTGGTCGAAGCGCGCATGCTGTTCGTTCGTAACATGCTCGGCATCATGAAGGATTACCTCGTAGAGACCGGCGCCAGCACGGCCGCGATCGACGAAGCATTCCAGAAGGAGGCCGCCCGTTACATCGACGCTCGTAACGAATACCTGAAGGGTATCTACGATAAACTCGAGCTTTATGGCGATTGCACGGAAGTTCTCGCGAAACACGAGAAAGAGCTCCGTAACTACTTGTTCGACAAGGAAGAACAGTACATCGGCACGATTTACGATCGCGTCGCCGAACTGAACGCCCTCTTCAAAGCCGGTCAGGTCGAGGTCGCTCGCCAAAAGGCTACGGAATATAACGCCGAGATCGCGCCGAAGGATGTCGGTCTGCCGGCCGATTACTTGGCTCGTGGTGGATACGACAAGTACGCCGAGAACGGTGAAGGATTCTACTTCAACTACCATAAGCTTGATGCGTTCCTGCGCTTGCGTCGTAACATCCGTCAGGTGGCTCCAAACACGGAGATCACTTTGCCGAACTTCGATAAGCTTTCGGAGTATCAGCAGCCGACCCCGATGGCGCTCCTGCAAGGTAGCGATACCGATCAGGCTCGTAACCGCGCCACGTTCGTTGCCGACGGTATGCGCAAGTTCATGAACTTCATCAATGGCGATAAGCAATTCGTCCCGACGTACATGCTGGATAAGCTGGACGTCCTCGTTCGACTTTATCGCTTGGGTCCGATCAACGAGAAGGGTGAGCTGGGTTGCACGGAAAACTGCAGACAGGTGACCGCCGAGCAGATTATCCGTTACGCACTTGAGGTCGTGAGAGCATCGGATATTTCCGAGTACGATCTGAAGATCATGGACTGGATGGGAACGGACGACCTTTATGAGGATAGCTATTGGTCGAAAGTAGCCATCGAAGAAGGCAACCGTCGTCACTTGGGTCTCTTGGACCTCGTGCTCCAGAGGGTCGCCAATGACACCAACGGCACGCTCCACGGCGGCGTTTCGAACTACTTCCTAGATTTGACGAAGAAGTACTACGACACCGAAATGTCGGTCGGTAACTTCTTCTTCGAGCCGCGTCCGAGCATCAAGCGTATGATCAAATCGAACTATGCCGGCTACGTGGCGGACTACGAGAATAAGGTCGAAGGATTCCTCGCCGCGTACGAAGAGCTCCGTAAGGATCCCGCTCTGCGCATCGAGAGCGTTCGTCGCTCGCGCCGCGATACCATTCGCGTAAGCACTGAGCGCGGACCGAACGGCGAAGAGCTGCCGATCTACATCACGACTGAGCGTAAGAATAAGTACTTCGGTAACATCAACATCTTCCATGAGAGAACGAGTGGTGAATTTAAGCGCCCTTAATCTCAAATTGATCGCGCTGACGCTGGCGGCGGGCCTTTTCGCAGGCTCGCTCGCTCAAGCGGCTCCATTGCAAGAGATTTCAATGGGGATTCAGCGCGCGAAGCCCGCGAAGGAAACTCCGTGGGAATTCTCGGTCGAATACGGCGTGACCTCGGACTATAACAAGCCCGAGCGCCCGCGCGCGTACGACCACTCCTTGGGGCTCAGCGTTTCGCGCGAGTTCCTCGAGGATTATACCGGAACGATTTCGGCCGGCTTCGAGTACACCACGCTGGACGAAGATGTTTATCGCGACAACGAGAACGACCCGTATTTCCGCTACAACGATATCGGACTTTCCGTACTCCGTGTTCTTAAGACTCAGGACTTGAAGCAAAGCCTGGCCCTCTCGGTCACGCAAGACTTCTTGGTTTCGGAAGAAAGCCGATACCTCGGATACCGGAGCGTTACGAGCGCGTCGGCTACGCACAATTGGACTCTCATGAAACGCCTGAGCCTCAAAAACACGCTCAGCGGCGGTTACTTACTGAATCGCTTTAAGTATTCGCCGGTGACGATGGGAACGGTTCAGCAGGGCGCGCCGATGGCGGACGGATATTACGGATACAGCGTGGGTCCGATCGTCACGCTGATGCAGGGCTTGCGCTTGGGCGCGACCATGAGCGTTCGCGGCACGCATTATTTGGATTCATCGAGCACTTACAGTTTCGGAAACAGCTTCTCACTGACGTACACGCGTGCGCAGTGGTCGGCCTACGCAAGATACGTAAATCGTGGCTATGCGGATCGGGGAGAAACGAACCTCTGGTTCGTCGACCAGTACCGTCGCTTAGCTTCCGTTGGATTCATTTATAACTTTTGATGGTGAATGAATGAGGATTTCGAATCGACTGCCTATCGTAATCGCACTGACCCTGGCTCTCGCGGCGCACCTCACGGCGT
>CAYPFC010000138.1:7448-7807 GCA_964409815.1 uncultured Pseudobdellovibrionaceae bacterium
AAGACTTACGGTCCGCCCGCCAATAAGCCGCCGGTCGAAACGAATCCGCCGTCTCCCATCTTGGATCTAGAAGCCCCGAACGCCGCCGCCGTAGGAAACCTGCGGCCCGTAAGCGCTTATATGGACATTCTCGAGGCGGAAGGCGAGATCTCGGAAGAGCGCGCGCGTAAAATCGTTGATCGCGTGGTCACACCGATCGCTGCGGAGCTTTTGTCGACGGCTACTTTGACGAATATAGAGAAACTCTCTTCGAGCGCTTACTACGCGTACCTGCGCGCTTTACACGAAGGTATGGTTCAGGCCGCGAAGGGCGATCCCAGGAACGAAGCCCTCCGTGCGGTGTTTGAAGCGTACGAAAA
>CAYPFC010000139.1:0-6646 GCA_964409815.1 uncultured Pseudobdellovibrionaceae bacterium
GGGCGAATGAACCGAAACCGTGTGGAACTCGAGCACTTCCACTTTATCTTGAAACCACAGAACCATCGCTTTTCGCCAATTGACGACCTTGATTGGCTCGTACCCCGAGTTGAGAATCAGGGCGCCGGATAGATTCCTATTGAAGACATCCCCCTTGGCTCTAGTCTCTAATATTATTTTGATCCATGGACGCCTGCAAAAGCAAGTCCTGCAAGCCTTAGACGTTCTTATGGTTATTAGAAGAGATAGTCCCAGAACTTACTGAACGAAGCGCCGGTGGAATACGTGAGTTGTATCCAGTAGATCTGGTCGGTGTAGGGAGCGTCTTTGGACAGTTGAGACTCGGCCTTAGGAATGGTTCCCGAGGCCATGCTGTAGGATAACGAGACGGAAAGCATCTTAAACGGAATCGAGTATCCCGCGTACAAATTCGTCTGCGGCATCTTGTACTCGCTGCTGTTCGAGACATTTCCGACCGCGTAGTAGCGTCCGATCAGATAATTGTACTCCGCGCCTAACACGAATTTGTATAGGCGGAAGTGAAGGCCCGCGCCCGGTCCGATCATGTTGCCGACTTCCGATTGCGAGTCGTCGTTTCGCGTGTTCGTCAGGTCGACGTAGCGAACGTTTCCGGTGAGGTAGGACGCGAAGTGATCGCTCTCGATCAGCGGAATTAAACCCTGCGCCTGAACCGCGAGGAGCTTGTACTGCGCTTTTGTGTCGTCCGGATTCTTGATCGTGGCTCCGCCCTGCGCGAGTCCCACGCTCGCGGCGACGCCTTCGCCGAATTTTCGATCGGCGCGCGCCTGTAAACTCACAAGAATTAGAGCGAGAGCGAGAAATCTCATTCGCCCCCAATCAGCATCATTTGCGAAACGAGGCCCGAGAACGCGTCGCGAATGAAAGACGTCGCGCCCACTTGCACGCCCGCGGGCGTGATGCGCTCGATGGAGTTCGTGGTGTCCGACGCGACCAGGATCGTCCCGTCGGGAAGTTCAAGCAGCGCCGTCGGGTTGTTGATGACCGCCGTGTTGGTGGCCCATACGACCGTCGCCGCGCCCGTTCCATCGTGAGCGAGCGAATAGACGCGGTCGTCCGCTTGGGTCGCCACGTATATCAAACCGTTCGAGTGGCCGATAATCGCGACCGGATCCGTGGTGTTAAGAGCCGCATTGAAGCCCGTACAGGTGGCGGTGGCGCCCGTCACGTTATAGACGTTCAGTCGGTCGTTCCCGGTGCCAACGACCATCAGGCGCCCTTCGCCGTCCGCATAAACTCCGCGAGGAGTCGCGAGAACGCAGGTGCTTAGCGTCGTCGCGATGTACGGCGTCGCTCCGCCAGGGCCGAGGCGCGCGCCCGAAGCGCGATCGAAAGCCTCGATCGTGTTCGCCTCGATCGCGTAGTAGCGATCGGTCGACGGATCATGGGCCATATGGAAGAGCGCGCCTGTGAAGTTCAAATCGGCCGCGATGGTTTGGTAACCTCCGCCCGTCAGAGAAACTCGCGCGATGCGGTCCGCGCCATCCAACAGAACCCCGAAGCTAAACGCGTCGAAGGGCGCGATGCCCTTGGGGTTGTCATTGCTTGACGTGAAGTCGGCGATAACATCGATCAAGGCTCCGTTCAGATCGTAAAGCAAAATCGTGAATGCCGCCGGGTTCGAAGTTGCGACGAGGATGCGCTTCTCGCCCAGGCCGAGCGAGCCATAGAAGAACTCACCTGAAGGTTGGCTGCAGGCCAACGTGACGACGCCGACAATATAAACAAAAATAATTGTTATGGCGATTTTGAATGTCTTGCCGGGTCTACGAAACACGCCAGAATCCTTCCTTGAGTCTTGCACGCTTACATTAGATTTATCGGCTCGAATGGAGACGCTTTGAACGCACTTTGGTCGGGTTTGTTAAGGGAAATCAAACGCAAAAAAGCCCGTCTTTCGACGGGCTCGTGGGTGCTGTTAGGTTTTGGGTCCTAGGTCTATAAAGCCATCAAGCGCATTTTGATTTCATAGATGAAGTTCTTGATGTCGCCCATGACAAGATAATCGAGTGCGAGGCTTGCGATCCAACCGAACCCGGGGATGAAGCTTGTCACTCCCGAGACCAGTTTATCGAGGCCCGAGATCGCGAGATCCAGTTTCGAAGCGAGGCTGTGCATGCTCGCGCTGAACTGGCGCTCCATGGCGTCGACTTTCGCCATCTGCGACATGATTTGTTGAACCATCGCCGCGTTGGCGGGATTGCTTTGATCAATCTTAGCCAGAGCGTCGGCGAGCAGCTTGCGAGCTTCGGAGAATTTCGCCTTTACGGTCGTTACCTTGGCGAAGAGCGTATCGAAAGTTACGCGCAGGCGATCGATCACGCCCGTGAGCAAGCCTTGTGTCTCCACCTGAGCGGCGGTGCTCGTCGACTTCTTGAAGAGATTCAAATTGATGTTGCCCTTCGAGTCCGTTATGTCTTTAAGCGCAAGATTCGCCTCGGCCATCGCGGTGAGCGCGGCCTGGTTGGCTTCTTCCGCCTTCGCCATTTCATTGTCGATGCTGGCAGCTTGAACGCCTCCGGCCGATTTGCCATGGCTTTCGAAGCCCTGTCCGCAGCCGATCAAGCCGACGGTGAAGAGCATCAACACACTTCCTGTGATTAGGTTCAAACGCTTATTCATAAAACTGCCTCCTCATTTTCGATTCGAAAGGAGTAATTGCAAGCGTCGGGCCTGGACCGAGGTCCAGTGAGCTGCCATTGATTCGAGAATTTTTCGAGAAATCGTCAACGCTGTTTCATGCGTCGACTTCTTGTTCTCCACGAAGAAGATAAATCGCTCTGGAATGAGATGGCCTTGCGCATATGAAAAACGTCGGTTTGATTTAGGAGGAAGGACCTGACAAAAAATCCTACAAAAACTCCCAAAAGCGATCCCGCGATCGCGTCCGAGGGATAATGGACTCCCAAAGCGACACGGCTGACGGCGACCAATCCGGCCAAAATGTAAAAGTACTTTGCTTTCGCGGGGAAGAACCAAGCGAGGATCATCGCGCCGGCGAACATATTCGCGGCATGATTCGAAGGAAAGCTCGACCCGTGAGCGATTCCCACTTGGCGGACCCAGTCGGAAATCTCGGGATTTTGGAAAGGCCGTAAACGAAAAACCAAAGATTTGATCAGGCGATAAGCTATCGTGTCCGCCAGCGCGACGGCGACCGTTAGAATCAGCACAAGCTTCCACACCTGCGCTCTATATATATAGAGCAGCCACCCCGCCACGAGCGGAATGACCAGAGCAAGAAACAGCGGCTGCTTGTGCAACTGGGTAATGAAGCGCCAGAACTGATCCAAATAGGGATGCGCGAGCTTCACGTTTAATAGGTAAAGCAACTGCACGTCGAGGCCCCATAGGAACTCAAACATTCGAGCTCCGTTCACAAACGAGATACCATGTCGGTCGGCGCCGCTGATTGTGCTTGGGGTTCATCGAATAGAGCAGTTTATCAATGACCGAGCCTGACGCTTGGACTTCGAGGCAGCGGGCCTCGAGCGTGCGGATGGATTCGAGCGCCTCGAGTTGAGGCAGCGACTCCGGCTCGGACGTAAGCATGACGACGGCGCGCGCGCCGCGATGATTCGCGAGCTCTTCGTCGACGCGAGCGGCGTTGAACTCGGTTGGCTGAACCTCCCTCAGTTCGCTCGGCGGTCTTAGGAAGTAAAACTTGAAACGTGATTTGCCGAATAGAGACTCGTGATCCAAATAGATCACCTGACCGTAGCGGCTTTCGGCAAGCGCGGGCGGCTCGATCTCCCCTTCCTGCGTATTTACCAAACAAACGACCGGCAGCAAGAGCGCGCTCAAAACGAGAACGGCGCCCGTATACACCTTGCGCGCGTACGGATTGAACGCGTTCGCCGCCCATAACCAGGCGATCGCCCAAATTTCGAGCCCTAGTATCGGATAGAGAAAGCGTTCCTCCTTATGCGCCGCCAGACTGTGGGCGCCGACGAACACGAGCAATGGAACGAGTATCGGCCAGTGCTTTCGCCATAACGACTTTAAGCTTTTCACGAGCACGAACGAGAACGGCGCCAAACTGATCGCGAGCACGAAGAGCCATGGGTTGTACCAGGGACTCACGCCGTACTTGGCTCCCCCGCCCTCGTTCTCGAGCAGGTAAACGATAAGAGTTCTGAGCGGCGTCTTTCCGCTCAGAACATCGATCAAGCCTTGAGCGAGAATTGCGAGCGCGCCCGTTACCGCGGCGGCGGCGAATCCCCGCCAGACTTTCCGGCGCGCGAGCACGCCCATGTACGCCAGATAAATCAGGCCCACGTGAAAGCGGAAGAGGCCTGCGAGAGCGACGACCCCGAACGCGAGCATCCACACGTGCACGCGCTCATCGCGGGCGTGTCGGGCCCGCTCGAGCATACCGATTCCGAGCATCACGAGCGCGAGCGCGACGGCTTCCCCGAACGCCCGCGTGGAGACGAAAGGCATCAGTGGAAAGATCGCCGCCAAATAGAGCGCGAGTGCCGCGAACACCCGCGACTTGAAATTCTGAACATAAAGGTAGGTGCCGTAAATTCCGCAGAGGCTCACCAACCCGAGCCCTAAATACATCGCGCGAACCTGTCCCAGCGCGGACTCGACACCGAGGTACGAGCCGACCTTCGCGAACAGCGCGAGGAGCCAGATCAACAAGTGACTACGGTACTCCGGAATATCGAGGGGCAGGCCCGCGAAAAACTGATACGCCGGCCAGACGCCGTGTTTGTAATCGTCGAGCGCCTGGGGGCCGTACACGAAGACCGCGCTGCAAACGCGCGCGATAAGGCCCAGCAGGAGTGCCCGCTTCAAGTGCGTCCGCAAATCCGTTCGAAAAAGGTATTCGCGCATCCAGCGTGGCATCTAGAGCACGCTCCTTAAGCTTTGCGCCACCCGACTCGGAGCGATTCCACGCAGGCACTGTTGAAACTCCGGATTCACGCACGGCCCCTGCCCGTGCTTACTGCACGGACGACACGGCAGGTTCAGCTCGAAGATCGTCGTACGCTCGCGACTCGGAAACCCGAATGGAGCCGGCCCCATCAGCGCGAGACACGGCTTTCCAATCTGCTCGGCGACGTGCATGAGGCCGGTATCGTTCGACACCAGCGCGCGGCTCAGCGCAATCGCCTGCGCGCTTTCGCCGAGCGAAAGCTTGCCGGCGAGATTCCAAACCCTGCCCGGCACCTCGAGCTCGGCCAGAAACTTATCTTCCGGCCCTCCTAAAACCACGAAGCGAGTTTCAGGACATAGGGAGATCAACTCTTTCCAGTGAGAAACCGGCCAACGCTTAAGCTCGAACGCGGCGGACGGCGCGAGCGCCACGAAATCCCCTTGCGGAACGAGCTCCCGAACTCGCGCGCTCGGCTCGGCGCTCAGAAACAACTGCGGTGGCGGCGGCGCGCCGACGCTCAACCCCCATTCGGCGAGCGGCTCAAGCAGAGCGAACTGACCCGAGAACGGTTTCGGAAAGTAGTTCTTGCGAAATCGAAAAAGCAAGAACCGACGCCAGCGATAGATCGATCGCCTTAAAAACTTATGCCGACCGCTCCACGCACGCCAACCCAGGAAGCCGTTCAAGACCCACCCGAGTACGTGCGAGCGCAAATTGTTATGGGCGTCGTAGATGTGGGTGTAGCCCTCGCGCTTAAGAGCTCGCCCGAGCTTCCACAGGGCGCCGAGGCCCTCGCCCTTCTTGAGCGACCAGACTTTTTTTACAAGCGGATGCGTTTCGATGAGCGGAACGAATTCCTGGCGCGTCACCCAATGGATCTCGGCGTCGGGCCAGGAAGTGCCGATGCGGCCGGCGACACTCAACGTCTGCAGCACGTCGCCGAAGCTCGAGAAGCGGATGATCAAAACTTTCATTCTGGAGACAGACTAGCGGTTTTCGCGGACGAGGTAAACCTGATTGCGCGTGAAGAAGGCGCGCTTAAGCTTCATGAAGCGGTCCAACGTGGCGCGCTTGCCCAGTTGTTCCTTAAGCTCGCGGAGGAACTGATCTTCGCGGGCGCGCATACGGGTCACGCCGTCGCGCTCCTGGTCCGCGGCGACTATAGTACCGCGAATACGGTTCAAATCCTGAATGAGAACGATTTCCTTCGCGGCGATCGCCGAAAGCGTCGTCTCGCTCAAATTCCATTCACTGCGCGCCGCGCGAGAAAGCTCTTTCAACCAGAGCGCGCGAAAATCCGCGTTCAGTTCAGCATCGATGTAATTGGTCGTGTAGAGAACATTGTCACTGTAAGTTTTCTTAAAGCTCTTCGTCAGCTCAGGACGGAAAGGCGCGCGGATTTGCTGCGTGGGAGCCGCATCGGCGGAAATTTCGGCTTTGCCGGCGACCGAGCGTTGGCCGCTCGCGCCCGTTTTCAAATAGGCGCTGAACATCCAGCAGACCGTCATAAAACACGCGAGGCCGAACGAAATCAGTGCCACGCGATTCCACATGTCCGCGCTCGAGCGCGAGCGATGGCGCTTCTTGCTGCGACGCTCGTGTCCCGTCGGCGCGGGCTTAGCTCCGTCATCGCCCGGGGACGGCGCGCGAACCAGTACGCGTTTCGCGCAGTGTTCGAAGTCCTCGATCCACTCGAGAATCATGTCGCGCGTGAAGGTACGC
>CAYPFC010000139.1:6688-7769 GCA_964409815.1 uncultured Pseudobdellovibrionaceae bacterium
TTCCAGTCTTCGAAGGCAGCGCGATCTTTCTCGCGCTGCTCTTTCAGCTCCCGGAGGGATTTCAGCTTAAGCTCGGCGACTTCGTCGTCGAGCTTTTTCTTGTAATCACGTTTCTCCTGATCGACCTGCTGCAGGGCCTGCTGCAAGCGCTGCTTCTCGTCCTGCAAACGCGCGAGATCGTCCTGGTGGCCGATCAGCTGCTTGCGGAACTCATCGCCAGAGTTTTTATCGAGGCGAGCCACCTGCAATTGCAATTTCATTTCCGCGAGCTGGCGGCTCACTTGCTCGAGCTCGCTCTTTTTCGCGTCCAACTCGGGGTCGCTGCCACCGCGCGATGGCGGCACGGGCGCCGGAGGGGCGGGCTTGATGTCGGTCAACGTGATCTCGTCGATGTTCACCGGTTTGACAACGGGCGCGCGAACGAGGTTCGGCTCGAGACCGAGCGTCGAGGGGCAGTCGCCGAGCTTGAGAATATCAAGCTCGCGAACGAGCATCGGCTTTAAGTGCGGAAGGCGGATTCCGTTCAGAGTCGTCCCCGTTGGGCCCCCGAGATCCTGAACCCATACGCGTCCGCCTTCGCACCACACGCGGCAGTGCTCGCCTTGCACGGTCGAATGATCCAAAACCAGGTCGCAGTGCGGAGCACTGCCCACAGTCGCCGTCGACTTGGAGATCGGAACAAGGTTCGTGCCCTTATTATCGAAAACTTTGATTTTCAGAGCGGCTGAAGACATGGTCTCCTTCACTTCCGTACTCTCTGAATTTCGGAATTTTTTGACTCGCCATGTACGGGACCTTAGACTGTTACCGAGTATTTAACAGGAGAACACCATGAGCTTCCGTCTAGTTCTTGCCTCCGCACTCTTCCTCGCCGCATGCTCCTCGACTTCGCCAAAGCCGTCCGAGACCGCGCCGGCGACGAAAACCATTCCGGCTCCCGCTTCGCAGACAGAGACCAAAGCCGAGCCGAAAGAAATGAAATCGTCGGCCGGAAAAGTGGAGTGCTCCGTCGCCGGCGACTCACGCTCCCTCGAAGTGCGAACCGCGGGAAAAGGCTGCGAACTGGCTTACGTGAAAGGCG
>CAYPFC010000140.1:0-2293 GCA_964409815.1 uncultured Pseudobdellovibrionaceae bacterium
CCAGGCTGTTCTGCAGCTGATTGTAGCGCTCGAGAATGGTCTTCACGGGCTTAAAGAACCCTTGCAGCAGCAGGATGTACGCGGTGAGCTCGCCCACGGTCATGCCGTAGCGATCGTGAAAGTACGCGCCTAGTAGGAGCGCGACGGCGAGCGTGAAGATATTGAACGCCTCGATGACGGGCCAGAGCGTCGCGAACAAGCGAACGGTCGACAGTTGGAGGTTGCGGTACTCCTTTGAGGTCGCGTCGAAGAACTTACGGGCTTCGGACGTTTTATCGAAGAGCTGAAGCACCTTGATCCCGCTGAACGACTCCGCGGTGAACGCGTTGATCATCGCGAGCTTGCGTTTGGCGGCGCCGAACTGAAAACGAATCCGCCGGCTGAGGCCGAAACAGATCCACAGTAAAAGCGGAATAATCAGAACCGTCACCCCGGTCATGGGGAGGGAGATCAAGGCCAAAGCGATGAAGATCGAGAACATCTCGATCAAGTTCACGAATATGGCCGCGAATCCTTGGCTGAACAACTCTCCGAGCGCGTAGACATCGTTAGTGACCCTCGTGACCGTGCGGCCCGAAGGATTCTTCTCGAAGTAGCCGATCGGGAGGCGCTGAACGTGACTGACGAGTTTCTCGCGAACCTCAAAGAGCACCTGATTGCCGAAGCGCTGGATGTAGCGGCTCTGCGCGAACGCGAGCACGGCGCGAATCGTTTCCAAGAACAGGTAGCTCGCCGCCACCCAGAAGACCACGTCGCGACGGCCCTCACGGATGCCTTCGTCGATCGCGTAGCCGAACAGGAAGGGGAGCGCGCGGCCCACGATGACGAACGCGGCGACCAGCCCCAGTCCGGTGAACACGCGTTTCTTGTGGCGCCAGAGGAACGGCCAAAGCTTGAGGAAGAGCTTCTTGAAGGTGAGCTCCAGCGCGACATTGTCCTCGGTGAAAAAATGGTGGGTCACGGCGAGCGCCCCTCCATCTGCATTTCGTGCAACGTCTGGTAGGTCGGTGAAACGCGAATCAGCTCTTCGTGGCGGCCCAAGGATTCCACGCGGCCGCCTTTCAAAACCAAGATCAAGTCCGCATCACGAACGCTCGCCAGTCGATGAGATACCACGATCGACGTCGTCTTGCGAAGCTCGTCGCGCAGGTGCCTCAGGATGACTTCCTCAGTCTTCGCGTCGATCGCGCTTAGAGCGTCGTCCAGTACCACGAGCGGCGCTGAGCGCACCATCGCGCGCGCGAGAGTCATGCGCTGTTTTTGCCCGCCCGAGAGATTTACGCCGCGCTCGCCGACAAGCGCTTCGTAGCGACCGGGCCAGCTTTCAATCTCTTGATCCAACCGCACGTCGCGGGCGGCGTCGCGAACGTCGTCGAGGTCCCAGATCTCGAGTCCCAAAGCCAGGTTCTCGGCCACCTGGCGGGAAAACAAGAACGCGTCCTGCGGAACGACGCCGATGAGCTTCCGAAGCGACGCGAGCTTGATCCTCTCGACCGAAATGCCGTTGATCAGGATCGTTCCCGGCGGCACCGGGTATTGGCGCGTGATCAGCTCGACGAGCGTCGACTTGCCCGAGCCGGTCATGCCGACGACGCCGAGGCACTCGCCCTTAGCCAAACGGAACGAGATATTTTCCAGCACGGGAAGGCTTGCGCCCGGATACGTGAACGACAGCCCGCGCACTTCCAGCGAAGTCAGCTCCGCGATCTCGACGTCGCCGGTGTCTGGGACGTCGGGCTCGTATTCGATGACTTCGGCGAGGCGCTTGAAGGAGGCGCGGCTTTCCTGAATGTGGCCGAGCGCGATTCCGATCGCCGACATCGGCCAGATCATGCGTTGAATGTATTGGTAGAACGCGAAGAACGAACCCAGTGTCACCGCGCCTGAGATCACCTCACCCGATCCGAGCAGAAGCAGGATCACGCTTCCCAGGGCCACCGGAAGCTCGAGCGCGGGACCGAAGAACGCGTCCCAATGAGCCACGCGGTCGCACGAGCGGCGAAAAGCGTCCGAGTACTGGTTGAACTGCGCGGTCTGATTATTTTCTTGCGCGAAGCTCTTCACGACACGGATTCCGCTGACGATCTCTTGCGCCGAACCCGAGAGCTCCGAGAACCGCTCCTGGCGTGCGTGGTAAGCGATGTGCAGCCGGTCCAATATCGCCTTCACGACGAGCGGCACGAACGGCATGAGCGCCAGAGTCTGCCACGTCCAGCTCCAGGAAATCGAAAGCATCATAGGCAAAACGAGCGCGATCAGAAAATCATTTTCTCCGGTGTCGGCTAGCACCAGA
>CAYPFC010000140.1:2303-7652 GCA_964409815.1 uncultured Pseudobdellovibrionaceae bacterium
GAAAAATTCCGTCGAACAAAATCAAGAGGCCCGGGCCCAGGCCCATGCGGAACGAGTTCGTGTCGTTCGAGATCAAGGCGATAAGCTGGCCGATCTTGCGCGGGCGAAAGAACGACGGTCCCAGGTCGGCCATGCGCGCGAAGATGCGGTTACGGATATCCTCGGCCGACGTGTGGTGGAACTGTCCCCAGAACACGCGCCACAGAAACCGGAACAACGACAAGAACACGATGATCGCGAAGATCCAGCCGACCTGCTTGCCGATGTCGTTCAACGGCGCCGAGGCCGTGATTTTATCGAGCGTGCGACCGACGAGCCACGGGATCAGCGTCTCGAGCAGGTTCGTGAAAAAGAGGCACGTGAGCCCGAAGGTCACCGTCAGCCAATGTCTTTTTATGTAGAACCGGTAGGGTTTCTTGAGGAGTTCGGATTTTTCATCCGGCATTCAAAGACGTTAATCTTCAGAGGGAAAAAGCGCAAGTCTTCCGCGCGGCATTAGGGGAGGCGGCGGTGGAGCATGTGAGGAACGGACTTGAACAGGATCTCGGCCGGAGCCCAGACGTGATTGCGGTCTACGCGTGTGAATGCCGAGTTCATTTCAGGGGGCGCGCCGATCGAGTCGCGCACCATGTACTCGCACTTTCCCGTTGCGGGATTTTTTCGCCGTCCCACGAGGCTGATCGCATGCTGAGGGGGCGCGTCCGCGTTCTTCTCGGGATCCGTATAGATTCCGGCGTGAATCATTGAGCCAACGATTCCGCCCGTATTCAGCAGCTTGTCCGAGAGCGCCTGCTTTTCGCGCTCGTGAGCGCCAAGGTCGAAGTACGTCAGCTGCAACTTTTCAATAGCCGCCGGAGGGAGCGTGCGCTTGCACGCGTTGAATCTGTCGGTCATCAAATTTCCCTGAGTGGCCACCGCGATACGGTGGAGATCCTGAGCGTTTCGGCCCGGAAAAAGCTCGCTCAGGAGAGTGGACGTCACCGTGCACTGGGTCTCCGAGAAAAATGCGGGATCGCGCGCCTTCAAGAGCGCCTCGAGTAGTTGTTCGTCGCTGGTTTCAAAGAGCGCGCGCTCTTCATCGGTGCCGGTCGATCGGCTCAGTATCGTAGAGCCGGAACCGATCTCCGATGAAAGGCAGTATCCGACGTCTCCCATGGATGTCAGCAGCGGCTCGAACAGTAAGCGCCCGGCGTTGGCGTTCCGCTCAACGTCCTCGTCCGAGGGTTCCGCGCCGACACCCTCAGGCCTTCCAAAGCCGCGGGTGTATGCGCCGATTCCCACGGCCAAGCTGAGAGGGGAGACGGGCTTACCGAGCTCGATCGTCATCAGGTCGGCCACCATGTAGCTTGCGCAGAGTTGAGAGTTGCCGCTCTGAAGCTTCGGGCGTAAGTCGACGTCGCTGCATTCCGAAATATCGAGATTTTGAATCACGCGTGTGCCCGCGGAGCTGGAAGCATGCGCCTGCTGTACCATTGCCCACACCCGTTCTTGCGTCTCGGGGCTGGCGTTCAGTCGACGTATTTCCTCAAGCGCCTCGTCTCGACTTTCAAGCGTGCTTTCGTAGTTGATCGTAAGGAGGGGCCCCACGGTCGGTCCCGATTTCGCCGCTTGCCACTTCTCGATGAGCGCGTCGCGCATTTGTCCGGCGGATGAGTACCCGTGAGTTTGAAGGAGTCGCGCGGCTTCCCTGGGACAGACTTCGGTGAAGCGTTCGAATTGAGAATAAAAGGAGCCGAGATCGCCTTTGCTCAGCGCGTATCCGGGGGCACGTTTCATGTAGCTGAAGGTTCCAGTCAGGATCGGCGACGGCGCCGCGCAGTCTACGGCCGCGCTGGCGAGTGGAGGAAAGAGCGCAAGGATAAGAAGAGCCGCGACCGCGTACATCTATTTCTCATCGGTGAGTATAAACGCGGGGTGGAGTCCGTAGCGTCTCAGAACGAGACGCCTAATTTAAAATTATCACACGCCGCCGACGTTCAGGAGGAACGTCTGTTCGCCCAGCGGCTTTTCCATCGCGCGGAGAATGGTCTCCCACGACTGAGCTTCGTTCAAATGGATGAACTTATCGACGAGCACGCCGAAAACATTTGCCGAGTTTTCGAACAGGCTCGATAGCCCGTAGGAGATGATGTCGATCTTGCCCTTTTTCTTCAATGCGCGGAAGTGGGGCAGGTAGTACGAGTAGCTCGAGCATGAGTCGAAGAAGAAGATCTGGTACTTGTCTTGCGGGAACTCGATCCCGCCCTCGTCGTTCTGACGAAGTTTATAATTCAAATTGTCTATGTCCAAATTCGCGCCAAGCCCCGAGTGGCCCAGGTAAATGATCATATCGCCTTCGGCTACGGCCTCTTTGAACGAGCGCGCGAAAGTGATCGCGTCGGCGCTAATGTCGGTGTTCGCGAGCTGGTGGATGACTTGCACGCGAACGGTTTTGCCGCCCTTTTGCAGGATCTTGGTGTACCTGTTGCGTGGAATGCGCGGGCTGCGGTCAACGTACTCAACCTCATAACCGCGCGAAGCGAAGACCTCTTCGACCTCGCCGAAGTTCACGCGGCCTTCGTCCTTGCTCTTGTCCGAGCTTTCATTAAATCCGTTCAGGACGTAAATGCGAAATACGTCGCCGTTGCCGTTGTCGCCGCGAAGCTTCGCGAGGTTCGGCGTGTCTTCGGTGGGCCGTGTTCTTAGGAACTCGAGGTTTAACACCACTTCGCGAGTCACCGAGGGTTCGAGCAGTTTCTCACATCCTTCGCGATAAGGGTCCCAGAAGTACCAGTAGTCGCCGAAGCCGAAGTAGTGCGGGTCGGTGCATTTCTTCAAATAAACGCGGTCCAAATCGTACGGAAGTTGTAAAGAAATCTTCCGCGAGCTCTCCGCTTTCTCGGCGACTTGCTTGTGCAAGAGCAAACGGCCGTAAGCGACATAAGAAACCACGTAGCGGCCTTCTTCATCGAATTTCACCGAAGTTACGTTGACCGTGACCGGCCGGCGAACGCCGCCGATGCCTTCGAGCCATTCGGGATCCAAACCGTAGCGGGCAACAACCGCGGGTGAGTGCAATACGCCGAACATGTAATTCGAATGCGCGTCCGCCTGTTCTTCGGCGGTGCCGCCGTCTGCGGTCATAATAAATTGAGCGCTGTATTGAAAAGAAACTTCCTTCGCGGACGGAGCGATCACCTGCGCGGATACGGAAAATGAAAAGAACACGATCGAAAAGGCGAGACTCTTGAACCCCATAGAACCCTCCGGTGAAGAGGGTTCTAGCACTTCCCGAGCGAGCGCCGGAATCCCGAGATTTTACATAAATGTCATTTATAGGACAGGGACATCGAGGTTAAATTTCCATCCTCGAACACCGATTGAACCTTAAAGCGCCCGTTATCGTTGACGTATACGATTCCATTCACGTCGGCGGACTCGAAACCGGTTGAGAGGCGCGAGGCCTCGATTGCGTCCGGTGAAATGTATTCAATCACGCCGGCCGACCCGTCGATGCGAACGCCCGCGGCCGGGAAAAAAGTGATCGTGCAGCTGCCATTTTCCTTGATGATTTTCGAGAACACGCAACTCGCGCGCAGAACTTTCTCGCCGCTTGAGGAATCGAACGCGTACACTTTCGTCCACTTTCCGTTGATCTCCTTCGCCTCGACCGTGAGCGACTCATAGAATCGCCAGGCTTCGTGATCGGTGGCTGACCCGAAGATCATGACCGTCCCTTTCGCGTTGCCTTTTCCGACGATGATGTTCGTGTTGGCGTGAGCGAAGGCTCCCGCAAACAAAACCAGCATCGTTAGTAAGAGTTTTTTCATAAACATATCCTCCATGAAAAAAGCCAGTCCCTTGCGGGACTGGCTTAAGTTGAGAACTTAAGGAGAGTCGATTAGTAGCGCATCATGTTCTGCACATCGAGCGCGCCGCCCGAAGTGGTTTTACCGCTGAGTACGCTAGTCTTTTTGACAGAGCTCAAGAGCGCGTTCTTCACCGCGCGCCAGTCTTTACCGGGGAACGCGCTGATGTAGAGCGCGGCCGCGCCGGCTACGTGCGGAGTGGCCATCGAAGTTCCATCCCAAGTGGCGGTCATAAGACCGGGGATGTCGATTACGGTGTCGGTGTATTTCTCGCTCTGAACGACCGTCGAGAACACTTTCACGCCCGAAGCGCCGATATCCACGGTGCGCGCGCCCCAGTTCGAGAACGTGCCGAGGCTTCCGTCTTCCGCGACGGCGGCGACGCTCACGATGATGTCGTGATTGTACGAAGCCGGGTAAGCCGGTTTATTCGAGGTGACGTCGTTGTCGTAGCCTTTGCCCATTTGGTCGCCGTTACCGGCGGCCGCGATGAACAGAACGCCGCGATCTTGCGCGTATTGAATCGCGTCTTGCAACGCGCGCGACTCTTCTCCGCCGTCATCGCCGGTCGAGCCCCACGAGTTCGACAGAACTTTCGCTCCGTTGTCGACGCCGTACTTGATCGCTTTGATCGCGTCGGCGGTCGTGCCTTGACCTTTTTCGGTGATGAAACGAAGAGCCATGATCTTCACGTTCGGAGCGACGCCGGCGATACCTTTGCCGTTGTCCCCGCGAGCGGCGACGTTGCCCGCGCAGTGCGTGCCGTGACCGGGGTTACCGCCACCGAGGAGCATGTCCATCATGCTGGCCGCGAAATCGAAAGGCTTGTTGTCGTTCTGCGGGAAGTCCCAGCCCACGATGTCGTCGACGTAACCGTTGTTGTCGTCGTCTTTTCCGTTGCCGGGGATCTCGCCCGGGTTTCTCCACATATTGTCGACCAGATCCTCGTGGTTATAGTCCACGCCGGTGTCGATCACGGCCACGATCACGCTCGGCGCGCCTTTAGTCACGCTCCACGCGCCCGAAACGCCATGCTGATTCATGCCCCACTGTTTCGAAAACAGGGGATCCGCGCCCGAGCCGCCCGAGCCCGACATCTGGATTTCGGGGTTATCCGGCGGAGGAGGATCGAACATGCCGAGCGTGCCGTTGTTGTATCGGCGGATCAGCTCCTTGCGAATTTTAGGATTCTTAACTTTGAAATTCTCGAGCAGCCCGAGTTTGAAGTTTTTGTGAGACTTCAAAACGCCCGGTCTATTGAGAATGGTATTCATGTTGAATACGGAAACGTGCTCCTTCGGGAGCTGCACGTGAACCCATCCGTTCACGCCGAGGTCTTCGACGATCGAGCCCGCGGGCAGGCGCTCTTTCAATTCGGAAACCGTCTTGTCTTTGCTGGTCGGCGAGATCTGAACGAGCATGTCGCCGTCGAGACCTTTCGCCATAAGGCTGCCTGAGAACAGGACAGCTACTAGGATTGCTGTGAACTTCATATTCGACC
>CAYPFC010000141.1:0-1250 GCA_964409815.1 uncultured Pseudobdellovibrionaceae bacterium
TGTCCCTGCCACGGCTCGCGCTTCGATCGCTTCGGCCAGGTCGTGAACGGCCCGGCGATTTCCGAGCTCACGCCCGTCACCGAGCCCACCGAAAGCCAAACCGAGATCGAACGTCTCACCACGCCATCCGCACCCTGATAAACACCGCCCACCCCACAAAAAGAAACGGGACTCTTTCAAAGAGTCCCGTTTCTTCGGTCGTTAACCGCGCTCGAGCGCTAGATTCGGCCGGAGGCGACGGTTCCAACATGGATACCATGATGGAGCTTATCGCTTTCGGTTCTCTCGCGCGTGAGACCGACGAGCGCCAACACGCCGACGCCGAGAATATAGTGAAGATATTCTTGGCCCGGAGTCAGGAACGCCCGGTAGTTGAAGATCCAGGGAGCCGCGATGATCAGCACGCCGTTCAACGCGTCTAATGTCATGTGTACGCCAAGCGGGATCACCCGGATCAGCGAGTAATAATAGTTCGTGCACAGGCTGTAGGCGACGAGAGCAAACCCCGCGATCATGAACACGTTTCTAGCCGCGTCGATGTCCGAGAAGCCAAACAGGAACGGAGCCAGTATCAGGGCCGCCCCGCCAACATAATCCAGTATGTTATGTGTTTTGAGTGAAACCATGGAAGTCCTCCTTCGTTGTCAATTCACGACCGAATCCAGGCTTTGACGGTGCATAATCCGTTCCCTACGATAGTCCATAACGATGAGCCGAAACCAACGTCACTTTCTCCTCTACGGAATCATCGCGGCGCTTTCGGCGTTCGCCATCTACGCGCTCGTGCGCTTGGGCTCGGCTTATTACTCCGACGTCCCAGTTGTCCCCGTCGCGGCGGGGTCGTTGAAGGAAAAATCCGGCACGCTGTATATCACGCTGACTTCCTTGCTCGCGGTGATCCTGGTCGCGCGTCTGCTGGGCGCCGCGTTCAAATCCATCGGTCAGCCCCCGGTCATCGGGGAAGTTCTCGGAGGAATCCTGCTCGGGCCTTCGTTCCTGATGGCGATCGCTCCGGGCCCGATGTCGGTCATCTTCCCCGAGCAGTCGATCCCTATTTTGTCGGTCATCGCGCAGATCGGCGTGCTTTTGTTCATGTTCGTCATTGGGCTCGAGCTCGATCTTTCGGGCTTAAGAACGCTCGGCAAGGCCGCGCTCGCGATTTCCCACGCGAGCATCGTTCTGCCGTTCCTCTTCGGGGTGGGGCTCGCGTTTTGGATTTTCCGCGAGCACGCGCCTCCCGGAGTATCGTT
>CAYPFC010000141.1:1260-7639 GCA_964409815.1 uncultured Pseudobdellovibrionaceae bacterium
GCGATCTTTATCGGAGTCGCCATGTCCGTCACGGCGTTTCCGGTGCTGGCGCGGATTCTTTCGGACGCGGGAATGCAAAGGACCCCGCTCGGAATCCTCGCTCTCACCTGCGCGGCCGTCGGAGACGCGAGCGCGTGGTGCCTCCTCGCGGTCGTCGTGGGCGTTCTGCAGTCCTCAGTGGGCGGCGCGCTCTTCACGGTCCTGCTGACGATCGTTTATGTGGCTGTGATGCTTTTCCTCGTCAAACCGATTTTCGCGCGGCTGATTCCCCGCCTGGAAAAATCGAGCGAGCATATTTCCGAGACATCCTTTGCGATCGTTCTGATCTGCCTTTTGATTTCGGCGCTCGCGACCGAGCTCATCGGCATCCACGCGCTTTTCGGCGGCTTCCTCCTCGGCGCGATCATTCCTCCCCAAAGCCGAGTCGCCGCCGACATCGAGCACCGGCTGAGGGATCTGGTGCGCATTTTCTTCCTCCCGGGGTTCTTCGCGTTCACCGGGTTAAGAACGCAAATCGGATTACTCAATTCGCCGGAAGATTGGCTCCTTTGCTTCGCGATCATCGCGGTCGCGACCGCCGGTAAGTTCGGAGGCGCGTACGGGGCCGCGCGAATTTCGGGAATGGGCCATCGCGAGAGCGCCGTCATAGGAATCCTCATGAACACCCGCGGGCTCGTCGAGCTGATCGTGCTCAATATCGGACTGGACCTCGGAGTGCTGAGCCCTCGCCTCTTCACCGCATTGGTCATTATGGCCGTCGTCACCACGTTCATGACCGGCCCCGTGCTGCGATTTCTTACTGGCAAAGAGCTTGCAAGATCCTAATCCCGTGTGGGAGGACGCATGCGCCGCCTTATCGCGTATGCTCCGTTCGTAGTTCTTATCGCCGCGTTTGCCCTGCTCTATGCTGAGCTTCGTCACCTCGAGCTGGAAGACTTCCTGCGAACGCTCAAGACGTATTCGGCGGGGCAAATCGCTCTCGCCTTGGGGTTGGTCGCGGTGAACTACGGAATCTGGAGCCTTTACGATTTTTCGAGTCTCCGTCAGTTGGGGGTGCCTCTCCCCTATGTCCAAATTTTCCGCACGTGCGCCATGGCGTTTCCGTTAAGCAATCTTATCGGATACTCGATGATCTCGGGATTCGCCGTGCGCGTGAAGTGCTACTCGCGGCGCGGGCTCTCGCTCACGAAAATCACTCAACTGATCCTCTTTAACGTCGAGGCGTGGTGGGTTGGGTTTCTCTCTGCCGCCGGGGCCGCGCTGCTCGCCGTTCCGGAAGCGGGTCGACTCTTCAAGATGAGTCCCTTTTCGGCGCGAGCGCTCGGAATCGGAATGCTCGCGCTTGTTTTGATTTACCTCGCCGGTTGCGCGATCGCGCGCGGCCGTCGCGTGAATCTGTGGCGCGTACACATGGACCTGCCCGATCTTCGCGGCGGGCTTTATAAACTGCTCGCCGGAGGGCTCGATGCGATCGTCATCGCGCTGACCTTCTACGTGCTGCTGCCCGAGGATCGCGTCCGCGGCGTCGTGCACTTCTCGGCGTTCTACCTGGTGGGCCAATTGATCGCGATTCTTTCGTTCGTGCCCGGCGGCCTCGGCGTTCTGGAGGGCAGCCTCCTTTTTCTGCTCAGGCCCTACCTTTCCGACGCGGAGATCCTCTCCAGCCTCGTTCTTTTCCGCGTCGTGCATTATTTGATTCCCGCGGGGCTAGCGGCCGTCCTCCTCCTATATATTGGCGCCCGGAAGAGCCCCGGCCCGACCGGGCTTGCAAAATCTACCTGACTCTCCCAAAGCCCCGATCCGTCTGATAGACTCTGTTTTCTATGCATTTAAAGACCTTCATTTTCTCCAGTCTCATCGCCCTCGCTTTGCCCGCGTTCGCGCAGGTGGATATCGACGCGATCGGCACGCTTGTTCCGCGTTTTCGCCAAGTCACCGCTTCAATCTACGCCGGCGGAAATCCTTCGTCGAAATCCGAAGGTACCGGGCTCGACGCCATCGCGGTTGCCGGCATTTATTCGATGATCAATCTTCAGGGCGGTGACGTGGACAATTCGATCTCGGGTTGGGTTTCGTGGTGGCGCCAGCCGGGCGAGAGTCGCGAGGCGCGCGACAACGAGCGTCTACTATGGGAGATGCGCGGACTCGAGTGGTACAACTTCCCGCTGAAATCGCACGCTCCGAAAACGGAGCTCGAAGACCTCGGCATCCGTCGAGCGCTCGAGATCATGGCGGCCGCGACTCCGGAAAAGCCCGTTTACGTCCACTGCGAGCACGGCGCGGACCGCACCGGGCTCTTGATCGCGCTCCATCGGGTTTTGCACTTGGGTTGGACGCCGGAAGAAGCGAACGCCGAGTGGGTTCGCAACGGTCACGGTCGCGTGAGCCGGTACTTTACGGGATATCTGGACGATTATTTCTGGAAGGTTGTGAGAGAGCGCGGGAGCCGCGCCCCTCAAACGGTCGCCGATTGCTCGAAGCGCGCGAGCTAAGCCGCGCGCCGCCTCGGGCCCTGGAATTTAGCATAACTTAGAGGTCGAGAGTCCGCGCGAAAGCGGTTATCGGGATTTCCGCCGAACGGGTTCGGACCGTTCTTTTGCTTCTCCATCCGTTCCGCTTCTTTTCGCTTCAATAACTTCCACATGAAACTCGGTTCCGGCGGCTTCGGCTTCGCCTTGCGCTTGGAAGCGGGTTTCTTGCTCATCGCTTTCGCGGGTTTTTTCGCGGTTTTCTTCTTCACGGGAGCTTTAGGCATGTGACCTCCGATGCAGAACTTTTCGGCCTACGTCCGGTGAAAGTAAAGTCCCAAGATGAGCGTCTCGTTTCGAATGGATTTCCGAAATTATTGAAGAATAAGTTGCGCGGCGTACTTTTTTCCGAGCTCTACGCCGGGTTGGTCGTAAGCGTTCACGCCGACAACTTCGGCGAAAAGCGCAATGGTCATTTGCCAAAGCATGAAGTACGCGCCGAGCGAGCGCTCGCTCAACCCCTCCAGCGCGATCGTCGAAAACTTCAGATCCGAGTCCGCGAGCGACTTTTCGAACGCCTGCGCCTCCATGCCGAGGATCTTACCGAGTGAAATGTTTCGATTGTGAAAGGGCATTCCGGCGAAGAGCGAAGGGCGAATCGACGGCTCACTGATCTCGACCGCGCGTACGCGGTTGATGAACGTGTACTTGTCGCGCGCGCCTTCCATCAGCTGCTGTAAGAGCGAATGCTGATCGCGCGGGCCGCGGCAGCCCATTGGAGTGCTGATCCTCGGAGCGGGCTTTCCGTCGCGAGTGACCCGTTTCGCGAGCGACTCGGACCAAAGCTGCTGCCACCACTCTCCGAAAAGCCCGAGGCTCTCGGAATAGGTCCACATCTGCGTGACCCACTCGCCGCGCGCGAACGAGTCCATCATCTCGGAACACAATACCGACGCCAAATCCGCGCGCTTCAACGCCCACGCGGCGCCCGCGCGGAACTCCTTCAGATTCAATCCCATCAAGGCAGCGGGCAGCATTCCGGCGGCGGTCAGTACCGAATATCGGCCTCCCACGGACTCCGGAATCCACAGGGTTGGGATCTCGTTCTTTGCGGCCCAAGTTTGGAGGGCGCCGCCGCCGGGACTCGCGACTGCGCTCACTTGCGAGGTCTTCAGCCAGCTCGGCTCGTTCGCCGCGATTTGCTCGACCCAAGCGAGCGTCTCGAGCGTGTTTCCGCTCTTCGATACGATCACGATATGCTTGTCCCGCCAATCGGGACCTGAGAACCCTTTGAGCGAGGCCCATACGTCGGGATCCGGCGAGGCGAGAAATCGGACGTCATGATGACTTCTTAAAGATTGATGAATGACTTGCGCGCCGAGGCTCGAGCCCCCGATTCCCAATACGAGAATGCGTTTCGCGGGGCGCGCGCCGTGCGCATGGTGCTCGATGCTCTTCCACTCCGCTTCCATTTCCGGAATGCGCGTGAACCCCGATTCAGGCCTTGCGAGAACCTGGCTCCAAGCCGCTTCTAGAGCGTCTTTGCGGGAGGATTCCAACGGTTTTGCGTGCCGAATCTCAATCATGGACGAAATCTACCTAACCGGCCAAAAGATGTCAGTGAAAATCCGCGTACTGGCCAAACCATGTCAGTACCGGGTTTCCTCGGACGGGGCGAAGATGAAAGCATGAAACACGTCAATGGAGGCAGAATGCGTAACTTGATGGATGGAGTAAGGGAGATCGCCCTTTCTCTCGTGAAGAAGAAAAAAACGGTCTTCGTCCCGCAGGACGCGATCCTCGGCTCGGTGCACTCGGTCTATTCGTCTTACGTGGATTCGGAGAGCCGCGCTATTCACGAGCGATTGCTCGCTACAGCTCTCGTGCGCGCGACGAAGTATGGCCTTCGACTGATGGAAGACTCGGACCGCGGCTTGGTATTCATGGCTCACGCCGACACGCCCGCGCGAAGCTGCCGCCAGATGATGATGTTCTTCAAAGAATTAAAATCCGACTTCGCAAGACATGGCCTCGAGCTTCGCTTCGGCATGACTCGCGGTCATGAATTAAAGACCGCGGAGCTCATGGGCGCGAACGGCGACGCGGGCGAAGTGCTCTTGAACAGACACCTGCTACGTTCAATGCCCGCCCTGTGCATGAAGTCTCGCGTGATCGGTCAAATGCGTTTCGCGGCGGCGTGATCCAGATTGAGACGAGCGCGAGCGATTTAAAGCCGGCCAACAGATGTCAGTCGAAGAATGTCTCGTATTTCTATAATCTGAAGTCAGTTCTCTGGGTAAAGGGTTAGTGGGGGTTATTCACATGGCAGGCAAAACGAAGCGTATCGTCGCGCCGTCCCTGGCGATGATGATGCTCGCGTTGATGTTGGGCGCGTTCCAAAACTGCACGGTTCCGGCTCAGTTCGGTGAAGCCGGCAATACACAAAAACCGCAAGTCGGCGGCGACGGCAACGGCACCGGATACGAAGGCAAGCCGTACGCGAATCCCGACATCGCCAAAGAATGCACGGACGGCGATTCCGCGAAATCTCGAATTATCGAAACGAAAAGCGGAGAGCTTTACCTCACGCGCGCCAATTGCGCGCCGGTTGCTCCCGCGAAGAAGATCTCGCAAGATTTCGTTCACTACGACGAAGGGCTCGACCATTCGGTGAGCGTTTACGTTTTTCAAAATCGCCTGTTTCAGGCTGAGCCCACGCGGGCAGACGGTGACGGCCAGTCGCCAAACGGCGGCGCGGGCGGGCCGAGCTCCCCGACGCTCCCGGCGTTCTCGGGACCGCTCTACGCGTTCTGCAAGGCTCAGAAGCAAGGCGTGGTCTACGCCGACATCAAGATCGTCAAATCCGCGGGCGATGCGAACGCTTATGCGGCCCGCGTGACCTCGAAGTACGTGAGCGAAGTCAAACTGAGCAGCGAGATCTCGGGAAGCTACAAATGCGGCGAGGGCAAAAGTTACGTGTCGTCCGTTATCCCGGGCCGCGGCTATTTTCACTTGGGTCAAGCCGTCTTCATGATGCAAACATCCGGCGCCTCGGCCGGAGCGCCGAGCCTGGCGATCTCGCCGACGAACCCGGACGCGCTGATGCAAGGGGTACTTGTCCGCGTGAGCACGAACTTCCTTCAGGACCTTTTGTTGACGAACGGGGCCACCGACAGCGAGAACGCGTGTATCTCGCGCTTCACGGATAGCGTAACACCGAACCAAGGCGCGCCGCTGACCGGAAACTGCTTCCTGGCGAATCCTCCCATGGCACTCAACGTGGATTTTGAGAGCGGCTCATGAAGCCATTTCAACTGATCGTCGAACATTCTGAAGCCGAAATTCGCGCCGGGCGCGCCGCCCATGCCGCGAAGGAGCTTCAGAAAATCAACGCCGCCCGCGTTCCCCGCGAATGGCGCCAGCCGCTCGCGAACATCTGCCGTCGCGCCGGGCTTTTGAATCTGGGCATGCGATTACTGACACCGATCGTTCATCCCGAGCGCGCGCGCTCGGGCGTCGTCGCGACGAATGCCGAGCTCGCGGAATACGGCGTGCTCCTTCACCGAATCGGCGCGACCCGCGAGGCGCTCCAGACGCTCGAGCGCGTGAACACTCTTGAAGTGCCGGACGCATTGCTTTACCGCAGCTTCTGCCACTTCAGCGAATGGGAGTACTCCGGCGCGACCCACGCGCTCGAAGCGTTCATCGCGCAGACGCCGCCCTCGGGCTACATGAGCCTCGTCGCCCGGGTGAACTTGGCTTCGGCCTACGTCGGCGAAGAGCGCTACGAAGAAGCGCTTCACCTCCTCGCCCAAAATATCGAGGAAGCTCGCGCCGGCTCGAATGCGAGACTTCAGGGCAACTGCCACGAAATGCGCGCGCAAGTGCACCTTCACCGCCGCGACTTCGCC
>CAYPFC010000142.1:0-7562 GCA_964409815.1 uncultured Pseudobdellovibrionaceae bacterium
AAAGATCTCGATCTGACCGTCGGCTCGGTTCAAGTAGGATGGATGCTATGATTCGAAGATCTTTGATGGCCACGGGGCTCTCGCTCCTGGCCGCCGGCCAGATGGCCCTCGCCGATGACATGGAGTCGATGTTCGACGAAGCGAACGAAGGCAAAAAGACGACGACCTCCGCGACCAAGAAGACCGCTCCCGTATCCCCGCTGTTCTATATTCTCCAGACGCAAATCCAAAATCCAACTCCCGATCAAAGCGTTTTCGTGCGCTACATCGAGAGTGACGAGTGGGATAAGGCGCTGCTCCAGTTCCCGGTGGCTTTCGAAGGCACGGCCTTTCAGAAATCCCCGAACGGGCGCGCATTGTGGGCCCTGGCGCACTTCAAAGCCGGCCTGCCCGTAACCGGATTGGAGCTGCTCTTTAAGAACGTCGAAAACCCCGGCCAAGTGCACGCCGAGATCCGCACCATGTGGAAAAACGCGGCTCCGGCGGGACATTTCGCGTGGGATCTGGCCGCGATCAAGTGGCGCCCGGCGTTTTCGGAGATTTTCTCTCCGGAAGCCGCTTTCCGCGCCGAAGTTCGCGACCTGGCCTCGATGAAGGACGTCAAAGCCCTCAACGCGCTGTATGCCAAGCTCCCCTCGGGCAGCATGGAGCGCGCGCGCGTGGGTTGGCAGCTCGTCGTCGCGCACTCTCTTCAGAATCAGGTTGAGGACGCAGCGAAGATCTTGGCGCAGCTGATGAAAGCCGAGCCCTTCGCGGTTTCGAAAGACTTGATGGAGCTCACCGCGGCCCGCCTGCTCTTCCAGCGCGGGCACTTCTCGGCCGCCGTGAAGTACTACGAGAAAGTCGACAAAACCTCCGAATATTGGCCCGACGCTCAAGAAGAGATGGCGTGGTCGTATGTTCGTCGCGGAGAGGCGAACAACGCCCTAGCCGTCGCGCAATCGCTGGTTCTTCCCGCGATGGCCGTTCAAGCCGGTGCCGAGAGCTTCTTCGTGCACTCGCTCTCGCTGTTGAAAATGTGCGATTACCCCGGAGTGATCACGTCGCTCTCGACGTTTCCTAAAGTGTTTAAGCCGCGCGCCGAGCAACTCGAGCGCTTGGCCGCATCGAGCGAGATTCCGGAGGCGAAGAAACTCCTCGGCTTGTTGAAGCAGAAGCGCATTTCGCGCAGCGAGCTCGGTAAAGAATCGCAGACTCTTCCGCGCATGGTCGCGCGCGACGATCGCCTGTTCGACAATGCTCAAGCTCAAAAGAATTTCGAGAACGAAGCCAAGGCCGCCGAAGTGATTTACTCGAAATCGCTCGCGCTGACGGGCCTGCAGGGTTACTTCGACCAGCTCAAGAAGAACACGGACCTGCGCGCCCATACGGCCGCGGCCGCGAGCAACCAGCGCATTCAACAGCTCGCGAAGCAGGAAGTCGCCGAGATCAAAGAGATCCTTCGTAAGCTTCACATCGTGGAAGCCGAAGTGATCCAGCAGGTCTCGGTCGCCGAGCGGATCGCCAAGAACACGCGCGGCCCCGCCACCGAGCAAAAAGGCGTTACGGGCTCAAAAGCCCGGGACGTCTTGAAATTCCCTGCGGAAAAGGAAGTTTGGTTCGATGAAATCGGAAATTACCGCGTGAACGTGAAGAAATCGTGCCACGCGGCCGGCGGAAAGGGGAAATCGACATGACGTTGATCCATCGACTCGCACTCTTGCTCGTCGTCCTGGCGGGCGCGAGCGCCTGCACGGACAAGACCGCGTCCATATACTTGAAGCCGACCGAGCAGAAAGACGACGTCAGCGAAGGAAATGAAACCATCGACGACTTTTCTCCTCAGGCCGATATTCTTTTCGTCGTCGACAATTCAGGCTCGATGAGCACGCACCAGGCGAACTTGGCGGCGAATATCCCTCAATTTGTCTCGGAATTCTTTCGCGCGCCGATCCTCGACTACAACATCGCGGTCACTTCGACCGATGTGGATGGGTTCGCAAGCCCGTGCTGCGGAAAGTTCGCGGGCTCCACGCGGGTCGTGAACAAGCGCACGGCGAACGCCGAGCAGATCCTCGCACAGAATCTCCGCCTCGGAGTCACCGGCTCGGGAACGGAGGCGCCATTTGACGCCGTGAAAATGGCGATGGATCCGACGCTGCTCTCGACCTGGAACACGGGATTTGCGCGCAAGCACTCGGCCTTCGTGGTGATCTTTATCACGGATGCGGAAGACCAAAGTAATATCGACCCTCTCGGGCTTTACAACTACCTGCTCGCGATGAAGAACAACCGCAAAAAGAAGGTCTTCGCCTTCGGTGCGCTGATTCCGACGAGCGAGACCAACTGCGCGCGGGACTCGTTCCAGCCGCCCACGCTGATCGAGGCGTTCTTGAACATGTTCCCGCAGGCGGGAGCGAACGAGATGAACCTTTGCGCGCCGGATTTCGGTAAACGCCTCGCGGAAGCCGCCGCGAGCATCGTCGACGAAGTCGGTAACAAGATTTACCTCTCCCGCCGCCCCGACAAGGACACGCTCCGCGTGACTTACGGAGCCGCGGATCTCCCCAACCATCCCAAAACCGGATGGACGTTCGATCCGCGCGAAAACGCGATCGTTTTGGGGCGTGAGATTGATTGGGAATCGCAGCCGCCTGACAGTGAAGTCAAAGTTCACTATACGGCCGCGACCGGCGATATTGACTAGTTAGTTATCGATTTACCGGGGCGCACCACAGGGTGAGATGAACGCCGTCGCCGACGCCGTCTCCATCCCGGTCGCCCCGCCCTTCGGGCTTCACGCTAACCGCGTACTTTCCAGGCTCACACTTCACATCGTTATTGCCCGTCACGCGCGAAAGCGAGGTCGATCCCGTTGAGCTCCACCCGGGCAGAGTGGGCTGGCCGACGAATGGGGTGCAGGTAAGCACCTTCCAACCGTTAGGCCGTGACGCCCGTTTCTCCGTATAAAGCGCGAGATCAATCGTTCGTCGCATGCTTGGCGCGGCGAACACCGAGGCGTCACCGCCGAAATTTTCGAGGACGACGACGAGCTCGGCCCACACCGAACGCACGTCCATGGGTTCGGACAGAACTCTATCGGTATCCCAGGGATCGTGAGTAATCCGCTGCTCACCGAGGTCAGCCAAATTCTCTGGCTCGGTCTTCTTCTTCTTAAGCGCGAGCTTTCGAATCAAGAGATTCGGCGTGGCAAGAGCGGTCACCGGCGGCTCGTCTTTCGTAAAATCGCCGCTCCACGCCTCGTACATGGTTTTGTTTTTTCCGCTCGGATCCATGATCTTGATCGGCTGCTCGAAATCGTGTCTTTGGGTCGGATCAAAGTCGTTCGCGAAGTTCGCGCTGGTGGCCGTATGGTAACCGAAGCCGAGCGTGTTGCTGCAAGCTTCGGTGCTCTCTATCAGCTCCGCGAGGCCCTGCACGAAGAGGGTGGCATCCACGGATTTTTGCACCTGAACTTGATGGCGCTTTGACGAATCCAGATTCAGCATGAGCATCTGCACGACGAGCCCGCTGATCGTGAGCGCGCCCAAGACGTACATCATGATCCCGCCGCGGGAATTGAGTAAGGTCTTCATCACGGCTTCTCCGGAGGCAGGGTTGTGATCTCGAGATTGCTGTCTTCGCGGCGAATGACCTCGTAGCGGATTCCGTCGACGACGAATATCGATTTTCCGAATCGGATTCCGGTATAGGTATCGCCATCAACTGTCGTATACGTGTCGGGAGGCTGATATTTCGCCTTCGTCACCTTTCCGTCGAGCGAGAGATTCACCAGACGCGGTAGCTCGGCGATAATTCTCAAAGTTTCCCCGGTGATCTTCTCGTCCTGAGCGCTCGCCTCGATAACGTACTCGCCCGGGGTCTCTAGCTCGAGATCCTCGAACGTCGCTACACCATTCACGGTTTCGCGCATGGAATTTCCCTGAGAGAACGTTTCGATATCCGGCGGAGCCTTAGCGAGGCTGAGGTTCACGTAAATCTTCTTGTCCTTAAGGGGCACGCCGAACGCGTCGCTCACCTGAACTTGAATCGCGAATTTGTGATTCGCCTGAACCTCGAGCGGATATCGCACGAACTTAAGGCTTAAGACGACCCGTCGGGCGCGCGTTCCCGACGGGGAAGCCTGGCGCGGAAGGCGCGCGGTGAGGGTCTGTGTTCCCGAGGGAACGACCTTATTCTTCAACGGTAACGGCGGGGGCTCTTCGCGCCGGCAGGAGCAGCTCGTAAGCAGGAACGGCATCATTAAGAGCGCGATCGCTCGCGAGATTCTTAAAACTGCCATGCTCTTAGCGCTCTCAATTTCGGCTTGAAGATACTGTTCACCTGCTCGGGATCGATCTCGTAGCTCTCCGCCGGGTGATTTGCCGCGAGCAGAGTCTCGTGATTCAAGAATTGGTGGTTCAATCCGAAGTCCGTGAACTCGAACTGTGGTTGGCGCTCGTCCAGGCGCGCGACGACGAAGATTTCATTTCCGATGTAAGGATAAATTCCCTTAAAGCCCGCGGCCTTTAGGGTATTCCAGACGATCTTATTCCATTTTTTGGACTCACCGATCGTGCCCATACCCGAATCGAAGACGAAAATCCCGTCGGGGCTCAGGCGCGCGGCGATCATGCGGTACATCTCGACGCTAAAGAGCTTGAGAAGGTCGTAATCGTACGGGAGCGGAAAATCGGCGATGATCGCGTCGTAGGTCTGCGAGTGGAGCCTTAAGAACTGAATCGCGTCTTGCGCGTGGACGCGCACCCTATTGTTAAGAAAAGCGCCTTTGTTGAGATTCAGGAAATAGCGGTTCTCTCGCGCGAGCTTAATGATGTCGGGATCGAGCTCGACGACGTCTATGCTTTCAATCGCGTCGCCGTACTTCAACAGCTCCTGCGTGGCGACGCCGTCTCCGCCGCCCAAAACCAGAACCCGCTTCGGAACATTCTTATAAAACTGCACGGGCATGTGAATTAGACTCTCGTGATAGCTTGCCGACCAGCTTTGGTCGATCTGCCGGTGTCCATCCAGGTAGAATACGTAATCGCCGTTACGCGAGGGCACGAAGTCCGCGGCCTGGTAGCGTGTCTGGATGTGGATTACGTCCGCCCGGGGCAACAAAACGTTTTTCATGAACGCGGGCAATGTCGCAAGATCGAAGAGCTTAAGTCCCATTGTGTATTTAGCTTTGAGGTGCCACTGTTCGATGGAGATTGAAGACACCGAGATGTAAATCAACATGGCCGCCAGCGAGTAGCCCATTCCAAGATGAAGCCTGCGGCGCCAGCGCTCGGGGCTTTCGAGGTTCCAGGCCAGATAAGCGAACACTCCGAGATTCGCCAGCGCCGTAAGAACTCCGGCGATCAGCGGCGAAACGAGCGGGACCAGCGCGGCGTACGCCGTGATTCCCATGACGGCTCCCAGGTAGTTGCCGCCCAGAATGTAGCTCGTGCCCTTGCTCGGATCGATTCCGCGCGCGAGCCGCAGCCAGAACGCGAGCTCGAGTCCCGAGAACAGCCCGAGCGCCACCGTGAGAATTTGCGCCAGCACCGCCACGCGGAATCTCGATTGCGCGACCGCCACAAAAGAATCAATGAGAAGATCGTGAAAGTAGAACTTATATATGAAGTAGACGGCGTACACGAAGAGCACTCCGAGCGCGCCGGCGAGACTCAATCCGAATTCCACTTGAGTCAATCTCAGTCGCATCCGTCGCTCTTGAACGGCGTCACCGATGAATGAACCCAGACCGAACGCGCCCAAGTAGCATGCGAGCGTCAGCGTTTGCACGAAGATCACGTCGCCCGCGACGGAAACGAGCGCTTTTACGAGCAGCTGCGTGTACATCAAAGCGAAGGCCGACGTGATTAAGCTAAGCGCCGTAAGCGCGCGGAGGGAAATGCGCGTCTCGCTCATCTGACCTCCGCGGTGTAGATCGAACGCGAAACCGCGTCGCCAAGTTGTCCGTGACCCACCTGCAGGCCGACACTTAAAAGCACGCCGCAGGCGAGAGCGGCCATTTTCTTAAAGTCCGCCTCTTCTTTTGGGAGGAAAAACAACGTAAAGGCGGCACCGATACAACTGATGGCGCACGCCACGCCGGCAGCCATGAAAACGCCGTACCCGGGAAGGAGCGCCCATGAAAAAACGACGAGCGCCGCAAGCGTGCCGAGCTGGTCGACGGCGAGCACGCGCCCTCCTCCGACTTTCAGTCGCGACTCGCCGATCTGGACGAGTATCGGCAGCTCGAGTCCCGCAAGGAAACCGACCACGATCGTGACCGTGTACATAACGGCCTGAAGGGCGAGGTCGAAAGCGGCTCCGGTGGGATCGAGAGACTGTCGAAGCAGGTACTCACACGCGACGGCGATGAGCGGACTTAAGCCGCCGATGAATACGAGCGCGATCTCGGTCCAAAAGAGCCGGGTCGTGTATTTCGAAACGTCGAGCCGGCCCGCCGCGAGCGCGCCGAGGCCGAGCGAAGCCAGGTAAAGTCCGATGGTCATTGTGTAGCGCAGGAGCGCGTTCCCGAGAAGCGCCGAGGAAATTTGCGCGAGCACGAGCTCGTAGGTCATGCAACTGAAGGCGACCGCGCAAATGAGAACGTAGAACGCGTTTCTCATTATCGCACCGCCGGACAGCAAGTGATTTTCGGGTCGGCCGTGGTCGTTCGCTCCTCGCAGGTCACGCAGCCGCCCTTCGAGCCGCATCCGCACTCGAATCTTCTGTTTCCGCCCGCCTGTATGACGAGCTTCGTGCTCATCATGTACGTCCCGACGGGACAGCGAACGGACTCATTCACCTTCGCGCCAATAACCTCACAATGCTCGGTTACGTCGTCCTCATCCCAGCCGAGCTGGCTGTCCTCGCCATGCCCGCCGCGACACGAGCGAATGCGCCAAACTTGGGGGCCCCCGCTCTTGAGCCGGTCGACTTCGATCACCACCGGAATCGATTTCGGCCGAAGCGGAATCGCTCCTTGCGCCGTGCTTTCAACGCTGGTGACCAGATCCACCGCGAAACTTCGCCGGGCGACCGTGAGAATCGATTTGTTCGGTCTCATGTACTCGGCATCCTTCTCGGTCCCGAGCGCCGTGACGTTGCGAAGGGCGAGCTCGCGTATGACGAGCTGTCGATGCGCCTTCGCGGTCTCGGGAGCCTCAAGAATCGGACCGGCATGAGCCGAGAATTTCACATTAGGTTTATTCGGCGCCTTTGGGTCGCTGTTATCCAGCGGCATCGCCGGATCGCGAATCGCGAGCGAAGCGATTCCCGTATTGATGTCGAAAATCGTTCCGGGATAATCGAGAAGGGGATCTTCTCCCCCGCCGATGGCTTTCGCGCACTGATCGGGGTTGGAAAGTATCGCTGTCAGAGTCGCGAAATACTCATTCGCCTTGATCTGAAGGTCGAGTTGTCTTTGTGAGGTTCCGAGCTGGTTTAAGAAGCTCGTTACGGCGACGACGAGCATGGTACCCACGCCGATCGCCATGATTACTTCCATCAAAGAAAATCCGTCCTGCTTCATCCTCATTGACGAATCCTACAGCAGCGAATTCTGGCCTTCGCGGATTCGCGCT